>CAZLDH010000091.1:0-7738 GCA_964558275.1 uncultured Chitinophagaceae bacterium
ACATACAAGGCATCTTCTATCCCATTAAGCATCGATTCGCACTGAGTCTTTGGCAGAAATTTCTTTTCTTCTTTTTTCATAATTAATTTATTACCAGTTAATTAATACAAAGGTAGTTACTTACTTTTAGTAAAGTAGTATATTTTAATAAGTAAATATACATAACTTTGTTTTTTTCGGCAAAACCATCAAAAATATATAAGTATGGTAATCTTAGATATAAGCATCAGTCGTTATCTGAACAGAATAAATTATAAAGGATCACGTGTACCTAATTTAAAGGTGCTAAAAGAATTGCAGCGTTTGCACCTGCTTCATGTTCCTTTCGAAAATCTGGATATTCACAATGATGTCCCTATAGAGTTATCGGTCTCTCAGTTGTTTGAAAAAATTGTTATTCATAAAAGAGGTGGGTTTTGTTATGAACTCAATACGCTCTTCTACGAATTACTGATTGCTCTAGGATTTGAAGCCAGATTAATTTCCGGTCGTCCGTATGATAACAAAACGAAAACCTACCGAAAAAAGTTTAGTCATTTGGCCATTATAGTCTGTATAGAGGGAATGGAATATTTGGTGGACGTAGGCTTTGGTGAATTTTCATTTGCCCCTTTAAAAGTTGAGATAAATAACATTCAAAAAGATGAACGTGGTTTGTTTACTATTGAACCATATAATAAGGAGTATCTAAAGGTTTCCCGAATTAACAAGAATCAAAAAAGGGCAGTCTATCTGTTTAATCCGGAACCCCAACAGTTAGATGATTTTTGGGAAATGTTCATTTCTCAACAAACAAGTCCGGATTCCCCTTTCACCCAAAAAAGACTAATTAGTTTAGCCACGGAAGATGGTCGAGTCACAGTGAGCGGGAACACGCTTATTACCAGTAGTTTTGGAAGGTTAAAAACAAGTGAAATCAGGAATGAAACAGATTTCAATGAACTTTTGGATGTCTTATTTTACCGGAAAGGAAAATTTGGACTTAATCAATTAAATTAAATCCAAATGTTGCCTTACCCTTTTTTTACACCGAAGGATGTCATCATACGATTTTGATGAGTTCTTCTTTTGGTAATCTAACTTTTTTTGAGGAAGAAAACCGGTCTTTTTCCTGATCCCTATACCCCAAAGCCAATAACACTACACTTTTCAATCCTTTTTCTTCCAACCCTAATAAATGATCCAGCTTTTCTGAATCAAAGCCTTCCATCGGACTGGAATCCACTTTTAAATCTGCCGCGGCAATCAATCCTGTTCCCAGAGCAATATAGGCTTGTTTGGCCGCCCAGTGTTCCACTTCCTCATCGGACAAGTTGAGATAATAATTTTCCATTGAAGTTTTTAAGGCTTGAAATGCTTGAAGATCAGAATTCCTAACCTGTGCCATCTGATTGATATATGTATCAATGTCCTTTTGCCTTAGTCGAGAAAAAGAAGCAATAGCTATCAAATGGGAAGCCTCTGTAATTTGTAAATTAAAAGAGTTCTCTCCTAATTTTTTTCTCGTTTCCGGATTATCAATCACAAATAACCGATAAGGTTGTAGTCCTCCGGATGAAGCTGATAACCTCATTGCATCTAGTATTATATTCAATTTATCTTTCGATAGCTTTTTGTTGCTATATCTTTTGGCGGCATAACGCCAGTTTAAATTATTGATAAGTTGCATAGTCTTAATAATTAATATTTAGTTGCAAAGTTACGTACTTATGCTATATATTTATCAGTAAGTGATAAAAAGTAATGATTACTTTTAAGTAAGCTTGATGAATAAGACCTTTAATCATTTTCTAAAGCTTCTTTTTTTACACATATCATAACCTTTTGTTTATCAATAAACTAACATGAAAGTTACTGCTTACCTTGCGTAAAGTAATGTAAAACCAAAAGATGATATACGTAATTTTGGCTTTTATTCAAATTTAAAATTTTATTAATTATGAAAAGTCAAAAAACAACAATACGTCAAAAACAAATAACAAAAAATTATTTTATAAAGCCTTTTAAATGGGTAATATATGCTGGCTTTGGGATGATGTTTTTGAGTTCAGGTTTGGATAAATTTTTTCACTTTATGCCCAGTCCGGAATTGGAAGGCGAAGTATTAAAAATTATAACGGCATTAGCTACCATTAAATGGTTGTTTCCGCTTATTGCTATAACCGAAATATCTGGAGGTTTGTTATTTCTCATTCCTAAAACGCGTGTATTAGCAAGTCTTATTCTTTTACCTGTAATGATAGGCATCTTACTTCAGAACATTACTTATACTCCCCAGGCATTAACGATCCCAATAATATTATTTATGATCGATCTCTTTATTCTTATTGACAATAGAGCAAAATTTAAACCGCTGTTGAATCATCATTAAGCAATAGATGCATACCTGGATTTTGTAGAAATATATTTTTTAAAGAATTGATTATCAAATTACTAACCTAAAAGTAACTACTTACTTATAATTAAGTAGTATAGTTTTGTAAGCTAATGTACATATATTTGCATTATTAATCAAAACAAAAACTATATTTGTTATGCAAACAAAAACGAAATGGGTCTCAGACCCTGAGCACAGTTCACTTGGTTTTAAAATCAAGCATTTAATGATCAGCAGTGTATCCGGAAAATTTAATGAATTTGAAGTGATTACGGAAACAACAGAAGTGAATTTTGAAAATTCTCAAATCAATCTCACGGCTCAAGTGGCTTCTTTATCTACGGATAATAAAAAAAGGGATCAACATTTGTTGGGATTAGATTTCTTTAATACAAAAGAATTTTCCACTTTAGAGTTTAATTCTACCCGTTTGGAAAAAAAGAAAGAGCATTCATTTATATTATATGGTAAATTAAAGATGAAAGGCGTGTCAAATGATGTGGAGTTGCTGATAAAACAAAGCGAAATTATCAAAGATCCCTGGGGCAACGAAAGGGTTGGTTTCACTATTGAAGGTGATATTAATCGAAAAGACTGGGGGTTGGATTATAATGCCGCTTTGGAAACCGGAGGGCTAATGTTAGGGGATAAAGTCACCATTAATGGAGAGGTTCAACTAGTAAAACAAACCGAAGAATCATAAATTTTAAAAAAAGAAAATGCCATGAATACCGTGCTTAACAAGGAAATACAGCTGAAGCAACAAGACGATATTCATCAAGCAGGGTTTATATAAAAGGAGGCTAGTAGGCCTCCTTTTACCCTTTTGGGGTTATGGTTGAAGATGTTTTTGCAACTGAGAATTTTAGAAACAATAAATTTTAATGACACTATGAAATTTGAATTCACCGTCCATCCTCATTTTAACTTTGTAGAAAGTTTTGCCAAACATTTTGGACTGCCGGTAACCCACAATAAGGTTACTTTTCCTCAAAAAAAGGGAAAAGGATTTATCAAACTCATTGAGATCAATCAGGATGTGAAATGCGTCATTCATCATTATCATTTAAAAGAAGATTTTTTTCTCAAACGTTTATCTTCAAATGAAGAAAATGAAATGTTGTCCCTTGTTTTTTATAATCAGGAAGTGCCGGTTTCAGCAAATCAAAATAAAGAAGAAATTCTTCGATTTATAAAGCAGCATGATTCTTCGATACAGATCGCTTCTTCGGCTTTATCAACTGAAGCTTTTTTCCCGCAGGGCACTGAAATTCATTATATGGTGATTGGTATTCGGAGAAAAGCCTTAAAATCTTTGCTCAAAATTCCTCATTCCAAAAATGAATTATTGAATCATATCGCGCATGAAAATGTGCTGTTTTATTATTGTGAAGAACTGACAAAGGATATCGCATTCGAACTCAAAAACCTGATGCTGATTGATGATGGGGAAAAACTCGGTCTTTTAGCTTATCAAATCAATATTCAAAGAATACTATATTTGTTGTTTTCGAAATTATTAAAACGAACAGAGAAAAATCAATATCCTGTCAACAAAGAAGATGTTGATAAAATGGACGAAATAAGAGAAACAATAATGCAAGATATCGCTACGCCACCACGATTAGAAAGTCTTTCCAAGCAAGTGGGAATGAGTCAGACAAAAATGAAAAAACTCTTTAAACAAGTGTATGGAGATAGTGTTTATCAGTATTACCAAAAAATGAGAATGCAGGAAGCGGCTGCACTTTTAAAACATCACAACTTTACAATTACCGAGATAGGCTATCAATTGGGATTTACCAATATGAGCCATTTTTCCCGTTTATTTAAACGTCATTACGGAAAAACTCCAAAAGCATACACAAAAGTCGGATAGGACTATTTTTATGATTATAAGAGGTATATTACAACAGTACGACTATTTAACTTTGTATTATAATCAAATAACTTATAATTATGTATTCTATTTTCAAACCATTTAACAACAAACAATTATCTTTAAAAAATCGAATTGTTATGGCGCCCATGACGCGTTCTCGGGCTATTGACAATATCCCAAATGCCTTAATGGAGAGGTATTACGCACAGCGTACTGAGGCCGGTTTAATTATTACTGAAGGTACGGCGCCTTCTCCTGAATCTTTGGGGTATCCACGAATCCCGGGTGTGTTTTCACAAGAACAAGTCGCCGGTTGGAAAAAAATTACGACCCAAGTACACCAAAACGGAAGTAAAATATTTTTGCAGTTGATGCACACGGGTCGGATTGGTCATCAGGATAACTTGCCATCAGAAGTATCATTGGTCGGTGCATCAGATATCCCAGCAGCCGGTGAAATATTTACAGATACCAAGGGAAATCAACCTCATAGTCATCCAAAAGCACTTTCGACGCAGGAGGTGAAATCTGTCGTGTCTGATTTTGTTCAAGCCGCAAAAAATGCCATAGAAGCAGGTTTTGATGGTGTAGAAATTCATGGCGCCAATGGCTATCTCGTTGAACAATTTCTCAATCCGCATATTAATAATAGAACAGATGAATATGGTGGGAATATCCAAAATAGGACAAGTTTTGCTGTAGAAGTAGCTAAAAGTATTGCCGCTGAAATTGGTTCAGAGCGCACAGGTATTCGGCTTTCTCCTTTCTCTAATTTAGGGGATTTGCCCAATTATGATGAGCAAGAAGTTCATCAAACCTACACTCATTTAGCTGAAGAATTTAATAAAATTGGGTTGGTTTACATCCACATCGGTTTAAATCCGAACATCCCCGCGGAAACCTTAAAAAGTATCCGTAAGCAATACGATGGAACGATTATTTTTTGTAATGGACTTGACAAGGATGCGGCACAAAAAGCCATAGATTCCGGGCAAGCCGATTTGGTTGCTTTCGGGAGAAATTTTTTAGCAAATCCTGATTTGGTCAAGCGTTGGAAAAATAATAATGCACTCAACCCTGTGGATTACAGTACTTTATACACACCTGGAAGTCATGGATATATTGATTATCCAAGAAAAGAATCATCTATTTCCGAATTGCAAATGGTTGATTGAATATTTGTGGCTTCTTTATTCTTCTCATTTGTTGCATCGAAGAAAGCTTATTTCTTCGATGCAATTAAATATAGAAGGAAAAGCATTTAAACTTTTAGTTGAAAACAAATTTCGGCAATATTTATGCTAAAATTTCCCTGCCTTATAGTCCGCATAAGCCTCTTGTATCTCTTCCTGGGTGTTCATGACAAAAGGTCCTTGAGCGACCACAGCTTCCTTTATTGGTTTTCCGGCATATAAGAGGATACGTAAATTTTCTTTGGCTTTGATATTGACTTCGCTGAGGTTCCTATCATCTTTGGCCGGATCAAGCAACAGAACAGTTTCTTTGTCTGCTATCTCTTCATTTTCTCCAAAAGCACCTGAACCTTCCAATACGTAAATAAATCCGTTATAGTTTACAGGAAAATCCGGTGAAGCAGTAGCGCCTTTTTCAATCTCTATTTCAATCATGGTAACGGCGGCGTGATTTTTTGTGGGCGAAGACAGACCGACAGAACTTCCCGAATACAGACGATAAACTACGCCATTTTCTATATGCATTGGTGTATCTTTTCTGCGAATATCCTGATAACGCGGAGTTGTCATTTTATTGACTTTCGGCAAGTTTACCCATAGCTGTAAAGTATGTACTGTGCTTCCTTCCGGAGGGGCTTCAATATGTGAAATACCACTTCCCGCCGTCATCCATTGTGCATCTCCTGTATGTAAAGAACCTTTCCCCCCTTTATTATCCTTATGGTTTAAGGTCCCGTCTATGACGTAGGTTACGGTTTCTATTCCCCGATGAGGATGAACACCAAAGGCTTTGGTCTGAAACACATCCTCAGCCATAATCAAGAAAGGATCAAATCTTTTCCAATGCCCCGCAGGTAATATAAAACCTGCAGAATGGATATTACTTTTCTCTTGTAGCCGAACCTTCCAGCTATCTTCTATGCTTCTTTTTACTCTTGTATTCATATTTTTGATTTTTAATAACAAATTACTCGACAAAGTTAAGTATATTTGCTATCTGAATTATACTAATATACTATAGGTAAGTGGTTTCTTTTAAGTAACTATATAAAAATAAAGAGGATGTCGAAAGGAAGAAAAAGGGAAGAAAAAGAATTTACAACCCAATGTACTGCGATGTTTAATTCCATTGATGATGCCCTTTATGTGATTGGCGGAAAATGGAAAATAAAGATTATTGTGGCACTGCTTGATGGCGGTAAAAGATTTAATGAACTGCAACGTGCTGTCAAAGGAATTTCTGCAAAAGTGCTTTCCAATGAATTAAAACAACTGGAAATCAATAATTTAGTTAGTCGTAATATCATAGAAGAATGGCCCATTGTGGTAGAGTATGAATTGACTGAATATTCAAAATCCCTGGAAAAAGTATTAAAAGTTTTAAGTGATTGGGGAGCAGTACATAAAGAGCGAATAAAGCGCTGTATGGAACGAGACCGATTGGTAAATGCAAAGTGATGATTGCTCCATAATATAATACCTCCCTGGATTTTCACGATGGTAGGGCAGTGGTTGTTACGAAAAAAGGGAAAGTTGCTGTGATCCAAAATCCGTTAAAGATCAAATGATGATGAAGGAGTCTTACATGTATTTATTGCGATAGGCTGTGGGAGATACGCCGGTTTCTTTCTTAAAGATTGTTCGGAAAGATTTTGGATCCTGATAGCCGGTCTCGAACATAATTTCATTAACCGTTAACCTTTCTGTTTCCAACAACCTTTTGGCCGCCTCAATCCTTATTTTTTGAATGTAAGTATGGACAGGGAAGTGGGTGGCCGCTTTAAAACGCCTTTGAAAGGTGCGTGGACTTAGATGTGTTCGTTTCGCAAATTGGTCAATTGTAAAGTTTTTTTCATAATGCTGTTCGATATATTCTTGAATTTTTAATATTTCATTATCTCCATGATTTTTTGAACCTTCAAATAGTCTAAATATTAACTGATCATCTCTGCTTTTATCTATGGCAAAATATTTTGAAGCATATACGGCTGCCTCTTTACCGGCATATTTTTCAACTATGTAAATCAATAAGTTCCAATAAGAATTAGCACCTCCACTGGTATATAGCCCGTCTTGATCGGTTATCACTTTTTCATCTACGAGTTTGACTTTGGGATACATGCTTCTGAAATTATTGGCAGTAACCCAATGTGTAGAGCATGATCTATTATTCAACAATCCTGTTTCAGCCAGGAGGAAAGCACCTACACATAAACTGGCAAGTTCTGTTCCTTTTTGATATTGATTGTACATCCAGGATATACTTTCTCTATTAGCGTTTATGGA
>CAZLDH010000091.1:7838-11841 GCA_964558275.1 uncultured Chitinophagaceae bacterium
CTTTTTGATATTGATTGTACATCCAGGATATACTTTCTCTATTAGCGTTTATGGAATGTATCATTTCTCCACTCATGGGAGGGATGATAACGATATCAGTGTCAGTTGTTTCTTCTATGGTAGCATCAGTTTGAACAGAATAGGAACCGTTGAAAAGCTCAATATTTTTGTGTTTCCCTACCAATTTTAGTTCAAATAAAGGCTGTTTTCCGGCATGGATTAGGAATTCATTGACCCGATTAAACAAATAATGAGTATTCCCAATGGCAGCAATCAGGGCATGATTGGTAATTAAAACAGCAACTTTTTTCATAAAACAAAGGTAATATTTTTTTTAAATGGCAGGATTCACCATCATATTTGTCGCTTTTAACCATTTATAGCCTTCTCGCATGCGCCTACCTTTGTGACCTATTTATTTTATGCTCCCATGAAAGGAGTTTTTGTAAATCATAAAGAAAATTGAAGCATAAAAATTATTTAACATGAAAGTGAATTTTATTATCATTCTATTAGCTACTTTGTTTTTTTCTATTTTCTATTCGAGCGTTTTAGCTCAAGATAAAATGCAGGGAAATGTTTCAGGACGGGTAAAAGACAATACAAACAAACCGGTTTCTTATGCTACAATTGCTTTGTTGAGCTCAAAAGATTCCTCTCTGGTCAAAAGTGCAATCACAAATGAAAGAGGTGAATATTTATTTGAAAAGATACCCTTGGGGAAATACTTTATTTCGATTTCTTCAATTGGAATGTATAAAGCCAATTCGCCCTCTTTTTCCGTAACAGCTAACCGACCAACTGTACAAGTGCCAACAATGTTTTTGAAGCCTAGCGCTCATTCTTTGAAAGAGGTGCAGGTATCAGCCTCTAAACCATTTATCAGCCACAAGCCGGGACAAACAGTCGTTAATGTTCAAAACAGCATGGTTAATGCAGGAAACACCGCCATGGAGGTTTTAGAAAAATCGCCGGGTGTTTTAGTGGATCAGGATGGGAATATATCATTGAATGGTAAAAGAGGAGTAAATGTCATGATTAATGGTCGTCCGACACATTTATCTGCAAAACAACTTTCTACGGTGCTCAAAGGAATGCCGGCCTCCTCTGTTTCCAAAATTGAACTAATGACACAGCCACCAGCCAAATACGCTGCCGAAGGTACTGCGGGTTTGATTAATCTTGTATTGAAAAAAAATACTGAATTAGGTTTCAATGGAAGTTTGGATGCAGGAATCGGATATAGTCAGAATGTGAAATACAATGCAGGGGGATCCATAAATTACAAGAATAAACATTTCAGCTTGTACAGTAATTACAATTTTGATCACAGTAAGGATAAACTTGAAATGAATATTGCCCGATACTTCTATGCCCCGAACTCCAAAGAATTACAATCTAGTATGAAGCAGGCAAGCATCATGGAAATTACCGGCTACAATCATACGGCACAATTAGGAATGGATTTTTACCTAACCCCCAAACAAACGCTGGGATTTGTGGCGAATGGTTCCTTCAATAAAGGGGACTGGAATAGCCACAGTCCGGTTTATTTCCTGGATGAGGCTAAACGGATTGATTCGCTTTCTACTTCAAATAACCATATTGGGTATGATTGGAAAAATGGAGGTATCAATTTGCATTATAAAATCGAAATGGGGGAAGGAAGTTCCTTGACTACCAATTTGGATTACAATCATTTTTATATTGCTATGCCACAATCTTTATCGACGACAGTGACTGATGCCGATGGAAAACAATTGCATGATCCTTATCAACGCAGGGGAAAACAACCCACCAAAATTAATATTTATGCTGCCAAAATAGATTACGTACATCCGATGAAACACAATTTAAAATTAGAAACAGGATTAAAATACAGTTTTGTTCATTCTGACAACAACAGCCATTTTGAAATCCTGAAAGAGAGTCAGTGGGTTAATGATCAGGGCAATACCAACCATTTTGTTTATGAGGAAAATGTAAATGCTGCTTATCTCAACCTTTTGAAAAAATTTAAAAATGGGTGGAGTGCCAATATAGGATTACGGGGAGAACAAACAATTATCCATACAAAGCAATTAACAATGGACTCTCTTAATAAGGACAACTACTTTAAATTGTTTCCCAATGTATCTTTAACTAAAACCTTGAATCCTAATAATATTTTAAGTCTTTCTCTTGCCAGAAGGATTGATAGACCCGATTACCAAAGTCTGAATCCGTTTATTTATTATGTAGATAAATACACTTACCGCCAGGGCAATCCAACGCTTCAACCGCAGTTTGTGAACTCGGCAGAACTTTCTTATACTTTCCATAAAAAATATTCTGCTGTTCTAAATTACAGTCATACTAATGATGTTATCACCCGGATTGAGCAACAGGTAGATTCTACTCATGTTGTTTATCAGACGAAGGAAAACCTGGACAAATTAAATAATCTGACATTGACCCTTGGGATTCCTGTCAATATCACTTCCTGGTGGAATACCTATAATAGTTTACAGGGATTTTATAACCTGTATCACGGGATTTATGATGGTTATGCCCTAGATAAAGATATCTTCTCTTTTATGCTATATACACAACAAAATTTTATCCTTCCTTCAGGATTTAAAGCAGAGTTGAGTGGGATGTACCGGAGTCGGAGTATTAAGGGGCCTGCGATTGTTGAGCCGTTCGGTATGATCTCTGTTGGGGTATCAAAATCTATTTTAAAAGAGAAAGCAACTATTAAACTTAATGTACAGGATATCTTGCAATCGATGCAATTCGATTCTCATACAGATTTTGGAAATCTTCATGGAAATGGTAGCTTTAAGTCGAATCAGCGTGCAGTAAATCTTACTTTTACATGGAACTTTGGTAACCAAAAATTGAAGATCCATCAATATAAAAAGACGGGTATCCAAGAGGAAGAAGATAGATTACAAAAAGGAAATGTAAAATAATTATATTATGTCACCATCAACAAAATTAATGTGTGGAATTATCCTAATCATTGTACCTACCATACAATATGGCGGTTATTTCTTACTGCAGATTCTTTCAGGAAAGCATGAAAATATAGGACTTAATTCTTTCCAAAAATCAATGTTCAGAGCAGGACATGCTCATGCCGGAGTTATTGTAATAATCTCCCTGATTGCTCAAATATTAGTTGATCATGCGGGATTGTCAGAAGAACTTGAATGGATTGTGCGAATTGGGTTTCCACTTTCTGCCGTTTTAATATCCGGTGGTTTTTTCGGAGGAGCGGCAGGAAAGGGCGTGACCAAACCCACCAAGTTGATCTGGCTATTGTATATTGGTGCAGTCCTGCTGCTCATTTCTTTATTGATTTTGGGGATTGGATTAATTAATAACTCATAATAAAAGAGCATTAAGGTGACAAATTACAATACGTCACAAAGGATGTAGAACCGTATTCTGTAATAGGAGGAAATCCGGCAAAGGCGATAAAGAAAAGGTTTTTAGATAAAGATATTGAAATGTTACTGCAAATGAAGTAGTGGGATTGGGATGAAATAATTTTAAGAGAAGCGATTCCAATTCTCTGTTCAGAGGATGTAGCGTTGCTTTATGAGTTTTATAAAAGTCATGTCATTTAAAATCAGTCAAAATGTTTATCGTCTCCTTATCCTATAAAAAAGAAATCCGGGAAGTAGAAAAATTTCTGAAGTCTCATGTTCAATTTCTGGATCAATATTATTCAGAAAAGAAATTTATTTTTTCCGGCAGGAAAAATCCCCGGACAGGTGGTATTATTTTAGTGCGTGATGTAGATAGAAATACTCTGATGGAAATCATCAGGCAGGATCCTTTTTATCAAAATGAAATAGCGGATTACGATATTACAGAAGTTATACCCACTAAATATGATAAAAATTTTGATTGTTTTGTAGAATAAAATTGAGTAATCACATGGAATGCTAATCGTAGAAAGTTGGTTTGGGATACCATACCTAAGAAATGGATGGCCTTTAAGTGGCAGTATTAG
>CAZLDH010000092.1:0-11837 GCA_964558275.1 uncultured Chitinophagaceae bacterium
AAAAAGAACAGCTTAAACAAGCGGCTATCATCACAAAAACACTCTGCGAAACCAACAATCAACAGACGCTCATGCAAGAGGCAAAGACCATGTTCAATACAAAGCCAGCAATAAAAGACGTCAAAAAGAAAAACAACAAACCCAAGAAAGGAGAATCTATGCGGATTTCTCTGAGCCTTTACCAGTCAGGAAAACCAATAAAAGAGATTGCTCAAAATCGCGGCTTAAAATCCAACACCATTCTCAACCATCTGCTGACATTTATCCCTTCAGGAGAAATAAAAGCAGAAGACTTGTTTGAGTCCAAAACGATGGAGACATTATCCAAAATCATTGCAGCGCATCCGGAAGCCCGCTCTTCCGACATTAGGGAAATGACGAAGTCAAAATTTTCTTATCCGGAAATAAAAGCAGCGCTCTTGTCAAATGGAGATAAAAAAGAAAAATAACCAGTCATTTATTTTCCAACTGAAATCATCTTCAGGCAAACTGCATGCGGTACAAGAATGCGACTATCTGTCATTGTCAGTTTTCCAGTTTTTCTATTTCTCTTAAAAATGGTAATCGCATTGCCATTCTGATGTCCAATTAAGACGTACCTTCCATCTGGCGTAATAGTAAAATATCTGGGTGTTTTTCCTCCTGTAGGCTGACGATTCACTGGCATAATCTTTCCATTCTCCTTATTCACTTTATAGGTCACTATATCATTTAAATCATCTCTATTCGTTGCATAAAGAAAAGCGCCATCCGGTGAAATATGTATATCTGCCCCCCAAATTCGCCCCTCATAACCTTCCGGCAGATTAGAAATTTCCTGCACCTTAGTAAGTTTACCCGAATCATATCGGAATGTAGTTATTTGGCCGCCAAGTTCCTGTATAAGGTAAAGATATTTCCCGTCCGGAGAAAACGTCATCATTCGCGGCCCCGATCCTTTTGTTACAGAATAGGTAGCAGGGCTTCCCGGTGTTAATTTTCCTGTTTTCTCATTATAGTTATAAGCGAATATCTTATCCAAACCTAAGTCTGTGACAAACAAGATATTACTATCAGGGCTCATGACAGCACAATGGACATGTGCCTGATCCTGATTGGGAGAAACCACACTATGACCATGATGTTGAATATTTTGTACAATACTATCTACTGCCCCATTTGAAGAAAGCGAGAGTACAGAAAGATTGCCACTGGTATAATTAGCCACAAATAAATACTGACCATCATCATCCGTAGTTAAATAACAAGGATTAGCTCCCTGATCCGGCTGCTGATTAATATATTCCAACCTGCCGCTATCCGCATGAAAGGAATAAGCAAAAACACTTCCATCCAGTCCTTCATGCGTTTCACTTACTGCATACACCTTTTTTTTATTCGGAGATAAAGTGAGATAAGACGGATTCTCAATTCCTGAAACAGCACTTACAAAAGTAGCCTTTCCTGAGTCAGTATTAAATTTATACACAAAGATGCCATTGCTATCTGCAGGGCTATAAGTTCCAATAAGCAGGTAATAGGTATTCCCCTGCGTTTCGTTTTTTGTATTCATAGGTTCACAAGCCATTAAAAAGCAGCCTATACCAATGATAACAGATACAAATGAGCCTTTTATTTTCTTGAAATTTGCATTCATTTTCCTGTTTTTTTTCTAAAAAAATGCTACTCTTCCTTATCCAATGCTTTCATCTTAAAGGTGTGTCGCTTAGCTGTTTGATGTTCGGTTTTCATAATTTGCGTCATCCTCTTTATCATCTTAGGATGTTTGTCTGCTACGTCATTTAGTTCCTGAATATCTTTTTCCAGATTAAACAATTGAATTTTCATATTCCCCTTGCGGATATTTTTACGGATAGCTTTCCATTTCCCTAATCGAACGGCTTGCTTTCCTCCATATCCTGCAAATTCCCAATAAAGATAATCATGTTTTTCTTGTTTTTCGTCATTTCCCAACAATGTTGGCAAATAGCTTATTCCCTGGATACCATCAGGAGGTGCTACGCCAACCAAATCACTTACTGTAGGAACAAAATCCCAAATACCGGAAATCAACTCACTCTTACTTCCGGCTTCTATCTGATTAGGCCAGGAAATGATAAAAGGAGCTCGGATACCTCCCTCATGAGCAGATCCTTTTCCCCAACCATAACTGCTTTTGAACGGACCGCCGCTATCAAACCATTCAGGATCAGATGCTGACTCAAAAGTAGGTCCATTATCACTCATAAACACAATAATTGTGTTATCATAAATACCATCTGCTTTCAGTTTTTCTACAATTTTTCCTACATTTTCATCCAAAAGGGAAATCATGGCCGCTCTGGTGGCATGGGGGTATCTCACTGGAAAGTAACTGCCTCCCAAATAAGGCTTTTCGTCCGTTCCAAACTTTTTAAGATAATAATCTACCCAGCGTTTGGGTGCCTGCAGAGAAGTATGCGGCAAAGGTGTAGCATAATACAAAAAGAACGGCTGTTGCTTATTGCGGTCAATAAAATCTAATGCCGCCACAATCAGATGCTTTGGCGCATAGTCTGATTGTTGATATTGGGTATAATTTTCGGGATTCATCGGATCCAATGTATCCGGAAACTTAACTTTCGGCTTTTGAAGCCGGTTGTTCAAAGGAACCCTGAACGTATTTTCCCACATATGAACCGGATAATAAGTATGATCCTGTCGTTGGCAAATAAACCCAAAGAAATAATCAAATCCCTGATTATTGGGAATCCCTGCAGTAAAAGGAGCGCCAAGCCCCCATTTCCCTACCAATGCCGTTGTATATCCGGCTTTTTTCAACACTTCTGCGACTGTAATGGTAGAATCGGGAATGGGTAATTGTCCTTCCAAAGAAGGGTTTTCCTCCATAGCGCTATAGCTCCATACGTTCCCTCTCTCTGCCCATTCATCATTTCCTCGAATGTAGGAATGTCCTCCATTCTTTCCTGTCATTAAAGCATAGCGGGAGGGAGCACATACGGGCTCTGCATAATGCTGGGTAAACATCATTCCTCTTTCTGCCAACTTATCAATGTTAGGCGTTTCTATCTTCTTTTGTCCATAACAACCCAGATCGCCATAGCCCAAATCATCAGCAAGGATATAAATGATATTGGGACTTGTAGCTTTGGATGTTATAGCTCCGTTATCACTTCCCTGAGCAAATACACTTAAAAAGGAAAAAGAATAAAACAAAAGTAAAAGCGAAAATTTCATTTATTTAAATTGAAAAGTGAATAAATTGCCACTCCTCAAAGTTACTTTAATCATTGAAAAGAAAAAAGCCCCAATTTCTCTACGAGTGTAATAATCCTATTCAGTCATCGGTTAGCAACTATTGCAAATTGATATTTAATAAAACGAAGAGTAGAAACTATGTGAAAAGAAAGAAAATGAAAGCGCTTTTTATAAAAACAAAACAACTTTTTTAAAAGATGCAATAGAAAACATATCTTGTGGTTGATTTTTCCTAATCTTCTCTTGTTTGATACAAAAGTTTGAATGAGATAAATCTACCGAAATATGCACCAGATATCTGATGACGTCTTATTAAAAAATATCCGCAAGGGGGATGAAGAAGCCTTTAATCTCCTGTATAGAAAATATTGGAAATTCGTTTATAATCATGCTTATAAGCGTCTTCATAGTCATAATAAGGCGGAGGATATCACACAGGGAATATTTTGTAAAATTTGGATTAAAAGAGCGACACTCCACATTAATAAGGATTTTGAATCTTATCTCTTTATTGCGGTACGAAACAGCGTATTTAATCTTTTTGAAAAGGAAAAGAGAATTTTACCTGTAGAACATCTTCTAATGAAATACGTTGCTGCAGAGCATGCAGATAAGTTGGTCTTGCAAAATGAATTTTTGGCAGCCTATAGGGCTCTGGTAGAAAGCCTTCCTTCCAAAAGAAGAAAAATATTCGTTCAGCATTATGAATTGGGAAAGACGACAGCGGAAATTGCAGAACAATTATGTGTATCTCAGAAAACGGTACAGAATCAATTGGGTCGAGCAACTACTTTTCTGAAATCTGAACTTACGCATTTTTTGATATTGGTCTTCATTGTTTTTTTTTAGACATCCAAGTTCCATGATTCCAAATGCAATGATTCTCATAAACTACATTTTCTAACCCGTCTTGAAACTGTCTTGGAACCGTCTTGGAACTGTTACTTAAACTTCCGCCCTTTCATCCCTGACGACTTAAGGTAGCTCATAAAATTTCCGATTGAAGAGCTAATATGAACCATCTCTCTATAATGGTAATCAAACTCTTCTCGTGAGATATAACCATAATCTAATGCTCAGTATAATTGCGACCGAACTTCACCGGCAGAAGCCTTTGCAATGCTGAGAAAATGAATGAATTCTTTATTTCCATCTCTTTCAAAACCTTCTGCAATATTATCCATAACAGAACCGCTAGATCTCCTTATTTGATCGACAAGTGCGAAGTTTTTACTAAATCGTTCTTTATGTGTTAATTTGTGTATCATCTTCGTAGCAATTCTTGCTTTCTGCCAAGCTTTAATTTCTTCAAACCTTTTGATTGTAGACATGGTATAAGGGGTGTGACTTTTAAAATACAAGATACAAATGTTTCTCTAAATTTCAGGTTCCAAGGTTCCAGGTTTCTAAAACTAATTATATGATAAACTCGCCTCCAAACCATCTTGAAACCGCTTGAAACCGCTTGAAACCGCTTTGAAACCGTTTTGGAACTGCCTTGGAACCGCTTTGGAAGTGCCTTGGAACCGCTTTAGATCCCTCTTGAAACCGATTCCCCAAAAAATTTTGTTCGCTTTTGGGAGTTTTCCTTTTTCAACTGTCTTTAATATAGATGACCTGTAAAAAGTGAATAAAAAGGAACTTCTACATATTATAAAAAAATACCGAAGAGGGAAGGCTTCTGAAGAAGAAAGAGGATTTATCGAAGCTTATTATAACCTTTTAAATTTAGAAGAAGAAGCTCCGAAGGAAAAATTAAACGATGCTTTTGAAGACAAGTTTTTAAATAAAATATGGGATAGAATTAGAGTTGAAGAACAGAAAACCTTCAAACATCCTAAGCGATTCGTTTATTTAAAGAGAGTGGCTGCGGCTGTGATTGTGCTATTCGGTTTAGGAGCAGCTTTATATGGTTTATATCTTCAAAACGAGGAATTACAAGTCAAGAATAATAACCAAACTGTAGCGAGACATCCGACTGTGATTAAACCCGCCAGTAAAAAAGCTATCCTGACATTAGCAAATGGTCAGAATTTAATTTTGGACTCCGGTTCAAATCGAATTTCTAAAGGGGTAATACAACAGAATGGAGGCTTGATTTATCAAGAAGGAGCAATTGGAGAAACAAGGCATTATAATACTTTGACTACACCTAAAGGAGGCGAGTTTCAACTTGTACTATCGGACGGTACTAAGGTGTGGCTAAATGCAGCGAGTTCGCTTACTTACCCTGTACATTTTCAGGGTAAATACCGAGAGGTTCACTTAAAAGGTGAAGCCTATTTTGAAGTGAATACAGATAAAAATCATCCTTTCAAAGTAGTCGCTAGAGAATGTGAGATACAAGTATTGGGAACACATTTTAATGTGAATGCTTATCCTGAATCTGGTAAAGTACGAACAACGCTAGCAGAAGGATCTGTGAAAGTGATTAAGGATGAAAATGAAGAATTATTAATGCCGGGAGAGCAAGCGATAGTCGCAAAAGGGAACATTGGAATAAAAACAGCCAATATAGAAAAAGTTCTGGCTTGGAAAAAGAATCTCTTTTATTTTGACCAAACGAATATTAAAGAGATTATGAAAATCCTTTCTCGCTGGTATAATGTGGAGATACGATACGATACAAATCATTTAGAAAATTTAAATTTTAGTGGCATAATATCTCGTTATTCGAATTTTAATGACATATTGAAACGATTAGAGTTAACAGGTACTATACATTTTGAAGTAGAAGGACGACGCATAACGATAACCTCAAAAGCAAAATAGAAATAAAAAAAAGATGACTTAAACACTTGCTGTTATTTTATAATCCCGATCGATAAAAAACCGGAAGCCTTTTAGGTCTGAGGAAGCAGACCCTGACTCCCGGAATTCGTTCAGTTCTCCCTGTGGAAGGACAAAACACTTAATTATGAACTATAATTAAATATTTTATAACCAAACAATGCAAAAGTATGAAAAATAACGTGATAAGGACTCCTGTAGTTAAATCGGAGAAAAACACCTTTTCTAAAATATTTTTAGCCATGAAATGGACAACATTATTAATTCTTGTGGCTTGCCTACAGGTAAGTGCAGGAGTAGAGGCGCAGCAAATAACTTACTCGAAAAGTAATATTTCCTTTGAAAAATTATTCAAGGTTATAAGAAGTCAGACGGGGTATGAGTTTTTATATAACAATACGATGTTAAAAGAAGCTCGGATGGAACAAATAGATTTTGATCATACCCCACTTAAAGAAGCATTAGATGACGTCTTTAGAGATCAACCTCTGACTTATGCGATAGTAGGAAAAACGATTGTGGTAAAAGAAAAGAAGAAAGATAAAACAAACCAACAAGTAGCACAAAAAGTATTCTTGAAAGAGATTCAGGGAACAGTTGTGGATTCCTCTTCAGGAGAACCACTCTCAGGCGTAACTATTAAAGTCGTAGGGGCCTCCAAAGGTACCATGTCAAATGCAAACGGGCACTTTTCTTTAGCGGTTGAAAATGATGCTATATTGCGAATTACTTACTTGGGATATAAAGAAAAAAGGATAAAAGTAAACGACCGCGATAGAATTAAAATTGTTTTGTCTTCCAAAGCAACAGGTCTAAACCAGGTGGTAGTAGTGGGTTATGGTAGTCAATCTGAGCGTAATGTTACCGGAGCTATATCCAAAATATCAAGAGAAGATTTTAATAAAGGCGTAACAGAGAATGCTTCAGATTTATTGCGTGGGAAGGTTCCCGGGTTGACAATAACTCAGGGAAATGGAGATGTTACCAGTCAACAAAATATTCAATTAAGGGGGGCCTCTTCTCTAAGCGGAAGCAGTAGTCCTTTCGTCGTTATTGACGGTGTTCCGGGATTAAGCATCAATTCTGTTTCTCCTAGTGATATTGAGTCTATAAGTGTATTAAAAGATGCTTCAGCAACAGCGATTTATGGATCACGAGCGGCTAGTGGTGTTATCCTGATTACTACCAAAAAAGGTAATCCTGGAGCTCCTACAGTTAATTATGATGGATATGTTGCCATAGACAAGGTGTCTAATCTACCAAGAGTACTTACTGCAAAGGAATGGAGAGATTATACAGAGAGGGAGAATATGGATGTAAGTGAGATTGACATGGGAAGTAATACCAATTGGTTTAAAGAAATTACAAGAACCGGCTTTTCTCAAAAACATCATCTCTCTTTATCTGGTGGTAGCAAAAATAATAGTTATAGAGGTTCTATTTCTTATCTGGATAGACAAGGGGTGGTAAAGGCTAATAATTTAACCCGGTATAATGCCAGATTAAAATTTGATCAAAGTGCGCTAAATGACAGATTAAACTTTTCATTTATTGGAGCTATTACTGAGAGGGATTTCTCTCCTGTAGATTCACATAACTTTTTATTGGCTTATACTATGATACCGGTGAATCCGGTTAAAAATGAAGATGGGACATGGCACGACTCAAGAGAGTATGACCATGGAAACCCTGTGAGAAATATTGCCTATAATAAAAGAAATAATAAGAACAGTATTTATAGTGCAAACATTCAATTAGATTTTGATATTACCAATGACTTGAATGCAAAGTTGAATTTATTCAAAAAAAGAATAAATAAAGGATCCGGATTGTATAATAATTCTGAGACAGAACGAGGCAGAGATGATTTAGGATTTGCTAAAAGGACATCATCTATATTAGATACCAAATTGTTGGAGTTTACTTTAAATTACTCTAAGATACTAAACAGTAACAATCTGGATGTTTTACTGGGATATTCTTTTGAAAGAAATGACTATCAAAACTTTGGAGCACAAAATAGAAATTTCCCTACCAACTTTTTTGGATACAACAATTTAAGAGCAGGTGAAAATCTCCGTCCAAGTGATGTTTGGTCAGGAGCGAATATGAATAAATTAATATCCTTCTTTGGCAGAGTAAATTATATCTATAATGATAAATACATAATTAATGCCTCAATAAGAAGAGACGGTTCTTCAAAGTTTGGTGTCAACCATAAATGGGGAACTTTCCCTGCCATATCAGCAGGTTGGATAATGTCTGACGAAACTTTTTTTGAAGGTGCTGATTTTTTAGATTTATTAAAACTAAGAGTCGGTTACGGAAAAACAGGGAATCAGGCGGGGATAAGTCCTTATCAGTCTATTGAATTATATTCTATTTTAGGAAGATATTATGATGATGGTAGTTGGTATAATTCATACGGTGTTTCTCAAAACGCAAACCCCAACCTTAAATGGGAATCTACAAGTACTTTTAATATTGGTTTTGATTTTGCTATGTTTGATAAACGCTTAAATGGAACAGTTCAATATTATATTAAGAATACAGATGATATGCTATATACCTACCAGGTTCCTGTTCCTCCTTACTATATTTCTACAATGCTTGCCAATGTGGGGGCAATGTCAAACAAAGGGATTGAAGCCAATTTTAATGTTAATATTATAAGGAATAAAAACCTTAATTGGGACATTTCCTTAAACCTTGCTCATAATAAAAATGAAATAACCAATCTTTCGAATGATGCCTTTCAAACAGAATCCGTAAAAGTCGGAACTGTATTTGTTCGAGGAGGGAGTAATTATACCTCGTCAATATTAAAGGAGGGAGAGCCTGTTGGTTCGTTTTTTATGTGGAAGGCTGACGGACTAGATGAAGAGGGTCAATATATAATAGATGAAACAATTGATGGGAAAGAAGGATTAAGCCCTGGCGATAGAACCATCGTGGGGTCTGCTCAGCCAGATTTAACCTATGGTCTTTCTAGTAATATAGCTTATAAGAATTGGGCTTTTAATTTTTTCTTGAGAGGAGTGCATGGGAATGAAGTACTCAATTATTCCAGGTTGGCTTTTGGAACTACTCAATGGCTTCCCGGATCCAACGTATTAAAACAGGCCTTAACGAGTGGCCTTAACGAAAGCCCCAAATTAAATAGTTATTATATAGAAAATGGATCGTTTCTAAGACTAGATAATGCTACGATTTCATACAATTTTGACTTAGATAATTCTTCTTTAATAAAGAGTCTAAGATTACATCTGAGTGGACAAAATCTTTTTGTAATTACAAAATATACAGGGATAGATCCGGAAGTTGAAATGAGCGGTTTGGCACCAGGTGTTGCACCCAGAGAATATATTCCAAAGTCGAGGACTTATAGCATTGGAGTAAATATTGGTTTTAAATAATTAAAAATATTAAATAGATATGAGACATTTTAATTCAATAGCAACAACTGTCGTTTTTTTCTTTTTAATAAGTGGGCTATATAGTTGTACTAATCTTGATGAGAAGGTATATGATCAACTTCCTGTTGATGAATTTGGACAGAACGATGCCCAAGTGAGTGCTTTGGTTGCCCCTGTGTATAGAACACTTAAGAATGCATGGAGCCATAACACTGATTATTTTGGACTGGGAGATTTATCCTCAGGAATGGCGGTTAATCCGACAAGAATCGGAGGTGATGGTTGGGAAAGCGGTTTCTTTAAAGACTTAGCCCAACATTCGTGGACCAGTACTTTACCGTATCTTAATGGAATCTTCTCAAATACGTTTGAAAGCATAGGAAGGTGTAACAAAATCATCAATTTGTTGGAGAATAGTGAAGCAGATATTTCTAATAAAGAACAAATTATTTCGGAAATAAGAGGCGTAAGAGCTTATTGGTATTACATGCTTATCGATTATTTTGGTAATGTTCCAATAGTAAAAGATTTTAACGATACAGTTTCAGCCCCCAAGACTATGCCTCGTAGCGAGGTTTATAAATTTGTTTTATCCGAATTAAATGATATTAAAAATAAAGTTAGAAGTGATGTTACATCAGCCAGCTATGGAAAGGTAACAAAAGGTGTTGTATATACTTTATTAGCAAAAATGTATTTAAATGCAGAAATTTGGAATCCTGAAGGTGGACCAAAATGGGAAGAATGTATTGCCGCCTGTGATACAGTAATGAGCCTGGATTATATTATAGAACCTAATTGGAAAGCGAACTTTGCTGTTCATAACGAAGAGTCTAGAGAAATTATTTTCCCTATTATTTTTAGTACTGCTGACGGGGGAAATGTTTCGCAGGCCATGACCTTACATTACTTAGATCCTGAAGCAATGGGGATGCATATTGGTGCTTGGAATATGGTTTGTGCAATGCCCAGTTTTGTAAAGTCTTATGATCCGGAGGATAAGAGAAAAAAATGGTCTTTTCTTATTGGTCCGACACTCGATCCTCAAACAGGAGATACTCTGGTTACTGTACAAGGCCATAAATTGGTACACACCGTAGATATAGATATGAAGTACGGCGTTGATGATGATGGATGGGGGCAGGTGGATCAGGAAGATGGCGCCAGAATTAATAAATGGGAGTTTGAAAAAGGGTTAAGTGGAGATGCAGAGAATGATTTCGCAATTTTTAGACTTGCAGATGTTTATTTAATGAAAGCAGAGGCCTTAGTTAGAAGTGGGAAAAACAATAAAGAGGCAACAGATCTAGTAAACACCATTAGAGCGAGGGCCTTTGATGACCCTTCTAAATTATATGACCATGTAACTCTAAATGAAATTTATTGGGAAGAATTACATGAATTAGCTTGGGAAAATAAATCTAGACAAATCATGATTCGATTTGGCACATATAGGGATGCCATTCCGGGATGGCGAAAAGCAAGCACCAATGACAAATGGCTCCTCTTCCCTATTCCATTGGAAGCGCTTGATAAAAATCCCAACCTAAAACAAAATAAGGGTTATTGATTTGGAAAAACATGTATGTTTTATGAATATGAAAAACAAAAAAAACAACGTTTTCACTAGACGTTCATTCATTAAGAACTCCTTATTAACAGCAGCCGGTTTTTCCATCGTTCCCCGCTCGGTATTAGGCGGCAAAGGATATACGGCTCCAAGCGATCAGTTACACGTAGCATGCGTAGGCTGTGGTAATAAAGCCTATTCGGATATAAAGAATATAGCGAGTACTCCAGGTGATAAAGCAGTGATATCTTATTTGTGTGATGTAGATGAACGTCAGGCAGTGCAGGCGCGGAAAGATTTTCCGAAGGCGGGTTTTTACCATGATTGGCGAGAGATGTTCGAAAAAGAGCACAAAAATTTTGATGCAGTGGTGGTTGCCATACCGGATCACAACCATGCTATTGTGGGGCTGAATGCGATGAAACTCAATAAGCATTTGTACCTGGAAAAACCACTAACACATGATATTTATGAAGCTCGTGTTTTAACGGAAGCAGCTGAAAAATATAGGGTTGTTACGCAGATGGGAAATCAACTTTCTTCAGCGGATGGAGTACGAAAATTAAAGGAATGGTTTGATGCTGATCTCATAGGGGATATCAAGAAGGTGTATAACTGGACCAACAGACCAGTGTGGCCTTCTGGAATTCCCTGGCCTTCAGAACATCCTAAAGTGCCGAAGGAATTGAACTGGGATTTATGGCAGGGAACAGCACAGGAAACTGCTTATGTACCGGATCTTGTTCCTCAAAAATGGCGAGGCTGGTGGGATTATGGCACCGGTTCTCTCGGAGATATGGGTTGTCATATTATGGGTCCCTCTT
>CAZLDH010000093.1:0-11770 GCA_964558275.1 uncultured Chitinophagaceae bacterium
TATTTAGCTTTTTTACTCCCTGGATACCATTGATAAAAATATCTAACATGAAATAATGATAAGAAAAAGTATTACAAAAAGACCACGTAAATTTAGGAAAAGAACTCCCTAATGACACACGATCTTCTCCATTTACAGTTCCGTCCCCGTTGACATCTTTATATTTCAAGTCTCCCGGCTCCACATTGTCTGTTGTTGTAGAGAAATCATCATCTTCCTGCCAAACACCTTCTACTTTATAACCATAAAAAGAATACATGGTTTTACCCGGTTCGATAAGGAAAATCTGATTGGTTTGTCCGGCTCCCCCTGTAATAATATTAGAAATCTCTCCCAGATTTAAGACTTCATTCTTCATCGTTGAAAGCACAATAGAGCTACTCCATTTAAATCGCTGATTAATATTTTTTGTCTTTAAAGAAAGTTCCCAACCAGTATTTCGAACACTACCAACGTTAGAGAGTTTGGAAGTAAAACCTGTTGAAGTAGGTACCGGCAAAGCCAGTATCATGTCAAAAGTCTTTTTATTATAATAATCAATGGATCCGGAAATTCTTTCATTGAAAAAGCCGAAGTCCAAACCGATATCGGTTTGTGTTGTTGTTTCCCATTTCAAATTTGGATTAGACAAACGAGCAGGAACAGTTGTAGATATCGGCTTATCATCTAAGATTGCCTTAGGACCAGACCTAAAAGTAGTTAAGGCGGCATAATTCCCTATAGCCTGATTGCCGCTTTGCCCCCAACTTACCCTCAATTTCAAATTGCTAATACTCCGGACATTTTTCATAAAATCTTCTTCATTGATTTTCCAGCCCGCTGCAAACGAAGGAAAATAGCCAAAGCGATTATTTATTCCAAAACGGGAGGAACCATCCACTCTGAAAGACCCTGTCAGTAGGTATTTGCTTTTATAGGAATAATTTACCCTGGCCAAATAAGAAAGCAAACGGTTACTCCGTTTTCCACTTCCGATTCCATACGTCCCCTGATTTCCTAAACCAATATTAAAAGTTTGGGTAGCATCAGCCGGAAAACCACTGGCTGTCATGTTAGTATTACTAGTAATAAACCGTTGTGTAGTAGCTCCTATCACGGCATTTAGGTGATTCTCTTCAAAGGATTTATCATAGGTAAGTGTAGCTTCAACAAGAAAGTTACTTTTTTGTCCTTGCAAAACAGTGGCAATTCCTCCTGCCGGTCTGCCATGTCTTGTGGTTCGATCTACATACACCTCCTTTTTTTGATTCAAAACATCTCCGCCTATATTTAATTTTGCAGACAATCCGGGAAGAATAGTATATTTCCCATAAACCGTTCCATAGGTTCTATACGAATTAGATACTGCATTTTTCCCATACAGCTGAGCCACAGGATTATCCATATCTAAAAAAGGAGATACCTTGTATTCCCCTGCAGAATCTCTTACCGGCAAAGTTGGATCAAAATTCAATGCCCCATAAATTGCCCCTGCCTCACCATTGATTCCAAAGCCTATAGGTGCATAATCATTTTTACTATAAGTAGTATTTAAATTTAAACCGAGCTCAAGATGTTCTGTTGCCTGAAGGGTTAGATTTACTCTGGCACTATATCTTTTGAAAGAAGAGCTTTTAACGACTCCATCCTGGTCAAAATAATTCAGTGAAACATAATACTGTGCTTTTTTATTTCCTCCTGTAAAGGACAGATTATGATTTTGAACAAATGCATCTTTCCGAAATATCTCATCCTGCCAATTTGTTCCTCCATTGATAATTTCCTCAACTTCATTTTCAGACGAAGCTGCGCCCTCGGCAATCAGATCATTTAAAACCTCTTTGTACTCTTTCGGCTTCAACAAATCAATTTTATGCGCTACATTCTGTACCCCAAAATAAGCATTATAATTCATCTTCAACCTGCCTGCTGATCCGGACTTTGTGGTTATAATAATTACGCCATTAGCCCCTCTGGCACCATAAATTGCTGTAGCCGAAGCATCTTTTAACACTTCGATGGATTTAATATCCGCAGGATTAATGGTGCTCAGTGGATTACTAGGCGACCTTGTTCCCACATATTCATTTCCTGTTCCCGTAATCACCGGACTATTATCAATAGGCAGACCATCTACCACATATAAAGGGCCGGTTCCTGCATTGATAGAACTGGCGCCACGCACACTCACAGAAACTCCTCCTCCCGGTTCAGAACTATTTCTTACAATCTGTACGCCGGAAACTTTTCCCTGCATCAATTGATCAGGAGACGAGGCCACTCCTTTGTTAAATTCATCCTCACTTAACGAAGTAATCGCTCCAGTTAAATCACTTTTTTTCTGTGTTCCATATCCTACAACCACTAATTCATTCAAGTTGGAAGACGCCATCTTTAATTGTACATTAATATTAGTTTGTTCTCCAACATAAATTGTTTGGCTTTCATAACCAACATAACGAAAGATGAGGCTGTCTGTTTTCTTTGCCTTTATTTTAAAAGTACCTTCCTCTGCTGTTAGTGTCTTTTTTTCACTCTGTTTATCAATAATACTTACTCCGACTAATGGTTCGCCCTGTGCCGTGACTTTACCGGAGATTATTTGCTGCCCATAAGAAGGAAAGAATAAGAGAGAGAGGATTCCTAAAATAGGTAAGGTTCGCCAGACAGAAAACAAGGTATTTTTCAGGCTCATAACAATTAATTTTAACCATTAAGTATGTTGTAGAGCAAGAATACAAAGCAATTATTCTATCTCATATCATTTTTGTAGCAAAAAATATAACTTTTGTAGACCTGGCATTTCTACACAGTAATCGAAGCTGAGAATATGATTATTATACACAATCCTGTAAATTTTGTCTTTTAAATTCTACTGTTATTCACAGTTTCTATATATTGAGCAGGAAACCCATGCGCGTGCCAATGAAAGTCAATCAGATTGTTATATTCCTTTTTTTTATATTTCTCTCTCCTTTTGTACATGCCCAGCAAATTCTTTTTAGAAATTATACCGTAGCTGACGGCTTATGTGCCAATACAGTATGGACCATTTCTCAAGATAACAAGGGATACCTTTGGTTTGGTACCAAAAATGGATTAAACCGTTTTGACGGGTATCAGTTTAAGACCTATCGTTTTAATAAAGAGAAGCCAAAGTCCTTAGGGAATAACTGGGTAAAGACCATTTTCAATTATAATGCTGACAGCTGTTGGATTGGTACAGAAAAAGGAATTTACATCCTGGACTTGCCACACGAACAATTCCATTTTTTTAAGAAGATTGGGAAACGAACCATTTTTGACATTAAAAGGGACTCCTCCGGTAAAATATGGATTGCTACCAATGACGGAGTATTCAGCTATTTCCCTAAAACCCAAAAAATACATCATTTTTTGCATCACAAAGGCAATCCCAACTCCTTATCCATGGATTATGTAAAACGTCTGGCAATAGATTCATCCGGACAGATTTGGATGGGCACAGCATGGAAAGGAATTGATGTGTATAATCCGAAAGAACAAACCTTCATCCATTATAAAGCCACAGGAAAAGAGGGAAGCTTGTCCAGTAATTTCATTACAGATTTATATAAAGATAAACAAGGAAATATATGGGTAGGAACTGAAAAAGGAGGACTCAATCTCTGGAATCCGCATACACAGACTTTTAAAGTTTACAAACATACGAACACCAATTCTATTAGTGATAACATTATTCGCGATATCTATCAACCGCATGCCGATAAATTATATATTGGGACAGAGGGAGGTTTGGATATCTTAGACCTTCACAGCGGAAAGTTTACAAATTATCATTATCAGGCCAATGATCCGCATAGTTTAAGTGATAATGCAGTATATGATATTTTTCAGGATCATTCAGGCGGAATATGGATAGGAACTTATTTCGGAGGGGTCAATTATTTTCATCCCCGACATACGACCTTTGAGCTCTACTATCCCACAGGGAGCGAAAAATCTCTTTCCGGGAAAGCGGTTAGCGCCATGCTGCAGGCAGATTCCACCCACATCTGGGTAGGAACAGAAGATGGCGGATTAAATTATTTTAACACCCGTACGAAAACTTTTCAGCACTACCCTTTTAAGGCCAAACAAGAAAGCTTGTCTTATCATAACATACACACACTCATCAAAGACAGAAAAGGGAATTTATGGATTGGAACTTTCACTGGCGGAATTAATGTGTATCACCCGGAAACCGGCAAGGTCAAAGTATTCAAGTTCGGAAAAGAAATGGGTGATTCCAGTAATACCAACATGATATATGCCCTACACCAGGATCAACAAGGAATCATTTGGATAGGTACCGTTGGTGGCTTATTTAAATACCTGCCGGAGAAAAAAAAGTTCATTAAAGTAAACAAACTCTTACTCGGTCAAATCTGGGTTTATGATATTTATGAAGATCACAACGGCCACCTATGGGTAGGCAGTTATAACCAGGGACTTTATGAAAAAGATCCCAAAAACAATCGCTGGCATCACTATAAAATAGCACGGGCTTCAGATTCATCTCATTCTGAAAAGATCATTAGCATTCAGGAAGGAAATAAGCATAAATTATGGTTGGGGACGGATGAAGGCGGACTCTACCTTTTCAATACAAAAACAAAAAAATCAACGTCTTTTAAAAATAAATATGGATTAAATGCGGATATCGTATATGGTATTCTTAAAGATAAAGAAGGTCATCTTTGGTTATCTACCAACAATGGGATATTTGATTTTAACCCTGAAGACACTACAAGCATACATTACACCCAATGGGATCATCTTCAGGGAAAGCAATTCAATTACAAATCTTACCTAAAAACCAGAGACGGAAAACTTTATTTTGGCGGAATAAAAGGGCTCAATGCTTTTTATCCTGACAGTATTCATCATTATAAAACAAAGCCCCATATCATTTTTACTAATTTTCAATTATTTAATCAGGATATCCCAACCAATACAAAGAAAAGTCCGCTAACAAGGACTATCTCTTACACCAACAAACTGACCCTTTCTCATAAACAGTCTATGTTTAGTATTGAATATGCGGCATTAGATTATATAGCCCCTAATAAAACACAATATGCCTACAAAATGAAGGGTTATGATCCGGTGTGGAACAAGGTAAACGGACAAAGAAAAGCCACTTATACCAACCTGCCGGCCGGAGATTATACCTTTCAGGTAAAAGCTACCGATCTTGACGGAAATTGGAGTCCTCCATCAGAGATAGCCATTACTATTCGTCCTCCCTTCTATAGAACTACAGCTGCTTATATTTTCTATGTGCTTATCTTCCTCAGCATCATCTATTGGCTAAGAAGAATGGAAATAAAAAAGATAGAGAGAAAAAACAAGATTAAATTAGAGCGGGCACAGGTAAAAAAAGAACATGCCTTTTACAAACAAAAAATTGATTTTTTCACATCTATGGCGCATGAAATTCGAACGCCTTTATCTTTAATCATCGCTCCCTTGGAAAAACTCATCCAGTCTAATCATTGGAGACCAAAAAGCAAGGAACAATTGACTATTATGGAAGACAATGCCAATCGTTTACTCATGCTTACCAACCAATTGCTAGATTTTCGAAAGATGGAAAGTGATGTTTATGAAATTCAACAAGAAAAAATAGAAATTGTCTCTTTAGTTCAGCAGATATTCTCTCGCTTTTCTTCTATTTCCTACAAAAAAGGAATAAAATACTCCATTTCGTCCCATCTAAAAAGTCAGGAAATAGAGGCCGATCCGGAAGCCCTCACTAAGATTCTTAGCAATTTATTAATTAATGCTTTTAAATTTACCCGATCCAGAGTTGAAGTTCGTATCAATAAGCCTTACACACATAAAGAGAAACATTATTTTTCTATCAGTATTGAGGATGATGGTATCGGTATTCCCAAAAAGGAGATTTCAGAAGTATTTAAAAAATTCTATCAGGTTTCTTCCGGCGCTCATGAATATCACAACCTTGGCGGAAATGGCATCGGCCTTGCACTGGCAAAAAGTTTAACCGAAAAGCACGAGGGATCCCTATCCATTGAAAGCGAAGAAAATATTAAAACAATATTTACGGTTCACCTGCCTTTTACTCCTGCAAAAGAGAAACCATCTTCTACTATACTATCAAAAGAAGAAACAGCAGAAGAAACGGACAAACAATACGCAATGATTGTAGAAGACGATGTTTCCTTATTAGATTTCATTTCTAAAAATATGGAAGACGAAGGATTCGCTGTTATTAAGGCAAAAAATGGGAAAGATGCCTTGCAACAGTTAGAAAGGGAAGATATAAAAATTATAATTTCTGATGTAATGATGCCGGAGATGGATGGGCTTGCGCTCTGTCAACGGATTAAAGAGAATACAAATTATAGCCATATTCCTGTCATATTATTAACCGCCCGAACAAATATGGAAGTTGAAATAGAAGGAATCGAAAATGGAGCAGACGCCTACATTACCAAACCCTTTAAATGGAAACACGTAATGGCTGTTGTCAACAATCTACTCACTTCTCGCGAACAACTCAAACAGAAATTTTCTCAATATCCATTTGAAGATCCGGGTAGTCTGGTGACCAATACCGGTGATAAAAAATTTATCAATCAAGTTACGGAACTCATCATGGCACACTTGGACGATCCACAATTCTCTGTAACTGAACTGAGTAATGAATTAGCAATGAGCCGATCTAACCTGCATAAAAAACTCAAAGCCATTAGCGGTCATGTCCCCAATAAATTTATCCGGCTCATCCGTCTGAAACATGCAGCAAAATTACTATTACAAAAGGAATATTCTATTGCAGAAATAGGTTACATGACCGGATTTAACTCTCCTTCTTATTTCTCTAAATGCTTTAATCTTCAATTTAAACTAAGCCCGAAAGAATTTATCAAAAAAGAAATTCAAAAATCAAACCCTTAATTTTCTTTTTTCACACCAAATTTATAAATGGTTGTAGAGTGATACTTCTCCCCCGGCTTTAAAGTAGTAGAAGGGAATTTAGGTTGATTAGGAGAATCCGGAAAATGCTCCGTTTCTAATACAATAGCAGAATGTTTTGGATAAGCAATGCCGCCTTTCCCCTTAAAAGCACCTTCCAAGAAATTTCCCGAATAAAACTGTACTCCGGGCTCTGTTGTATAAACCTTTAAAATTCTTCCTGATTTAGGATCATAAACACTCACCGCAGGATTACTCAAATTATGAGGTTTATTTAACACCCAACAAAAATCATATCCTCCATTTGCCAACTGCATCTGTTTTACCGTATCATTTAGATGTAAACCTATTTTTGTTGGCTTCGTAAAATCAAAAGGCGTACCGGCAACCGGCCTATACTCTCCCGTAGGAATTAACGTAGAATCAACAGGCAAGAAATGATCTGCATCAATCTTAAGAACATAGTCATTGATGGAATCCTTTCCTTCTCGAAGATTAAAATAAGAATGATTCGTCAAATTAATAACCGTTGGTTTATCTGTGGTTGCATTATATTCAATTTGAAGTTCATTTTGATTATTTAGCGTATAAGTCACATTAACATCCAAATTCCCGGGATAGCCTTCTTCTCCATCAGGACTTAAATAGTGTAATTTCAAACCTTCTGAACTATCTTTATTAAAGGGGGTTACATCCCAGATTCTTTTATCAAAACCTTTTTTTCCACCATGCAATGAATTTGGACCATCATTGATAGGTACATGATAAGTAGAATCATTAAGCGTAAAAGTACCTTTAGCAATGCGATTCCCAAATCGTCCTATTAATGCACCAAAATAAGGAGAATATTTTTGATATTTTTCAATATTATTGAATCCCAGCACAACATCACCCATTTCCCCATTCTTGTCCGGAACTTTTACAGATTGAATAATCCCGCCATAATTCAAGATTGTCACCTCCATCCCATTGTTATTCTTAAGTACATAAGCATAAACAGAATCCCCTTCTGCTGTAACACCAAAATTACTTTTTTGCACTTCCGAATTTGAGGTATTTTTATTTTTACAAGAAGTAAAGCAGACAAAAATAGAGATGACGATTAAAAGGGATGAATATCTTTTCATAAGTAGTATTTTTTTATAATTTGCCAAGGTATAAAAAATGTAATTATTTTCTTAATAATTCTTTTAACTCTTCATTTGGCAAATACAAATTGATAACCCCCACTACATGAGGAGCGACTTCTACCGGATTATAGATAAACCCAATGCCATAAGGAGTAAGATAAAAATTACTACTTATTTTCAAATGCTTTTCAAAAAGAAGACCTTTCTTTCCATTTAGGGCAGCACCTTTAGGAATATTATATTCTTTCCTGAATTTTTCTTCCAATTTCTGTTGCAACGTTTTTTCATATCCAGGTTTAAAAAGATCTGCAAGCTTAATTCTTTTTCCACTTTTCAGGTTCATGGCATACCCAAATTCCTTTTGGACACCATTTGCTCCACCTAAAAATTGATATTGGGTATATATAAGACTGATGATTTGATTCGCATTACTGGTTAGATTCATGTAAGCCAGATAAGACCACTGAAGATTGGGTCTCAATTCCTCCTCTTTTTTCGAGACCTGATTCACTTCTTTTTTAAACTTTAAGAAAAATTCATTAGAAACAGAATGAAGTAGTTTATCCGCAGAAGAAAAGCTTTCAGACTGTTTATAAAAAGATTGAGAAAAAACCTTTTCTATAGGTAATAAACTGGCGGAATCCTTCTTTGATACCGGCCACAGGCTCATTAAATCTGTAGTGGCTATGGCTTGAGTTCTTGAAGAGTCGGGCATTATTTTCAGAGAGTCATTAAAGGAAGCAACTTGCCAATGCAAACTACCTTCAGGATATTTTTCTTTGAATTGAAAGGAAAGATATTTCCCTCCCGGTCCCTTTATTTTCCCCTTAAAAGTACTATCAGATAGGATACCTTTCAAGGTATCAACCGAATGATATCGATCATGGGCAATTAATTGAATCACACTATCCTTTACCCTATGACCTGAGATAATCAACGGTGCGTTGTTTCCCTCGGTAATAAAAGTTCCGCTAAAACCTCCCTCCTCACTATTCGGGTTTCCGATAGCAGCTTGTTGGCTTTCAATAAGATGCAAAACAACACCTCTGCCTTGTATGGTGCCAACCAAACGTCTATATCCCAAATCTTTGTAATCAGTTGTTTCTGTGTTCTCTTGATTTTGTTTCTTAGAAGGATTGTTGCAGGATGCAAAGACAATAATATTTATAAAAATAACAGCAAGTAGGAAATAACGTTTCATCAGCTTAAAATTAATGTACTTTTGTATTAAAGATTGCAAATATAAAGATAAAACCATGCCAAAGCTACCGTTATCTAATATTCGTACAGATTATAAAAAGGCAAGTCTCAAAATTAAAGATGTTACATCAGATCCTTTCAGTCAGTTTAACAACTGGTTTGAGGAAGTAATACATAGTAAAGTAGAGGAGCCAAATGCAATGACATTGGCAACAACAGTAAATGGACATCCTTCCGCACGCATTGTCTTATTAAAAGGGATGGATAAAAAAGGGTTCTATTTCTACACAAATTATGAAAGTCACAAAGGAAGAGAATTGTCGAAAAACCCGTACGTAGCGCTCGTCTTTTTTTGGAAAGAATTAGAACGTCAAGTACGTATAGAAGGGATTGTTGAACGAGCAACTAAAGAACAAAGTGATACTTATTTTCACTCTCGACCCAGAGGTTCGCAGATTGGCGCATGGTCTTCTCCACAAAGCCGTGAAATCCCTGATAGAGCTTTCCTGGAAAAACGTGTAGCTGCTATGAAGAATCGATTTAAAAAGGAGTCTTTAAAACGACCGGATTTCTGGGGAGGATTTTGTGTAAATCCTCAATATGTTGAATTTTGGCAAGGCAGATCTAGTCGATTACATGATCGAATTTTCTATCAAAAGCAACAAGAAAAAGGGACTTGGCATATAGGAAGATTAGCACCTTAACCGCCTGCTTTGAGAAAGTGAAGTTATGCCTTCTTTACACTAACGTCGGCAATGTTTTTCTTTGTTTTATGAGGACGTCTTTTCCCAAAAGTACCGTTCCATCTTTTCCCTTTCTTTGATTTTTTATCCCCTTTACCCATAATATTGAATTTTAAGATAGACCAAAAGCAGGGAATTTTTTAAGTCATTCCCTGCATATTACAGTTCCTTAATGGTCTTAGTTAAGCTGATCCTGGAATCCTTTTCCTGCTTTAAATTTAGCAACATTCTTTGCAGCAATCTGGATTTCTTTTCCTGTTTGAGGATTACGACCAGTACGTGCAGAGCGTTTACTTACAGAGAAAGTTCCGAAGCCTACCAAAGTAATCTTGTCTCCACCTTGTAATGTTTTTACCACAGTACCTGTGAAAGAATCCAAAGCGGCATTGGCCTGAGCTTTTGTAATGTCAGCATCTTTCGAAATCTGATCAACTAATTCTGATTTGTTCATAACGATGTTTTAATAATGAATAAATGTACTAGCAAATATAGGGCGTTTTAGAACATATCCAAATTTCAAGCCCACTATTATTTCCCTTTAACATTCCTTGTAACGCCTTACTGGTGTGGCTTTCAGTAAATAAAACAAAAAGATAAATATCTATAGAAAGTAATCAGTTGACTATAAATAACTACAAACCAAATAAATACAAAATAGATGATTAATCATGTTTTATAAGCAGAGAAAGAATAAAAAGGTAAACCTGCAAAGATTATTTTTTTTAAAAATTTTCTTACTTTCATTAAGAATATTTCTTTTTTTCTCTTTCTTCAGAAAAAAATGCTTCTTAGTCTATTCATTTCAAGAAAATTGAATAATTCGGAAAGGGGTGCCGGATACTAAAAATTAATTAAACTCAAGAAATACAGGACAATGATCGCTGTGGACAATTTCAGATAATATTTTCCCTTCTTTCAGACTGTTTTTCAATGCATCTGAGGCGCTGATATAATCCAAACGCCAACCTTTATTTTTGGCTCTGGCACGAGCCCTGTAGCTCCACCAGCTATATTGATGTGGCTCTTGATTAAATTGCCTGAAAGAATCAATAAAACCGGATGAAAACCATTTATCCATCCAAGCTCTTTCTTCCGGAAGAAAACCGGAAGACTTCTTATTTCTTACCGGATCATGAATATCTATTGCTTTATGACAGATATTATAATCACCACAAACAATTACTTTCTTTTTTTCATTTATCAATGGTTGAACGTAGTCAAAAAACTCATCCAACCACTGGTATTTATACGTTTGTCTTAAATCTCCGGAAGTTCCGGAAGGGAAATAAGCATTAATCAGGGTAAAATCTCTAAAATCAAGGCGAATAACTCGCCCCTCATAATCACTCTGTTCATGTCCGTTCCCATAAAAAACCTTTTGAGGTTCTTCTTTAGTAAAAACAGCTACACCACTATATCCTTTCTTTTGCGCAGAAAACCAATATTGGTGATAACCCAATTTAGTTATGGCTTCATCATCAATATTTTCCTTGAAAGCTTTTACTTCCTGTAAACAAACAATATCTGCAGGATCGCCAGCCAGCCAATCTAAAAAGCCTTTTCTAATCGCCGCACGAATACCGTTTACATTGTAAGTAATTAACCTCATAGCTTAATCTTCTTCTTTTGTCGTCTGATTGCTGTCTTTAATAATAGCTCCTGTTTCCTGCTGCAGCTTTTGTGAAGCCTCAACCCAATTATGAATATTAACGCAATTATTATAATCGGCATCAATTTTCAGATAAAAATCTGAAA
>CAZLDH010000094.1:0-11321 GCA_964558275.1 uncultured Chitinophagaceae bacterium
CAATGCGGTTACCACCCTCGGCAATGTTGGTAGTGGCAATATGGATGTGGGGATGGGCGGCATCAAAATGCTGATACACTAAGAAGGGTTGGTTGCCAAAACCGATTTGCTCCATGTAGTCCAGGGCAATTTGTTGGAGCAGGTTGCCGTCCACTTTATCCTTTGGAGAAAAGTTGAGGGATATATGCAGCGCATTAGTTTTTGTCCGTTCATTTTGCCGGGTCAGTTTCTCAAAGCGCTGCAACTTATTTTTAAAGGAAAGGGTCTCCGGGTTTCTTGGAAAGCTGGCTGCCATTAATAATTCTGCTTCGCCTTTCTTTACCTTGTTTTCGTTGTAGTTAAGTACACCGCGAATGCTTTTCCCGGAAACTATTTTGGCAACCATAGCTCGGAAAGTTGAGTCACGATTGAAAACAGTTCGGTTATTTTGCGGTCAGTTTGCTGGTACAACTTTACTATTTCCATTGCGTTATACAGCTTGGCTTCTGCTGATTTTGCTCCATGAAAATAGCGGGTCACCTGGTTGATGTTGATACCAATGGCATGCAGTTCTTTTCGTATGCCTAAAAGCTGTTCCATGACTTTATCCAGGCTGCTGTCATAATACTCCACCACCATCTTTTTGTTTTCGAGGATATGGCGCAGCAGTTCACTGGTTGTTCTGCATCGGGAATGTTGCAACAATTCATCCAGCTCCTCATACTTTTCTTGGGAGATGCGGGTAAATACCCGGTAATCCAGGCGGTCATTTTCCTTTCTTTTTCTTCCCATTACAAATACAATTTTTACACGCTTTCATAGGCGTAATCACATTAAAAAAAACCGACTCCGGAGGTTTTTTCTATCCCCCCTGCAACTCCGGCAGCAAGGGGAGGATGGATTGTTGTCAACAATCCTACATCTTGCTGAGTGCACTAAAAAAGCACTCGTTTCCCGGTAATTTGGCTTTTCTACAATTATCTTCCCGATTTCTTCGCAAATAGCCTGGGACTTTCTGTCCCGTGTTTACGGATATTTGTTTTTAATTGCAGCCAGAGCTGCATCATGTAATCCGCCAGTTCCATGAGTTCTTCTGCTGTAAAACGGTTGGGATTGTGGACATGTAGGGAGGTGGATTTGTCTGTCTTTATGGCTGTATTCAGCGCCAGTAAATTAGGCGCATAGCCTTCTCCAATTTCCAAAGTCTCACTGATACCGATGCTGCTTCCATACAGCTTTACTTTTCTTCCAGTGCTTAACTTGAGGGTTCTTTTTTTGAGTTCTGCCATGATTTTTTTGTTTAAGGTTAGTCAAAATGTTTTCACCAATTATTTTTAGATGGGGGCTATATACATCTTCCTTTTCTGCGTCGTTTTTTTGATTGTTTTGAAAAAATGTTGTGTGTGGATTTGGGCTTGGATTTGGATGGCACTTTCTGATGTTTTTCCGGTACATTTTCTTTTTGAATGAGGGCAGGCTTCCAGTCGGGGTCCAATCTTAAATTGAGAGGAATGGGTCGCATATCCTTTGTATAAACATCAATGGTCTTTTGCTCGGGGTTGGCCCTTAAAATAACTTCCCGGCCATCTTTGATTGGCACGACAAGAAGATCTCCTTGTAGTAAAGCATTACGATTTGAATAGTAGCTTATATTGTCAATGGGCAATAAATCCAAACGATTTTCGAGATCATCTATGATAAATCCCTTAATGCTTTTGACTGGATAATTATTATTTTCATCTTTATGACTGAAATCAAGCCGTATCCATGGTGCTGTTTTTTCGGAAGGACTGAGCCGGGAAGTATGCATGGCAGCGCGTCCGTTCAGCAGGTTAAAGGCTGTTTTGGCGCTTGTTTCTACCGGGAACTGTTGTACTCTTTTGGGAAGGGTTTCAAGGTAATCCCATGCCGTTTGTTGAATTATCCCTTCAAAGAAACTAGCATCCGTCCAATATTTTAGCTGTAATTTATCTGCAATGTCGCTGCCCACCATATCCTGGCCTAAGCGGTACATTTGCTCCTGGATAAAGGATACTTTTGGAAGCAATTCAGGTTCTTTATCTTCATGCAGGATGAACAACTCCCGGTCGTTATGCCAATCCACTTCTTGCATCATGGCTTCCAGTTTGGCGGAATCAATACCATTGTAAACGCCATGCTCAATAGGCGGGTAAGGGATTAAGGAAGCTGTATAAGTATCTGCGGCGTATGCATCTTGTTCTTTAGTAACCGGTACGGAATATTCAACATATCCTTCGGGTTCATTGCGGTTGTATCTGAGTTGAAATGAGTCCGGATTACCGGAAAGAATGGTTTCTAATTTGGAATAAATATCGATACCAGGATACTGATCCAGCCGAAGGGGTTGCAGTTTTTCATACAAGGCATCCAGCCTACCGGATAAAAGATGATAAGCCAGGTGAGCATTACAAAAGCCTTTGTCAGTGGCTGTAAACTTCCGGCTTTGTTCGTACTTGGAACACAGGTCTTTTAACCAGTCATCCAAAACACTTTCAGGGAAATATTTAAGTTGAAGCAGTTCCTGGATTCTTATACCCTCTATGTTTTGATGGGCATCAAGCTCATAGAGGTCGGAAATAACTTTTGCTATTTTTTCATCTTTGGGGTTGTCCGGGGATTTTACACTGTTATTAAAATGTGCATACCAATCCATTTTCTTCATTCGTTCTTCCAGTTCTCCTGTATCTATACCGTTAATTACCTTGTGCTCAATTTCTATAGGTTTGCGGTGGGTCGCTTTATACCCTTCCAATTTATAAGCATCAAACTGATGGTCTTTTCGGAATTTGAAATCATAAAACATCTGTTCATCTTCGTAATTTATTTCATGCCTTACAGAAAAAGGGGACATCCCCTGGCCGATGTTGTTACGGATTTCAGCCTCAAGATGCTCTCCTTTAAACTCCAAACCTGCCAGGTAGGAAATCAGTTTCTCTACTTTTTTTCCTTTCATAATTATTGATTGGTTATATATTATTATATTGACCTTCCCTTATGTCGGGTCGCTTTTTGCCTCTCTTCTTTTCTCAATTTTGTCTCCGTTTGGATATACTGATTTTCGGAAAGGCCTGCATCTTTCAAGACTTTTTCAGGAATATTGGCATTTAAAACCTTTTCATTTTCGCTTAGATTGGGAATAACCTTTTCTTTTATGATATTGGTCAAAACAGCCTCACCTTTCGGATGGACAAGTAATAAGTCAATAGGGAATTTTAGCCGAAGCGTACGAAATAACGGATCGGGAATGCCAATGACGATATGGTTGTCTGTATATCTTTTGAGTTTCTTTTGGAAATGCTCAAGGTCTTTTTTCATTACGAATACAATTTCATTGAGGCAACAAAATTGTCAATATCCGAAATATATTTTTGACACTATCGTATTAGCTAACAATTTTTTGTTTAGCATAGGGACAGTATTCAACTTGCAATTCAATAAGAAAAACAGTCCTAATAGAAGTTGGAAATGATCTGAATTTTAACAATTCAATGGGATATTTACATCGTATCTTTGACTTACGTATAAAGCCTCCATGCAAAAAGGAGAAATTTTGGAAAAACAAATGTTAGAAACTATACAAGCCATAAAGGGAGAGGCTCCGGAGAATCCCCTTGACTGGTTTACACTCACAGAAACAACTAATTCGGTTTTAAATGAATTAATTGCTTATACCGGAAGGGAGGAGTTTAAGGAACTACAGAAAGCGATTCCTGATTATGAACGTATTAAGGAATTAAATCGTTTTTCTGAAGAACTGGAAGCCATAAACAGTGAGCCGGATAACTTCAAAAACGCATCCCGGATACGGGAAATTATAGATAAATACGCTCCCAAATTGAAATTGGTTTATGATGCAGCATGAATGAAACATGTAGAGAAATTAACAAAACGATTCTCCTTACCTGAAATTTTCTGTATATAGTTCCAATAACCGATCGGACTGCCAATAGCTTTTCGTATCTATATCCATAATAGTCAGCCGTCCGCTATGTCCTGCACCGGTGTCCAGGTTTAAAATATTTAAGGCTCGCAATGGTTTGTCCGTACCCCATGCAGTGGTTGGCGTATGACCAATATAGATTTCTTTGAAATCAACCGCATCATAAAAGTCCTGGGGTAGTCGGGTATTTTTATTATAGGTATGCGTATGCAGGGCTTCCTGCCAAAGATTCCTGTCCCAATAAAAATCCTCGTTTTTCTGTTTATTGAGAGGCAGGTGGCGATCAAAACCTCCGTGCACAAAGCACCGGTTTTGTTTATCAATGTAATACAGTTGTTGTCGGTCAAAGAATGATTTATGCGTTTGGGGTATATCTTTTGGTTTCAGGGCAGTTTCAAGACTGCTTCCGGTAGCAAAAGAGCCTTCCTTCTTCTTGGCATGCTCAAGATAAGACATTAAAGTACCCTTCCCGCCCTGATTCCAATCATCGGAATGAACGCCTGATTTAATAAAGCGATCAATCCAGTCGTCGTGATTACCTTTAATGGTGATGAGTTTTTTTAACTTTAGCAACTCCTCCACACATTCATATACTTCAGGATACCCGTCAACAACATCACCTAACTGGATTAGTTGGTCGTTTTCATAATCGAGGGAGGAGCGTTCCAGGCATTGTTGTAATGCCTTATAAGCGCCGTGTATATCTCCCATAACGAAGGTCCGCATGATTGTTCGCTTTTTGTTGTACGTCCAAAGATGCAATGATATTGGCAGAGAACCAAAATTGTATAAGCTGATATATAAAGAGATTTACATTGATTATCAATAGTTTGTGAAATAAACATTCGTTTTTTTGTAACTTCAAGTCCAGTTATACACATTTTTTCAACATTTTACCTCTATTAGTTATATATAAAATAAAATATTCGTTACTTTGCATATAATACACTATTATACAAACTGTATTATGGGCGAAAAGCAATTGAGCATGAAGGCGAGGATAGCATTGAGAAATTAAAAACTATCTTATGAGGTATGGAAAAACACCTTCAATAAGGGAGTTGATGAATGCGATGGGCTATAGATCTCCACGATCCTCAGTTTTGTTAATCGAAGAACTTAAAAAACATGGATTTATTAAGAAAAACTCAGATGGAAGTTATCGGTTGATAAAGAATATGGAAGATGGGGACATTTCACGCACAATTTCCATTCCGTTAGTGGGAACAGTAACTTGTGGAATTCCAATTCTTGCAGAAGAAAATATTGAGGCACTTATACCAGTATCAACAAGTTTAGTCCAGCCAGGAGGTAAATATTTTATGCTAAAGGCGCAAGGCGATTCTATGAATGATGCGGGGATTAATGATGGGGACCTGATCATAATAAAACAACAGTTTACGGCAGAAAATGGACAAATCATTGTCGTGTTGATCGATGATGAAGCTACAGTAAAAGAATATCAGCACAGAGGGAACGTGGTTGCTTTACTACCTCGTTCAACAAACAGTAGTCATAAACCAATCATTTTAGATTGTGAATTTAAAATACAGGGAATAGTAATTACTACTATATCTAATATTAATGTTTAAAAAAGGATATGATGTCAAATTATCATGTTATGCAGAAAAAAGGGCAGAGGAATTGGAATGTTCAGAAAGAAAGGGGGAAAAAGGCATCTGCAATTGTTTCAACTCAAAAGCAGGCTGAACGGCTGGCAAAAGAATTCTCAGGCAAAAATGGTGGCGATGAAGTTAGGATTCATAAACCTAAAGGTGGCCCAATTCGGGATAGTGATACGGTTAAACCTGGTAATGATCCTATTAGATCAAAAGATACCAAGCATTAATTCGATCCTATTTCTAATTTATACACGAACTTTTCGGTTTGAAAACAAGCTGTGGAATACTTTTGCTTTAAAACTTAAAATAAGAGATAATGTATTTACAATTGGCCGCAGACGATAACAATCGATATTAGTTTTTTATAGAATTAGGTATTTAAAGCGCGTTGGCCAGTAAAATCAGATTTGTCGATTTTAGTGTACATCCGTTAACTATGTGATTATTAAACCTTTAACGAAAGAACAAATTATTCAACGATAACTAGCTACCTAATTCTATTTTTTTAAACTTACAATCATGACATTTACTCAACGACAAAAGTCATTTATAAATGCATTTGTAACTGAGATAAACAACGGAGACGCTGCAATATTTGCAGGGTCAGGGTTTTCTATGTCAGCAGGTTTTGTAGATTGGAAGGGATTACTCAAGGACATAGCTGAGGATATTAATTTGAATATTGAAAAAGAGCATGATTTAATTTCAGTTGCGCAGTATCATTTCAATAAATTTAAACGAGGGAAGATAAATGACAAAATTATCAATGAATTTACGACGCTTTCAAATGGAAGTGAAAATCATAAAATCTTGTCTCGAATTAATATTGATACATTTTGGACAACAAACTATGACCAGTTAATTGAAAGAACATTAGAAGCTGACGGGAAGACGGTTGAAAAAAAAATTAGAAATGAAGACTTTGCAAGAAATATTAAAAAGAAAGATGCTATTATCTACAAAATGCATGGCGACAAGGATAATCCCAATGAAACAGTTCTTATAAAAGATGATTATGAGACCTTTAATGATAAAAGAGAACTTTTTTCAACAGCTTTAAGAGGTGATTTATTGTCGAAAACATTCCTGTTTATTGGGTTCAGTTTTGATGATCCGAATTTAGATTATATCTTAGGAAGAATAAAAGTCTTACTGAAAGATAACACACCGACCCATTATTGTTTTTTTAAAGAAGTATCCGAAGCTGATTTTAATAACACCAATAAATCGTCAAATGAAAACAAGGAAAATTACTTGTATGCAAAAATTAAACAAGATCTAAAAATAGAAGATTTGATAAGGTATGGCATTCATGCCATAATGGTTAAGGAGTATTCAGAAATAACAACTATCCTTTCCGAAGTAGAAAGACGGATAAAAAGAAAAAATATTTTTATTTCAGGTGCGGTACACGATTATTCTCCATTTACAGAAGATCAGGCCAATGACCTTATTCATTTTTTGAGCTATAAATTAGCTGAAAGGGAGTACAAAATTGTTTCAGGATATGGTGTAGGCATTGGCAGTATCGTTATTAATGGAGCATTGGATTTCAAACTTAATTCCAATTACAGGAATTTAGATGACTTGCTTATTCTAAGGCCGTTTCCACAGATCCAGTCCGGCCATAAAAGTATTCATAAAATATGGACAGATTACAGGAACGATATGATTTCAAAAGCTGGAATTGCGATTTTTATTTTTGGGAATAAATGGGTTGACGAAAAGGTTGTCAATTCAGACGGGATGGAAGAAGAATTTGAAATATGTTTAAAACATAATGTTGTTCCTATACCAGTTGGTTCAACTGGATTTGTTTCTAAAATATTGTGGGATAAAGTTATGTGCAATCTAAACGCGTATTATCCTGATAGTACTAAACTACATGAAGCAATTACCGAACTAGGAAAAGACACGATTTCCCAAGACGAAATAATTATGAATATTATAAACGCAATTAACATTTTACAAAAAGCATAAATTATGAAAGAAGAAGAAGTCCGAAGAATTACTGATGAAGTAATACAGATACTCTTGAAAAAGAATGCTGACTATGGAGGAGCCAGTTTTGACCTAGGATTAAATGGTAATATGGTTCATCTTTGGGATAAAATAAGTAGATACAAGACTCTAATAGAGAATAAACTGAAAGGACAAAACCCAAACTTCGAATCCATAGAGGACACACTAAAAGATATTATGGGATATGCAATTATTGGTTTGATTATTCTAAATGATGACAAACTTCTAAAATAAATTAAACGATGAGTAAAACTAAAAATATTTTCATTAGTCATCACAGTGCTGACGACAAACAGCTTCAAGATTTAAAACGAAGACTAAGTGAAAAAGGATATGATGCTAGGAATAGCTCTGTTGACAGCACAAAATACCAAGCTAAAAGACCTAGCAATGCTGTAATTGAGCGATATTTAAGGCGGTGTATTAATTGGGGAGGAAAATTCATTTGCCTGATTGGTGACAATACTTATAAAAGGCCTTGGGTAAATTATGAGATAGAACAAGCATACAAATTGGGAAAACCAATAGTAGGAATATATCTGCACGGTTGTGCTAATGATGTGGAATTGCCTGAAGCGTTTAAGAAATATGGGGGTACTCCTCTTGGATGGAATTCCCTTGATAAACTGGGAGAAATTTTAGATGGTAAGTCTCTCCCGCCTGAATGTCCAGATGGAACGCCGGCTCCACCAATATTCGATATTACTAGAGTGGCCTGTTAAGCTTTTAAATATTTTTAAATGGAGAATTTTTCGTATAAAATAGAACATGACTACGGCTTAGCCCCAAATCCATTTGGCGGTTATTGTACACTAGCCGTTTGTAAATCAAGCATTCGCAAAAATACGAATTTAGAAATTGGCAGTTGGGTCTTTGGTACAGGTTCAAAAAAATTAACACGGGAAGGGCAATTGATCTTCGCTATGCAAGTTGAAGAAAAGTTAACGTTCAATCAATATTGGCAAGATCCACGATTTCAATATAAAAAGCCACAAATCAATGGTTCTTTAGTTCAAATGTATGGCGACAATATATACCATCAAGATAAAAGGGGAAATTGGATTCAGGAGAATTCCGCACATTCACTGAACCACGGACAAGTTAATAAAGATCACTTGAAAAGAGATATTGGGGGAAAATATGTTTTGATTTCGACGAATTTTTATTACTTTGGTGACAATGCTATTAAAATACCAAAAAAATATACCAATGAAATATGTTGTCAGGGCAGAGATATGAAAAGTCCTTCTATTTCTAAAGAAGTTGTATCAGATTTTATCTTATGGCTTAATAGTAATTACAAGAAAAGTATTTTACATGGCAACCCTATAAACTGGGCTCGCCATTTAAAGAAGTAGATCGTAAGCTATTTAAAATTGGATTTGCATACTCAACTGAGGATTTTGTTATTTTATTAAATAATACTTTACCCCAATCATTGAAAAAGTCATCCTCAAATTCTTTTATTTGGGACATTCTTTTTAACCTAAGTTCTTCTTCCCAGTTTCTAAGTTTAATCAATAAATTATCAAATTTTTTCAGGCTGTTAAAACTTTTACTATAGAGATACTGTGGATCAGATACATTTTCTATAGCAGCTATACTTTCAATCATTTCCGAGTGACGAGCCTCATAGTAGTGCAAGTTATTTGCAAAATGATAGTAGTTACCAATATCCATGCCCAAAATACCAGCAAAATACTCTTGCATAAACATATAATTGAACATATTGACAGCAGTAGCTCCCCAAAAGAAATCATTAGATCGCATATAAACTGTTAAGTCTAACTTATTCTCTGATGCTTTTCTAGAAAACTGCAAAAGCCTAGTGCATGGAAGATCCTTTGTATTTTTTAGAAAGCCATCTGGAGTGAAACAATCCTTAGAAGGATCTCCCAATGTTATTATTGCCCTCCTTGTATATATGTCTTTTTTAAAACATTCACAAACATAACGAAATTGATCTGTCAAACCATTATCAAGATTTTGGGAAGTGCAACGGTGATAATCTACCTTATAGTCAAGATGGCTTGAGCTATAATATCTCAGCCTTGGGCCATATCCTCCGCGCATAAATTCACTATCATCAGAATACTGGGACATTTTTGCTAAGTAAAAACGTATAAAATTTAAGTCATTTCTTCCCGATGCAAGCCATAAAGACTCAGCATAAGGCAGCGCTAAATTCCATTTTCGCTGTGGAATTGTAATTATTCGAGAAAGAGGATTCACAATTTTAACTAATATAGGCTCTGGAAATTCCCAACATTTTTCTCCACGGGAAATTCTCATTACTCTATTATCCAATAATAATTTGGATATACCAACTAAAAAAGAGTTAATTCCGTGGTATTCTGCTGTAAACATCCCTTTTTAATTTTATCGTTTATGCCCCATTTTGGTGGGAAAAATAATTCGAAATCTTCGCTCTTCTTTGTGTATCTCTGTTTTATTCTAGTATTGTCAACCACCAGTTCTGGCATCTTTTCTCTTAAATACTTATCTGTCTCACAAAAACAATTCTGTAAATCTATTAATGTAGGTTCTCTGCCAAATAAGTTTATGAATTTATTACATCCAAATTTTTTCTTAAGCTGACTCAGATTATTCTTAACGAATATAATATAACTCTCATATGGAATAGTTTTGTCGTAATAGAAGCATTTTTTTATCCCCCTGATGGAGCCAATTCCTGCTTTAACAAAGCTATTTTCGTCATAATTTATAGCTTCAGAATAATTAAAGTCAATAGTATATTGGTATGCAAGGAAATCACCAATAAAAGGGCATTGAGAAAGAAGATTAAAAATGTCTCCTAAATTTTTTGATTTTAAAACCTGCTTGATTTTTTTGTTTTGTATGAATTCAAAATCAATCATTCTAAGCCATCTTTCATGCTTAGATGAGTATTGTTTATAATCATTATGACTTCCTGTCATTAAGTAAGCCGAATTGAAAATAGGTCTATTTTTAATTCTTATACTTAGAAAAGTAGTCAATTTGTCCACATCAAAATTTTTAATAGAAATCTCCCCAAAGTTTTCGAGAATATATTCCCATGTATCAATTCTATTAAACACTTTAAATATCAGTATCCGTAACAAAGTATCTTCTTCTGAATACTTTTGTGATTGGTTATATATGACATGGCGAATTAAATATTGACTGACTCGATCACAAGAACGATATACGTTTGTGAATTTGTGTTTATGTAATATATTGTCAATAGTCCAAGGTCGTTTTTCTTTATTATATTTATTCCAAAATATTTTCATTCGTTCTTCTAAAAAATAAAAGTAGTATTGGAATGCATCTTCCCTCATTATTATTTTATCCTCATGCATAGGACTATTTTTCAAAATGAAATATTATATTTAGGCAATAAGTTTTTATTATCGTAAGCAAAATTTTCTAAATAGCGTTATTTGTCTTCAAGTTTAAATATCTGCCTCAGTAGATAAGAAAATTTCCCTTGTCCGGCTGGAAGTAAATGTCTTACAAGAACTTCCTCCCTAGTTTTCCAATCCAAATTAATCAGGTCTTCACTCCCATCCGGATTAGCACGAATTAGATTCTTTTTACTGGTACATCCATCATCCTTATAATATCTTGGCAGGCCTTTAGCAAAGGCATCGATATAAATCCCCTCAATTCTGTTTCTGCTGCTTCTTTCCACTTCTTTAATAGAACGTCCACTGGATAACTGATATTCTTTTTTGCATTTCTGTGTCTCTGGC
>CAZLDH010000094.1:11331-11707 GCA_964558275.1 uncultured Chitinophagaceae bacterium
GTAATGTCAATTTCTCCATCAATTCATAAATGGGCGAAGATGGCCTTACTGTATTATTTAATTTAGCCCAACCTTCGATGGGGATAAAAACACCATATGGGTTTTTATTATTATCTGTAATTACTTGAAGTGCCATAAGTTATTTTTTTAACCTTCTCAAAGTTATAAAATTATTTCTTAGCACACAGAAGCACCGTGTATATCGCCCATCACAAATGTTCGCATGATTATTCGTTTTCTGTTGTGGGTCCAAAGATGCAGTGATATTGGCAGAGAACCAAAATTGCTGTATGTACAACTATCTTGAAACGTGGGAAATCCTTTAGACAATTATTAACATAGTCGCCTTTCTACATCTTCTTACCCTTAGTCTTTT
>CAZLDH010000095.1:0-1231 GCA_964558275.1 uncultured Chitinophagaceae bacterium
GTAGCCTGGGACTGGTGGAACCATTGGAATATCACCAACGTCGATTTTAAAGCCGGCATTAATAACCAAACATACAAATACTACATCGATTTTGCTGCTCGTCATGACATACCTTATATCATTATGGATGATGGTTGGTACGTGCTGGGCGATTTAACAAAGGAAAGTGAAAACATCGATGTGGCAAAATTAAGTCAATATGCACAAAGTAAGGGTGTTGGTATTATCCTATGGTGCTCTTGGCTAACCCTGGATAAGCAAATGAAGGAAGTCATGGATTTATTTGAAAAATGGAACATCAAAGGAATCAAAGTAGATTTCATGAATCGTGATGATCAGGACATGGTGAATTTTTATTGGCGATGTGCCAAAGCCGCAGCAGAACATCATATCATTGTAGATTATCATGGATCTCATAAACCGGCAGGGCTAAACAGAACTTTTCCTAATGTAGTTAATTACGAAGGAGTTGCCGGTTTGGAGAATGATAAATGGACGGATAAAATGGCTACACCAACCATGGCAGTCACCCTCCCCTTCACCCGTATGTTTGCCGGACCCATGGATTATACCCCCGGAGCTATGCGCAATGCACAAAAAAGAGATTTCAAAGCTATTGGAGACTACCCTATGAGCCAGGGAACACGCTGTCAGCAGTTGGCAATGTATATATTATATGATGCACCATTACAAATGCTAAGTGACAATCCAACCATTTATGAAAAAAATCCCAAATCCCTGCAATTTATTACCTCCGTACCAACCACTTGGGATAAAACCATTCCCTTAGCCGGAAAAGTAGGGCAATTCTTTGCCATGGCCCGTAAAAAAGATAATCAATATTTCGTCGGTGCTATGACCAATTGGGATGCCCGCAACTTAACTATTGACTTTTCATTCCTTCCACCAGGGGATTGGCAAATTGTCATTTTTAAAGACGGTGCTAATGCCGACAGAAATGGAATTGATTTCAAAAAAACAACCTCTACTATTTCTAACAACGATCAACTAAAAATACATATGGCTCCCGGTGGAGGTTGGGCAGCAAGAATCTCTAGACCATAATCGAATCATAATAAACAAAGCTTGTAAACCCTATAAGGTTTTAAAACCTTATAGGGTTTTTATTTAAAAATGTAATTTTGTCATATTTTTCATTGATAATATGTCAAAAAGTCCGATTTGACAATATGGTTTATTATTTGTTTATTAAGTGTAAAATAGAATAAAA
>CAZLDH010000095.1:1331-11649 GCA_964558275.1 uncultured Chitinophagaceae bacterium
TAGAATAAAAATATAGATATGAACCCCAATAATTTAACCATAAAAGCCCAAGAAGCAGTACAGCAGGCACAACAACTTGCTTTTAATGCCAACAATCAAAGTATAGAATCCGGACACATTCTTAAAGCACTCATGGATGATAATGGAGATGTCATAGACTTTCTATTAAAGAAGAATGATGTTAATATGAGCTTTCTACAACAGAAATTAGACAACCAGTTAAAAAGCTACCCTCAAATTTCCGGTGAAGGCGGACAGCTAATGAGCCGAGACGCCAACAATGTATTATTGCGTGCAGGTGCCGTTATTAAAGAATTTAAGGATGAATATGTCAGTGTAGAACATTTACTTTTAGCTATTCTAGAAGGAAAAGATAATACAGCAAACCTGCTAAAGGATGGCGGATTAACAGTCAAAGGACTCAAGTCTGCCATTAATGAATTGCGAAAAGGTTCCAACATTACTTCGCAAAATGCAGAATCTCAATATAACGCATTGAAGAAATTTGCTCGTAATTTAAATGAAGAAGCATCTTCGGGTAAATTGGATCCTGTTATAGGTAGAGATGAAGAAATTCGTAGAACACTACATATATTAACCAGAAGGACAAAAAACAATCCTATTTTGGTAGGAGAACCCGGTGTAGGTAAGACAGCTATCGCAGAGGGGCTCGGACACAGAATCGTCAATGGAGACGTACCAGAAAATCTAAAATCTAAAGTTATTTATGCTTTAGACATGGGATCACTTATGGCCGGTGCCAAGTATCGTGGAGACTTTGAAGAACGTCTGAAAGCAGTTATTAAGGAAGTATCTGAAAGTGATGGAGAAATTATTCTTTTCATCGATGAGATACACACGCTTGTGGGAGCAGGGGCTATGGAAGGCGCCATGGATGCTGCCAATATTCTAAAACCTGCTTTGGCCAGAGGTGAATTGAGAGCGGTAGGCGCCACTACGCTTTCAGAGTATCAAAAATATTTTGAAAAAGATAAAGCTCTGGAACGTCGATTCCAAAAAGTAATGGTAGATGAACCTTCTGAAGAAGATGCTATATCTATCCTCCGTGGTCTGAAAGAACGTTATGAAACCCACCATCATGTAAGAATTAAGGATGAAGCTATCATCTCGGCAGTAGAACTTTCTAACCGCTACATTTCGGATCGATTTCTTCCTGATAAAGCCATTGACCTCATTGATGAGAGCGCTGCAAAACTGCGTTTGGAAATGAATTCCATGCCGGAAGAGCTGGACGAATTAGAAAGAAGAGTGAGGCAATTAGAAATAGAAAGAGAAGCAATTAAGCAGGAAAACGACAAAGAAAAGCTGCAGGGTTTGAATAAGGAAATTGCAGAACTCAACGAAGAACGTAATGCATTTAAAGCTAAATGGAAACAGGAAAAAGAGATTGTAGATAAAATACAAAATGCACAATCTGCAATTGAAGACCTTAAACTCGAAGCAAAAAATGCAGAACGCAACGGAGATTATGAAAAGGTTGCAGAGATTAGATATGGAAAAATAAAGCAAGAACAGGATAAGGCTGAAAAATTCACCAAGGAGTTAGAAGACATTTCTAATAACAAACGAATTTTGAAAGAAGAAGTTGATGCAGAAGATATTGCTGAAAATGTTTCTCGAGCTACCGGTATCCCAATAACCAGAATGCTTCAGACAGAAAGAGAAAAGCTTCTTCATCTGGAAGAGCATTTACATGAGCGGGTAGTCGGCCAGGAAGAAGCCATAGAAGCTGTTTCCGATGCCATAAGAAGAAGCCGATCAGGATTACAGGATCCTAATAAGCCTATAGGTTCTTTCATATTTTTAGGAACAACCGGGGTAGGTAAAACAGAACTAGCTAAAGCACTTGCAGAATTTCTTTTTGATGACGAAGGCATGATGACACGAATAGATATGAGTGAATATCAAGAGAAACATTCTGTCAGCAGACTGGTTGGCTCGCCTCCCGGATATGTAGGATACGATGAAGGTGGTCAATTAACTGAAGCGGTGCGAAGAAAGCCCTACTCTGTTGTCTTATTAGATGAAATTGAAAAAGCACATCCTGATGTATGGAACACCATGTTGCAAGTGCTTGATGATGGCCGATTGACAGATAACAAAGGTCGTGTAGTCAATTTCAAAAACACCATTATCATTATGACTTCAAACATGGGAAGTAACATTATTCAGGAAAGCTTTGAAGACATAGATAGCAAGGATAGAGAAGTAGTATTTGAAGATACGCGAAGCAAAGTAATGACGCTACTTCGAAAAACAATACGTCCTGAATTCTTAAACCGAGTAGATGAGATTATCATGTTCCAACCTTTAATGCGTGAAGAAATCAAAGGAATTATTAAAATTCAACTTGACCATTTAAGAACCTTAATGGAGAAAAATGGCATGCAGCTCAAGTTTACCAACTATACGCTGGAATACCTGGCTGAAAAGGGCTATGATCCTCAATTTGGTGCTCGACCCTTAAAAAGGGTTATCCAAAAAGAGATTATTAACCTGCTCAGCAAAAGGATTCTTGCAGGAGATATTGATAAATCGCAACCGGTATTGATTGATGTCTTCGATGGGGTTGTAGTCATTCGTAACGATGAAGAAGAAATTGAGGAAAATGCTTTGCATGTGGATTCAAAAGGAAAAATCGGGTCTGATTAATTCATAGTAGTTAGATTCGAAAAGCCTCTGGTTGCAGATTGAAGCCAGGGGCTTTTTTATCCTACATTAAAAACAAAACGCATTAAAATGTAAAAGAGTGCTGCAAAAACCAAAAACATGATTGCTTGCTCCTTTTGTTTCTTAGAAACCTCCGGATTTTTCTTATTCATCACCCAGCCCATCAAAGAAAAAAAGAATAACCCTAAGGACACCAATAAACAAAATGCAACCAGCCAAAAGATAATGCGCATACTCCTAATTTTTATAAAAATAAAACTTCCTTTTACCTGATCCTAAAACGATAACATATAATCGACTACCTTCTATAAATTATGCTTATAACCCTATAATAATTAACAAAGTACGAAATAATGATTCCTTAGCAAAATAGTCTCATCTTTGCTATTTGGAAATTATTCATTCACTATAAAAAATATTTAAAATGACATTAGTAGGAAATCAATTCCCAAACATATCAGTAGATGCCATGAACGAAATGGGCGACACTTTTCAATTGAATGTTTTGGAAGAAGCACGAAAAGAAAATAAAAAAATATTATTGTTTTGGTATCCAAAAGACTTCACTTATGTATGTCCTACGGAACTACATGCTTTCCAGGAAGCAATTAAAGAATTTGAAGATAGAAACACCAAAATAATAGCAGCTTCATGTGATACACCGGAAGTACACTTTGCCTGGTTAAATACCCCAAAAGATGATGGCGGAATCGAAGGCGTAACTTACCCTATTTTGGCAGATACCAACCGCAATTTGAGTACCCAACTGGGCATTTTAGATGTAGAAGAATCAATCAATGAAGAGGGTTCATTAAGCTTTGCAGGAAGCAACGTAACTTTTCGTGCGACATACTTAATTGATGAAGAAGGAAAAGTGTTCCACGCAAGCGTTAATGACATGCCTTTAGGAAGAAACGTCAAAGAGTTCCTACGCATGATTGATGCCTATACCCATGTACAAAAACACGGAGAAGTTTGTCCGGCAAACTGGGAAGAAGGCAAAGCTGCAATGAAAGAAAATAGCCAAGGCGTAGCAGAATATTTATCTGCCAACTAATTGATATTTCAGATTATTATTCACAACTAAAATTTAAAACCATGGCTGAAATACTAGAAAAAGACAATCTGACCGAAGTGGTAGCAGACAATAAAACTGTTATTGTACAATTTATGGCAGGTTGGTGTGGTAACTGTCGGTTGATGAAACCAAAATTTAAAAAATTATCCAGGGAAACCGAAGGTGCAGCATTTTATCTTGTTGACGCTGAGAAATTTCCTGAATCCCGTAAAATGGCAACAGTCGATAATTTACCCACTTTTGCTACTTATAGAGATGGAAAATTTGTAAATCAGGTACAAACAAATAAGTTTGATTCCTTAAAAGAATTAGTCAATGAAGTTACCAATAATTAGACATTTACAGAAGAACAATTCAAAGGAAGAATTACAGCATACAGTAGAGGTATTGGAATCTTTCTCTGAACATCGTTCTGTAAGTGAAACAGAAACAGACGTAGTGGGAGAATTACTCACCAATGTTTGCGGAGCTATTGAAGTTCACGAATTAATTGAGAAAGAAAATCTTTCCTCTATAGATGCTGCCAATGCTTTTTCAAAAAAAGTATTGGGTTCTATTGACAGATAAGCTCCATATAACTTAAATAAAAAAAGCCGGTTACTAAAGTAATCGGCTTTTTTATTTAAGGATTTAATCTCTGCCACTCTAAAGAATAAAGACTTTAGTAAACACCATTGTCGCATCTTTGTATTTTTATACAATTACTCATCTCATTTAAATAAAAAAAGCCGATTAAACATTGCTGCTTAACCGACTTTGGTGATCCGGATGCGATTCGAACGCATGACCTACAGTTTAGAAGACTGTTGCTCTATCCAGCTGAGCTACCGGACCATTTTTCTTTAATAAATTCTCTACCTACACCACTTTTCAAATATTTCTCCCTTTCTCTTGCTTCTTTTCGCGAAGGATATTTTTCATAAAAAAATAATTTCCATGGGCGATATCCTTTTGTCGATTTTGTCTTTCCTGAATTATGCTCTTTTATACGCCGCTCTATATCTCCAGTCATTCCGATATAAAATCGATTATAACTCTCACTTCTCAACACATAGACAAAATACATCTTTTTCTCTTCTTTAAGAACTTTACTCTTTCAGTTTATCATACTGTTGCTCCCTGCCTGCCGGCAGGTATCTCTACCTGTCGGTAGACAGGCAGCTGAGCTACCGGACCATTTTTCTTTTTTGTTCCAGCTGAGCCAACCTACGACTGGCAGGCTACCGAACCATTTATTCCAAATGGATTGCAAAAGTAAAATTTATTTACATAATTTGGCACAAAATTCAACAAATTTTATTCCATGGATGTAAAAATAGATCAAAGTTGGCAGCATGTACTTCAGAACGAATTTAACAAACCTTATTTTAAAAACATCACAGAACATATCAAAAAAGATATTCGTCATGGCAAAAGTATCTATCCTCCGGGAAAGTTTATTTTTAATACTTTCAATCTTACACCTTTTGAAAACGTAAAATGTGTCATTCTGGGACAAGATCCCTATCACGGACAAGGACAAGCCAATGGATTATGTTTTTCGGTAAATAAAGGTATTACCCTCCCCCCTTCATTAAAAAACATTTACAAAGAAATGGATTCTGATCTTGGGCTTACACCACCTCCATCAGGAGATCTCACCCCTTGGGGAAAACAAGGAGTATTGTTACTTAATGCCATGCTCACCGTCATTGCACATCAACCGGCTTCTCATAGCAAAATAGGCTGGGAAGAATTCACTAATGCAGTCATTCAAAAAATATCGGACCAAAAAGAAGGGGTCATTTTTCTGTTATGGGGACGATTTGCCCAAAATAAAAAAGCCTTCATTGACCTAAATAAACATTTTGTACTTGAAGCCCCTCACCCCTCTCCTTTTTCTGCTCATAAAGGTTTTTTCGGTTGTAAACACTTCTCCAAGACAAATAAATTATTAGAACAACAAAATAAAACGCCAATCCACTGGGATTTAAATGCTTCCTAATAGAGAAAGTAGAAATAATAAGAAATTATTTCGATATGATTCCTTCATATATACCCGATAATTCGTAATTTTGGGTAAATTAAAGAGGAAGAAAATGAATGACACCTTGACGACAGAAGAGAAAGACTTCATTGAATATTGGGAGAAAGAAGGATACAAAGAAAAGAAGTTTGGGAATATGTTAAAAAAACACCTCCCCAAAGGATTGATTTATAGCTTACCTATTATATTATTTTTCTTTGCCATGGGGTATAAAAGAAAAGGGATTGTTACCCACGCAGAGTTAACAATTATTATGATTTGTGTATTCTTGATTGCAGTGGCTTATTCAATACTCAAAGGACATGTAAAAAATGACAGAAAATTCTCTTACTATCAAATTTTGAAAATGAAAGAAAAAAAATGTCATTCTTCACCGGCAGTAGATTAAGACATTAGTATCCTAACCATAAAGGGGGAAAATGGAGAAAAAATTTAACAAATACGATAAATCTAAAAAAGGGAACCGGTTATCACCCTCCGAAGCCATACCCATAGAATCAACCACAAAATATCCTTCCTTCCCCAAAGGCATAAAACCTACCCACAGTAGAAAATACTTATACAAGCGGGTATTTCTATTAAGCATACAAGCAATTTTCAATGCTATTGTCATTGGCTTTATAGCTAAAGCAATGATTGCATTAATTGATTTAGTGACGAATCTGTTTTTTTATGGCAAATTCTCTTTTGAGGCTGCAGCTCCGGGAATAGACACTTTGGGCATATTTGTCATTTTCGTTCCTATTATCGGAGGGATTATAGTAGGAATAATGGCACGCTATGGTTCTCCCGGAATTCGCGGGCATGGTATCCCCGAAGCCATGGAACAAATCTTATTAAATAAAAGTAAGATTAAACCAATTATCACTTTTCTTAAGCCGCTTTCTGCTGCTTTCACTATTGGCACAGGAGGTCCTTTCGGTGCAGAAGGACCTATTATTTCAGGAGGAGGTGCGTTAGGTTCTTTTGCGGGACAAATAATGAAGATTAATTCTACCGAACGTAAAATTATGCTTACTGCCGGAGCCTGTGGCGGAATGTCTGCTATTTTTGGTTGTCCCATAGCAGGAGTTCTTCTCGGTGTAGAATTATTACTATTTGAATTTTCTCCTAGATCTATTATCCCTGTTGCCCTTTCTTCGGTTACAGGAGCAGCAATGCGTTTTTTACTTTTCGGAGCTGTTCCCATATTTGCGATGCCCGAAATCCCCTCTCCCGGAAGCTTGCAAATAATTATTTATACTATATTCGGTATCATCGTTGGCGTAGCAGCATCTTACGCATCAAAATCGATTTACCTACTCGAAGACTGGTATAAAAGGCTCCCAGTACACTGGATGTGGTGGCCGGCAATAGGAGCAGTAGCTGTTGGAGTCATTGGCTATTTTGCACCGGAAACAATGGGTGTAGGTTATGATAATGTTAGGCTGTTACTTACCGGAAAAATTTCATTATACCTTATTTTTGTTCTTTGCGTATTAAAATTTATTTCCTGGAGTGTCTCTCTGGCAAGTGGTACTTCCGGTGGCACTTTAGCTCCATTGTTCACTATTGGTGGTGGCTTAGGAGCATTCTTATGTATAGCAACATTATATCTTTTCCCAAATTCAGGTATTAACATCGCTACCGCTGCTCTGATAGGTATGGCAGCTATGTTCGCAGGCGCTTCAAGGGCTGTGCTCACCTCTATCGTATTTGCATTAGAAACCACGGGTGCCATGCATGGGTTACTACCCCTGGTTGGAGCCTGTACCGCAGCTTACTTCGTTTCTTTCTTTCTTATGAAAGGAAGCATTATGACAGAAAAAATGGAACGCCATGGGTTAACGCCTCCGGGTACATTTGAGCCTGACATAATGGAGCAACTCACTGCAAAGCAAGTCCTCAGCAAAAACGTTGCCCTTATTTCAATTGGTAATACCGTAAAAGAAACACGAGAATGGATAAAAGAAAATGCTGCCGAAGAAGATTCTCCTTGTTTTATTGTGGTTGACGGAAACCAAAACTATCTCGGGCTTGTCAAACGCCTGGATATTTTCAGTAAAAAATTTGATGATAATGCCCCTATAACTGCTCTCATTCTCAAAGACAATCCCTATATTTATCCTAATAATCAACTTAGTCTTGCAATAGACATAATGGATAAATTCAATATTGGAATCATTCCGGTAGTGAGTAGAGAAAATCGTCCTAAGGTAGTGGGAATGATTTCCAGAAAATCAATTTTTGCTGTTTATCATAAACGAAAAAATGATGAAGAAATCTTAAATCAATCAATCTCATTAAGACAACGCAGTATGAGACTCATTGTAAAAGGTCGGCAATTTATTCACTACCGGGATAAAGAAAATAAAACCTAATTGCTGTTATCTTGCTAAGAGGCCTTCTTCTTGCGTTTACTCTCTTCATATTCTTCTTTACCACTATGCAAATGTCTTTCAGCATGATAAGAAGAACGAACCAAGGGACCGCTTTCAACAAAATCCAAACCAATTTCTTCATATCCAATCTGCTTATATTCCTCAAATTCTTGCGGTTTAATAAAACGTTCCACCTGAAGGTGCTTGGGAGTAGGTTGTAAATACTGACCTAAAGTAACCACATCACAACCATTATCATAAAGATCCTGCATTGCCTGTACTACCTCATCTTGCTTTTCACCCAAACCAAGCATAATTCCACTCTTTGTCCTCATTCCATGATCTTTCAAATAGCGAATAACCTCAAGACTTCTATGATATTTTGCTTGAATACGCACTTTACGTGTAAGACGTTCCACCGTTTCAACATTATGAGAAACCACTTCAGGAGCTACATCTACAACCCGCTGAATATTTTCTTCAATTCCTTTAAAATCAGGAATTAACGTTTCTAATGTAGTATTCGGATTCAGTTCTCTAATTTTCTCTACCATTTTTCCCCAGAGGATAGAACCACCATCCTTCAGCTCATCCCTATCCACAGAGGTCAAAACTGCATGTTTCACATCCATTTTCCGAATAGCCTCGGCAACTTTCTGAGGTTCTTCCCAATCTACAGGATCAGGACGCCCTGTATTTACAGCACAAAAACCACAACTACGTGTACAGGTATTTCCCAAAATCATAAAAGTAGCGGTTCCTGCTCCCCAACATTCGCCCATATTGGGGCAATTGCCACTCTGGCAAATGGTATGCAAATTATTTTCATCTACAATACTACGTACCTTCTTATATTTCTCTCCCGTTGGGAGCCGTACGCGTAACCAAGAAGGTTTTTTGGTATATTTTTTCTTTTCAACCTTAGCTATTCCGTCGGGAACATCTCCACTTATTTTTATACTCATAGCAGAAATTTTTTTCAAAATTAGGACAATAACAAATCAGAACCAAGGAAGTCATTTAATTTCCAATCAATTGGATATTTTCCATCGTTTCCCAAATAATAAACTGATATAAGCCCCATAAAAGAAATTCTTTCCATCTTGTTTCACCATTATCTGAGCGTCCTTCGTATAATAGGTTCCAATAACGCCCACTTCCAAGGCACTCACAAACTTATTATATTGTGCCCAATCAAATCGCATCCCCAATCGTGCATAAAATCCGGGAATAACTTCCAGTTCATCCCAACCATATTTCATTCCGCCACTCTGAAGAATAGCATTTCTGTTTAAAAAGTCGGCACTACTCTCCGGCGTATATTTTGCATAATAACTTCGGCCGGTAGAGTCTAACAATTGTAAATAATAGGGACGCATCAGACCTAATGAAATCCCTGCCATATAAATAGCAGAAACTTCCACCCCATGTTGATTTCCTTTATGTCCGATGATCCTCCGCTGTCCATAACCAAATCTTAACTGATAAAAAATATTCTTCTTCCCATAAACATACCTTCGTCCGCGACCCACCCGGTAGCGACCACTTTGAAGAATTCGTGATTCTTTACTTTCTTTGTTACTCTTTATCTCTCCTGCTTCAAAATGATAAAGATTCCAAAACTTTTCATTCTTCTTTTTCTCCAATTCCAAATACACACTCCAGCCGTCAGTATTCAATCTACCTCCAACATCAAATTCATTTTCATAATGATTGGCTTCCATATTCCCAAAAAAGCGAATCTGTTGAAATTCAACATTTTTAATATCTTCCTGATTAGAATCTTGGCTAAATGCCAATTGAGCAAGTCCAAGAAATAGTATAACAGTTAAAATTCGTTTCACAAGGGCTTCTTTTTATTAAAATAGTAGTGTAAATTTATACAAAATTTTATACAATGACTTCAAAAATAATCTATACAGGACAATTAAGAACCCAGGCAACCCATTTGAGATCAAAAACACAAATCCAAACGGATGCACCTATTGACAACAACGGAAGGGGAGAAAGCTTCTCTCCTACTGACCTTGTAGCCACTGCACTAGGTTCATGTATGATGACCATCATGGGTATAAAAGCCGAAAATAAAGGTTGGAATTTAGACAATACCCGAATTTCGCAATCAATATTATTGAGTAAAATTTATCTACTTTATATGATAGT
>CAZLDH010000096.1:0-11626 GCA_964558275.1 uncultured Chitinophagaceae bacterium
TCTTCAGACTATAATTATTTAAGCTCGCCTGATGATGTTTATGTTTCTCCCTCCCAAATTAAACTTTTTGGTCTAAAAACAGGAGATACGATTACCGGTAGTATCCGTCCTCCTAAAGAAGGTGAAAAGTACTTTGCATTATTAAAGGTTTCCGCTATCAATGGTCGAAAACCTGAAGAAATAAGAGACCGGGTTCCTTTTGACTATTTGACGCCATTATTCCCTCACGAAAAATTCAATCTTTCAACTACGTCCAATAATTATTCCACCCGTATCATGGATTTATTTGCTCCTATCGGAAAAGGACAGCGTGGATTAATCGTAGCACAACCAAAGACAGGTAAAACAATCCTATTAAAAGAAGTAGCAAACGCCATTGCAACTAACCATCCGGAAGCTTACCTCATGGTTGTATTAATAGACGAACGCCCGGAAGAGGTAACAGATATGTCCCGCAGCGTACAAGGAGAAGTGATTGCATCTACCTTTGATGAACCTGCAGATAAACATGTAAAAGTGTCCAATATTGCACTTCAGAAAGCAAAAAGGTTGGTTGAATGTGGACATGATGTCGTGATCCTGTTAGACTCTATCACCCGTCTCGCAAGAGCACACAACACAGTTATGCCGGCTTCAGGAAAGGTATTGAGCGGAGGTGTCGAAGCCAATGCATTACATAAACCTAAAAGATTTTTTGGTGCCGCTCGTAAGATTGAGAATGCAGGATCCTTGACTATTCTAGCTACTGCATTGATAGATACAGGCTCCAAAATGGATGAAGTTATTTTCGAGGAATTTAAAGGAACCGGTAATATGGAATTGCAGCTAGATCGTCGATTAGCAAACAGACGTATATTCCCCGCTATTGATGTCACCGCTTCCAGCACAAGAAGAGAAGATTTACTCCTTCACAAAGATGTACTTCAACGCATGTGGATTCTGAGAAATCATCTGGCTGACATGAATACCGAAGAAGCGATGAATTTCTTATTGAATCAAATGAAGAAGACGAAAAGTAACGAAGAATTTTTGACCAGTATGAATGGTTAATTCAATATTTTCTGATTGCATACCTAAACCTTAGGGGCGGTAGTTTCAATATCAGATATAAATAATTTCCTGCCTGCATACCATTACAATGATGTTAGGCAGGATTTTTGTTTGGGTTAAAGCATACAAAAACATCCACTTCATAAAGGACTACGCTACTGCTATGAAACATACTTTTTCCTCCATCACTCTACTCATTATTTCTACTATTCTATTCACCTCCTGTCATCCTTCAAATAATAAGAATAAAGATAACACCAGTCAAAAAACAACTAAAAATGAGGTCATAGATACTTTCTTTTTAAAAATAAAAGGAAAAAATGCTTCGATAATTCCCGGAGAATCTATTGGAGTCATTCAAGTAGGAAAACGAACCCAAGAAATCAATAAGCTCAACTTAGGTCAACCTGCTAAAAGTGATGCCGGAATGTGTAAAAGTCTTAATCAGTGGACTTATGGCACAGACAGCACCCATTTCAAAAATTTAACCATCTTTTCTGAATGTTCAGGAAAAGATAGCATGCGTCCACATATTCAATGGGTTAGAACCAATGATCCAAAATTCAGGACAAAAAATAATCTTCAAACGGGAAGCAGCTTGAAAGCAATAAAATCAATTTATGACACCCTCGCCCTTGTGGCAACTTACCATCTGAAAGATAGTAGCCTGGTCAATATCTTATCCGCACCAAAGAAAGGAATCACATTTGAGATAAATACTGATGATAACCGGTTATCATCAAAAGATAGCTGTCTGGCTCTTATTATACATCCTGAGACCCAACAAATCCCAAGATATTATTTTTCCTTTTATAATGACCTCAAACTAAAAGCACAACCGGAAATTGTTATTCCTACAAAAAATTGAATTTATAAAAAGGCATTTAAGAAGTTTCATCTATCCGGAGGTTGTATTACCGATTCAACTACTATTTAGTATATAAATTGATATTATTCCGCCAATTATTGCCCCTGCTTGTTGTATATTTAGAGTAAAGTCATCACATTGATTAATTCCCTGAAAAAAGGATCATATATTTAAACAAATTGTTTTAATCAAATGATTAAAAAATTTGTTTAAATCAAATAAATTGTTTTATCTTTGCCCCTAAAATAATTGGTGAAAAACTATGGCTACGAAAAAGTTTGATGCAAATACCGAGGAAAAAATAATGGAGGCAGCCAGGAAAGTCTTTACTCATAAAGGCTATGCCGCTACCCGGACACGGGATATTGCAGAAGAAGCCGGCATCAACCTCGCATTGTTAAACTACTATTTCCGCAGCAAGAAAAAGCTGTTCGATTTGGTGATGGAAGAAAAAATACACACATTTTTTGGCGGCATTTTTCCGATTTTGGATAATCCTAACACTTCAGTTGAAGAAAAAATAGAAACATTGACCGCTTTCTATATCGATATGATTTCACAAAACACGGATTTGCCCATTTTTGTGCTCAACGAAATACGAAGCCGACCCGCTGAATTTGGTAATATCGTCAAAGTAAGGGAGTTGATTTTTAAAACGCATTTTATGCAACAACTCAAAGAAAAACGGCCCGATGTGGAACCCATCCAATTTCTCCTCTCTATCTTAGGAATGATTATTTTTCCTTTTATAGCCCTTCCCGTTATTGAAAATTCGGGGGTTTTGGATAAAGAAAAATATCGGGAAGCGCTTATGAAACGCAAAGAATTAGTGCCTCAATGGGCAAGTGCAATGCTGAACGAAACATAAATTTTTTTTGCCTCAAAATTAATCAAATGATTAAAACAAATATTCAAATTATGAAAATATTCAAACTTTTACCCCTTTTTGTTTTAGTGATGATTGCGCAGCAAGGCGTTGCACAAAATTCACTTACCATCAGGGAATGTTACCAACTTGCCCGTGAAAACTATCCCTTGACCAAACAACTGGGACTTATCGAAAAAAGCGAAGATTATTCGCTGTCGAACGCGGCAAAAGGGCGTTATCCACAAGTAGCGCTATACGGCCAGGCAACTTATCAATCCGATGTAACACAGATTCCGATAAAAGTTCCGGGCATTGATGTCCCAACATTGGACAAAGACCAGTATAAAATTTACGGAGAAGTAAGTTTGAATTTATACGACGGTGGCTTGATTAAAGAAAAAAAAGACGCCATTCGTGCAAAATCCACTACCCAACAAAATCAATTGAGCGTGCAGCTCTATGCCTTGAAGAAAAGGGTGAATCAACTATTTTTCGGGGTGTTGCTCATCGAAGCGCAGCTTCAGCAAAACCGGATTTATCAGCAGGATATTCAAATTGGAATGGACAATATACAAGCGGCCGTTGAAAATGGCACAGCCTTACAAAGTGAAATGGAACGGCTGCAGGCTCAATTGCTCAAAGCCAAACAACAGGCTATTGAATTACAGGCGACGCGAAAAAGTTATTCGGAAAGGTTGGGGCTGTTCATTGGAAACCCCATCAACGAAGAAACGGATTTTATTACCCCCAAACCCATACTCAACACAGGGGAAATCAATCGCCCAAAACTGGCTTTTTTCAGTAGTCAACTAAAGCAAATTGAACAGCAAAACGACCAACTGACGGCCAAAAATCTACCGAAAATTGACTTGTTTTTTCAAGGCGGCTATGGTCGTCCGGCTTTGAATATGCTGAGCAATGAATTTGAAGGCTATTACCGAACCGGTATTCGGCTAAAAATTCCGCTCAGCGGGTTGTACACTCTTAAAAAAGAGCGTGCGCTTTTGGAAATAGAAAAATCAAAAGTCAAGCAGCAAAAGAAAACCTTTTTGCTGAACACCCAAATGAAAACAAAAGGATTTCAAACCGAAATAGCCAAATACCGCAAGTTTCTGGCTACCGATAATCGCATCATTTCCCTGCGGCAAAACGTAAAGGAAACGATGGCCGTTCAACTGAAATACGGCACAGTGGGCACCAACGATTATTTACGCGAGGTAAATGCCGAAAATCACGCAAGGCAAAACAGAAATCTGCACCAAATACAACTGTTGCTGGCACAACACAAATTACAATGGGAAAAAGGACAATTGGATAAATAGTTTTTAAAAATAACTTTAAAACAAAACAACAATGAAGACAACAAAGAAAACATCACTCACGACCGTCGCAGTAGCTTTATCGGTACTGGTTTTACTGGTTTCTTGCCAAAAAGATGCTATTCCGGATGCCACCGGCACTTTCGAAGCCGTGGAAACGATTATTTCCGCAGAAGCCCCAGGGGTAATAAAAAAATTGAAAGTACACGAAGGGCAACAACTCAAAGCAGGGCAAGTCATCGGTTATATTGACAGTACGGAACTGCATTTACAAAAAAAAGCGTTGCAGGCGCAAATTGAGGCCACCCTGAGTCAAAGGCCAAATTTAGCCAAACAACTTGCAGCCTTACGCACAGAGTTGAAAAATGCCAAAACCAATTTAAACCGAATAGAAAACTTGCAGGAAAAAGGAGCAGCTACCCAAAAACAATTGGACGATGCACAAACCCGTGTCTATAAAATAGAAGAGCAAATCAAGGCTCGGAAATCATCTTTGCAAATCCAAACCACCAGTCTGGGAAAAAGTACCGTGCCCATCACAATACAAATTGAGCAAATAGAGGAAAAATTGGAAGACCATAAAATCATCAATCCCGTGAATGGAACGGTACTGGCCACCTATGCCGAACAATACGAAACCGCAAGAGCCGGAATGCCGCTGTACAAAATCGCCGATTTATCCTATCTGGATTTACGGGCATACATCACCGGGAGCCAGTTTTCTAATATCAAGCTCGGCCAAACGGTAACCGTAAAAGTGGATGATGGAAAAAATAGTTACAGAACCTATGAAGGAAAAGTTATTTGGATAAGCGACAAAGCGGAATTTACGCCCAAAACCATCCAAACCAAAGAAGAGCGCGCCAACCTTGTTTACGCCATAAAAATAAGGGTAAAAAACGATGGATACCTGAAAATTGGTATGTATGCCGAAGTGGAATTAGATCAAGCCAATAAAGGAAAAAAATAAAATTTTAAGACTAAAAATCTTTTAAAATGATTGAAGTAAACAACTTATCAATAACCTACGGCAAGGAGAAAACCATTGGCGTGGAAGATGTTTCTTTTTCCGTAAAAAAAGGCGAATTGTTCGGACTGATTGGTCCGGACGGAGCGGGAAAGTCCAGCATTTTCAGGATGCTGACCACTTTGTTACTTCCCGATAGTGGAAGCGCTACAGTCAATGGTTTTGACATAGAAAAAGACTATCAAAAAATCCGAAACTGTGTGGGTTATATGCCGGGCGATTTTTCTTTATACACCGATTTGACGATTGAGGAAAACCTGAGTTTTTTTGCCACGATTTTCAACACCAGCATCGCGGAAAACCGTCATCTGATTGAAAGTATTTACAAACAAATCGAGCCTTTTAAAAATCGACGCGCAGGGAACTTATCCGGGGGAATGAAACAAAAACTGGCGCTTTGCTGTGCTTTAATCCACAAACCCGTGGTGCTTTTTTTGGACGAGCCCACAACAGGAGTGGATTCGGTTTCGCGAAAAGAGTTTTGGGAGATGCTGAAGCAATTGAAGGAAAAAGGAATTACGATTGTAGTGTCCACGCCTTATATGGACGAAGCGACCCTCTGCGAACGCATTGCCCTGATTCAAGACGGTAAAATAATGTCCATTGACACGCCAGAAAACACTATGGCCAATTTCCCGAACCTGATTTTTGAAGTTAAAGTAGCGGAAAAACGAAGTTTACTGAACCTATTAAAAAGTTACGACTATGCCCTGGATGGTTACGCTTTTGGGGAATATGCCCATCTGGTTATTGAGGGAGAGAAAAACAAGGATATCATCGAAAATCACCGAACGCAAATTAAAACTTATTTAGAAAATAAAAGCTTTAAATCCATCGAAGTGAACCCTATCCAACCAACGGTGGAGGATTGCTTTATCCGGTTGATGGCCAACCATAAAACTAAACCTGAAAATGAAAACTGAAAACAACATAGCGACCAGCAATAAGAATAAATCGGCTAGCATCTACACCCGGGAACTCACCAAACAATTTGGAACGTTTACCGCAGTGGACGCCATTTCTTTTGAGGTGGGAAAAGGCGAAATTTTCGGTTTTCTGGGGGCCAACGGTGCCGGAAAAACCACGGCTATCAAAATGCTCTGCGGTCTGTCCAAACCCACCTCCGGTAAGGCTGAAATTGCCGGTTATGATGTGTACAAAGAAACCGAAAACATCAAACAACACATCGGCTATATGAGCCAAAAATTTTCCTTGTACGAAGATTTGACCGTGCTGGAAAACATTCAATTTTTTGGTGGGATTTATGGGCTTTCAAGGTCTCAAATCAAAGAACAAACGGACCGGCTCATTTCAAAATTAGGCATTGAAAAACAAGCCAAAAAACGGGTAAGTTCCCTGCCTTTGGGTTGGAAACAAAAGCTGGCCTTTTCGACTGCCGTGTTACACAATCCGGAAATCGTTTTTCTGGACGAGCCCACCGGCGGAGTGGATCCGGTTACGCGACGGCAGTTTTGGGATTTGATTTACGAAGCTTCCTCCAACGGGATTACCGTTTTCGTGACCACCCACTATATGGATGAAGCTGAATACTGCGACCGTATTTCCATTATGGTCGATGGAAAAATAGAAGCCCTGGATACGCCCCAAAAGTTGAAACAACAATTTGATAAAGCTTCTATGGATGAAGTATTTTATCAATTGGCCAGAGGAGCGAAACGCGGGGAAGGATAACACAGCTGTTAGCCTTTGGCTATTGGCTATTGGCTATTGGCTAAAAGGCAAACGGCTAACAGCAAAAAGCTAACAAAATGAAACGATTTATCGCCTTTGTAAAAAAAGAATTCTTGCACGTTTTGCGTGACAGAAGGACATTATTTATTCTATTCGGACTACCCATAGCGCAGATCTTGATTTTTGGTTTTGCCCTGACCAATGAGATAAAAAATGCCAAAATCATTGTGGTGGACCAAGCGCAAGATGCTGCTTCGGAAGAAATCTCTAACAAAATTGATGCAAGCCGATACTTCGACATTCAAAAAGAGGAGATGAGTCCGAAAGCCATTTCGCGTGCTTTTAGAAAAGGAGATATTAAACTGGCGGTCGTTTTTCCGGCTGAGTTTCAACATAGGTTGCTCCACGAAAAGCAGGCAAAAATCCAAATTATTGCGGATGCCTCCGACCCCAACCGGGCGAACATTTTATCCAATTACGTGACCGCCATCGTTCGAGATTACCAGGCGGATATGGCGCAAACTGCGAAAGTCCCCTATCGCATCAATACGGAAACCCGAATGCTCTACAATCCGCAACTCGAAGGAAAGTACAATTTTGTTCCGGGCGTGATGGCTTTGGTTTTACTGTTGGTTTGTGTGATGATGACGGCCATTTCCATTGTACGCGAAAAAGAAACCGGCACGATGGAAGTGTTGTTGGTCTCCCCCTTTCGCCCGATTTTAGTCATTCTTTCCAAAGCATTTCCCTATTTAATACTGTCGATAATTAATTTAATTGTAATCCTATTAATGAGTGTGTTCGTCCTGAACGTCCCCATAGCAGGAAGCTTGCTGCTTTTATTTCTGGAAAGCACGCTTTTTATCATTACCTGCCTGTCGCTGGGGATTCTCATTTCTATACGAACGGAATCACAACAGGCCGCCATGCTGTTCTCATTGATGGGGATGATGTTGCCGACCATTCTCTTCAGCGGGTTTATGTTTCCCATTGACAATATGCCTCAGGTACTCCAAATCATTTCTAATATCGTGCCTTCAAAATGGTTCTACAGCATAGTAAAAGCCATTATGATAAAGGGGCTCGGTCTTGGCGCAATTTGGAAAGAAACATTGATTTTACTGGGGATGACCGCCTTTTTACTCTTTGTGAGTATGCGGAGCTTTAATGTTCGTTTAAAACAAGAAAAATGAAGACTTTACTATTTTTACTGCAAAAAGAATTTAAGCAAATATTCCGAAACAGGACAATTCTAGTGATGATTGCCGTTGCGCCGGTCATTCAACTTTCCATTTTACCGCTTGCGGCAGATTATGAAATTAAAAACTTTAATCTTTCCGTTGTGGATAAAGACCATTCCACATATTCACAACAACTGATTGCCACCATTAAAGCGTCCGATTATTTTAAATTAGTGGCTTATGGAAATTCCTTTCAACAGGCCAAAAAAGAAATAGCCAAAAGCAAAGCCGATTTGGTTTTGGAAATTCCCAAAGGCTTTGAACGCGATTTAATTCGGGAAAAACAAAGCAGTTTATTGATTGCGGCCAATGCCATCAACGGGATAAAAGCAGGGTTGGGAACGGCTTACCTCAATCAAATCATTGGTCGGTTTAATCAAAACATACGAACGAAATTGATTCGTTCGCCAATAACCGAGGGGCAAAATATTGAAGTTACCCAATCCAATTGGTACAACCCGCATTTGAATTACCAGCTGTTTATGGTGCCGGGCATTTTGGCGATTTTATTGACTATGGTCGGGGGCTTCCTTACCTCCCTGAATATCGTAAAGGAAAAAGAAGTGGGCACCATTGAACAAATTAATGTGACCCCCATCAAAAAGCACCATTTTATTTTGGGCAAGCTGATTCCCTTTTGGATTTTGGGCAATGTGGTATTTACCCTGGGCTTGTTGGTTTCTTGGTTGGTGTACGGCATCGTTCCTTTGGGAAGTTTTTTAACGCTGTACGGGTTTGTCTGGGTTTATTTGTTAGCAATCTTAGGTTTCGGCCTCCTGATTTCCACCTACTGCGACACCCAACAACAGGCTATGCTCATTATGTTTTTTTTTATGATGGTTTTTATCCTGATGGGCGGGCTGTTCACGTCCATCGACAGCATGCCCGTTTGGGCACAATGGGCTGCCAAACTCAACCCGGTGGCCTATTTAATAGAAGTGATGCGGATGGTCATCATCAAAGGCAGCCGTTTTTCGGATATCTTGCCGCAGGTAGGTGTTATGGCCGTTTTTGCTTTGGTGCTAAACAGTTGGGCGGTATTGAATTATAGGAAGACGAGTTGAAAGCAAAATAGACCTACCAATCAGCATTTAGTTTTTCTGTTTTTTATGTATTTTGCAATCATAAAGTCAGAAATTACAATAAATTCATGGAAAACAAGCTGAATCAGCACGGAAATTTTAGACTTTCCACCATTGGCAGAGAACCAGGCAATAAGCGATCTATAGTTGGACCGATTGAATTGTTTTTTGATCTCGTGTATGTTTTTGCCATCATTCAGATTTCCCATTTGCTGGTTGGACACTTGTCTTGGCTTGGATTTTTTCAAACTGCAATTATATTTGCTGCCATTTGGTGGGGATGGAACTATACTGCTTGGGTCATGAACTGGCTGAACCCATCCAATGGGATTGTGCAGATTTTTTCTACCATTCTAATGCTTCTGGCGCTAGGAATGGCAGTTTCCATTCCGCATGCCTTTACTTCCACCGGATTGTTATTTGCCATTTGCTATGTATTGATGGGATTACTTCGTCCTTTATTTATGATCATTTCCTTTCATGGTAAAACTATTGCACACAATTATAAAATGCTGGGACTTTGGTCGGCCATCGCCGGAATATTATGGATTGCAGGAGCTTTTCTTGAGGGTGAATGGCGTATGTTGTTTTGGTTGACAGCTGTTATTCTTGATTATGCTGCTCCACGATTCAATTTTAAGTTCCCGGGAATTGGCAGCGCCCCGATGAAAGACTGGGATACGAATGCAGAACATTTGGCTGAGCGAAACAGTCTGGTGTTTATTATTGCCTTAGGGGAATCTATTCTTTTGATGGGGAATACCCTTCTCACCCATACTGATTCGAGTTTAACAATGATTGCTAGTCTGATTGTAGGGTTTGCCTGTCTTTCCGCCTTATGGTTCAATTATTTTGCTGTGGCTCAAAACGAAACAGAAGAAGGAGATAGCAGCACTACCGCCTTGCGCTCTGCCTATGCTTATGCCCATGCCCTGATGGTAGGTGGCGCCATATTGATCGCGGTTTCCATAGAGTTACGCCTCAGTCATGCTCACCTTAGTCCCGCCATGATTTTGGTAACCATTGGCGGTCCAACGTTCTATCTTATCGGGAATATCTTGTTTTTACGCTCTCGATATAGAAAAATGACCAAATCACGACTTATAGCGATTGGATTGCTTTTACTCATTGGCGGATTGGCTATGTATTGGTATGAAGCCATTCCCATCCTTGGTCTCAGTATAGCCGTGTTAATAATAATTGGCGGACTTGCGATGATTACTGCCAAATCAAGAACAATAATACGTTCATAAACGAATTGTATTTTTCTACAATAACTAAACAATTTTAAGCTTTTATTTCCCTTGGATGAAGAAATAACCGAACTGGCTATAGTATCAAAAACCATCAGGAATGTTTGCTATAAATCATTACCTCAGTAGCATTCGATGTATCGTAGCTACATAAAGCCAAAACCATCAATAATACGCATTTAATCTGGTTAAAATATTTTACCTTTGCTGCATGATTGCAGCAGAAAAAACCGTAGCATTTCACACTTTAGGTTGTAAACTTAATTTTTCAGAAACATCTGCCATGAGAAGGTTGATGGAAGAAGAAGGATATCAAAACAAGAACTTTAAAGAGTCGGCAGATGTTTATGTACTGAACACCTGTTCTGTTACAGACAACGCAAATAAAGAATGTAGGCAAATTATAAGAAAAGTCCGGAGACAGGCTCCTGATAGTGCTATCGTCGTTACCGGTTGTTATGCACAACTAAAACCGGAAGAAATAGCTGAAATCGATGGTGTAGATCTAGTCCTCGGAGCTCAAGAAAAATTCAATCTGGTTTCACATATTCATGCCTTATCGACCGGAGAAAAAGGGAAAATTTGTTCTTGCGATGTCGAAGATATCAAAGGATTTCACGGTACTTTCTCCATTAATGACCGAACCAGAACCTTTCTCAAGGTACAAAATGGCTGCGATTATAACTGTTCCTTTTGTACCATTCCTATGGCCAGAGGAGCTAGCAGAAGCAATACTATAGATGGCGTATTAGAGCAGATTCATGAATTAGGAAAACATGATGTTAAAGAAGTCGTATTGACAGGAGTTAATTTAGGAGATTTTGGGAAAGGCGATCAAGGAGGGAAAAAACAACAGGAAACTTTCTTTGACTTGATTAAAGCATTAGATAAAGAAGATAGCATTGACCGTTATAGAATTTCTTCTATTGAACCTAATCTACTCTCGGAAGAGATTATTGAATTTGTTGCTCATTCCAAGCACTTTATGCCTCATTTTCATATTCCTTTACAGAGTGGATCCAATAAAATGTTAGGACTAATGCGTAGAAGATACCGAAGAGAGTTATATGCAGACCGGGTAAGACTTATTAAGAAATTGATGCCGCATTGCTGTATTGGTGTGGATGTTATTGTAGGATTCCCTTCCGAATCTAATGAAGATTTCCAGGAAACAATGGACTTTCTGCACGAGCTGGATATTTCTTATCTGCACGTTTTCACTTACT
>CAZLDH010000097.1:0-11584 GCA_964558275.1 uncultured Chitinophagaceae bacterium
CACCTGCCACACCGTTGATCCGGATAAACCGGCTTCTACCGGTCCTTCCTTGTATGACTTATACGGGAGTGAAGTGAGCTTAGAAGGGGGAAAAACGGTAAAGGCAGACGAAGCCTATCTCCGCGAATCCATCCTGAAGGCAAATGCAAAGGTTGTGGACGGGTATATGCCTGTTATGCCAAGCTATGAAAATCAGCTCAATGATGAAACACTTGACCGACTTGTTGCTTATATAAAGTCTTTCATTGAATAAGTTGAAAGTTTTTAACAGCAATATCAGGAAATAATCATTGGAACAACCCTCGAAGGGTTCCAAACCCTTCGAGGGTTTCAAAATACACGCCTTATTTTGTTACAAGAAATATCCAAAATACCCTTATTTCATTACATTATTTTTGTATTTTACCCTTATCATGAATAATCCTCAAAGAGGTTGGTCTTCTTCAAAGGTTTTACGAGGGTTAAAAACATTCCAAAAAAAATGAAAGATATAAAATCATCTCTTTACCCCGACGCTTTTTATCATATTTATAATCGGGCAAACGGCAACGAACAGATGTTTAAAAACGAAGACAATTATATCTATTTCTTAAAAAAGTACCGGCATTATATTCATCCGATTGCTGATACGTATGCCTATTGTTTAATGCCTAATCATTTTCACATCCTAATTGGTATAAGGCAAGAGGCTGTTATTGTAGAAATAATGAAAAGCAAATCTCAGTTCTTCAAGGGTTCTGAACCCTTGAAGGGGTTGAGCCCACTTAAAAAAGAGCAGCTCATCTCTAATTTTCTCTCTCAACAATTCTCCCATTTATTCAATGGATACACCCAGGCATTTAACAAGAAAAATGACCGCAGGGGAAGTTTGTTTATGCATCCCTTTAAAAGAAAATTAATTGACAGTGAAGCTTATCTGATTCAATTGGTTCGATATATTCATTTTAATCCGGTTAAAGCCAATTTGTGTCAAGATTTAGAGAGTTGGAAATTTTCATCGTATAAAACCATTTTATCTAATGCAGAAACGTCTATTCACCGAAATGCTGTCCTTGAATGGTTTGAAAACAAAGAAAATTTCATTTATGTCCATAGATTCCCGCCGGATTTCGAGCCTTTTTGATTTAAGAAGCAACTACTCAGCACCCTTCTGCTGACAAAACAAACAGAATAACCAAATTTGTTAAAATAGAGAATTGATTGCTTTTTGTATATTTGAGTATTCTGAACAAGTCTTGTTCAAAACATTATAACCAAAAAATGGTTTATTTTCTGCTCATGTATTGATCCAAAAATCTACATCCTGTTTTAAGCATGAACAACCCTCGAAGGGTTTGAAACCCTTCGAGGGTTAGAAAAAATATTCAACTTATCGATAAAGTGCATAAAATTGGGGTCATGACAATAGAAGAGGTTGATGTACAAACAGAAAGAGGAAATAATCCTTTTAAAACAATAAGACAGGAGAATCTATAGCCGAAATACTAAAACTTGCTTAATAAAATTAAATTTATTATCTTGTGAGACCTGCTCCTTTTTAATTTCTAGGTAGGCGGACAAAATGAGCAATTAGAAAGTTCAATAAGGGATAACTATTTATAAGTCACATTAAAAACTATTGAAAATGAAATCTCAACTAACAAAAACATTAGTAGGCACAATGGCACTTATTTTCGTATTTACCACGGTGTTGTTCGCACAAGGCGATAAATCTGAAAGACCAAGTCCACCCGCCACAGCAACAGGCAATATTGACGGAGCCACGATAACCATTAATTACAGCAGCCCCGGAGTAAAAGGAAGAAAAATATGGGGAGGACTTGTTCCTTATAACAAAATATGGCGTGCAGGAGCAAACGAAGCGACTCTTTTTAAAACCGACAAAGACCTTCAGGTTGCAGGCAAAGACCTTCCAGCAGGTACTTATAGTTTATTTGCTATTCCGGGAAAGAAAGAATGGACGATTATTTTCAATTCGCAAACGGGACAATGGGGAATTAATAAAAATGGAGCCAATCTGGATCCTGCCAATAATGTACTAAAAGTGACGGTAACCCCTAAAGAGACTTCCAAAATGTATGAAAGACTGAAATATCAAATCAACGACGACAGCTTTTCTCTAATTTGGGAAAATCTGGAGGTGCCGATAGCTGTTTCAAGATAATTCCAACAGATATCCTTTTGTTCAGGCTACAAAGTTCACTTTCCTGCCGTTAACTATGGACGTATGTAGCCTTCTTTTTGTATTATTAAACCACTCCTTGAAAGCAGTAAAATAAATTGATAATTTTTGTTACATAATGCTGGCTAATCACCTTTGAATCTTTGTACTAAAAGAAGTGGTAATAGTATAAGAAAGAAGATGCCTACTATCCAAAACACATCTGTGTAACTCATGAGATAACTTTGTTGTAGTAATCCACCCTGAACAGCTTTTTGCGCCATTTGGTGAGCTACATGTTGTGTTTCTCCGGAAGCCATAAATTTAGCAGTCATTCCATTTATTTGGTTCAAATAGGTAGGATTATAGTTATTGATATTTTGACCTAAAATCATCCTATGGAATTCAAATCGGTGATCTACGAAGGTAGTAACAAGCGCAATTCCCAGAGCGCCTCCAATTTGTCTGACCATGGTACCTACTCCTGTCCCCTCGCCTATTTCATCTCCTTCCAGATCTTGAACACTCATGGTAGAAATAGGAACAAATAGAAGACTCATGCCAATTCCTCTCAGAATAAGAGGGGGAATAAAACTCTCCATTCCATAAGCCAATGTCGTTTTCTGCATCAAGAAACAGAATGCAAGAAAAAAGAAGATTCCTGTACAAGTAACAAATTGAGTCGGAATCTTTTTGTTCACTAATTTGCCGACAAACGGCATCATGACAATTGTTGCCAAGGCACTTGGGATAGTTACAAGACCCGTCTGTTCCGCAGAAAAACCTAATAAATTTTGAAATAATAAAGGATAAATAAATACAATAGCGACAAATCCTAATCCAAAGGTAAACCGAGTTATAGAACCCAATGTAAAACTCCGATGTCGAAAAACTCTAAGGTTGACTACAGGATGATCTGTTTGTAATTCCCTCCAAACAAATGAAACAAACCCAAGTACAGCTACAAATAAAAAAACAACAATATAAGTTGCATTAAACCACCCTGCTTTTTCACCACGTTCCAAAACAACCTGAAGGCTGATGACAGAAATTGATAATAGTCCTAATCCCAACCAATCCACCTTTTTATGCTTTTCCTTTGGTGTTTTCCGGATAAAAGTTGAAATCATAAAGAGCGCAATAATACTGAAAGGTATATTAATATAGAAACACCAACGCCAAGAGAATTGATCCGTGATATAACCTCCCAAAACAGGACCAATCACCGGCCCAAGTACTACTCCCATACCAAACATGCCCATGGCAAATCCCAATTGTTTTTTTGGCCAGGATTCAATTAAAATCGCCTGGGCTGTGGGCGACATGCCTCCACCGCACAAGCCCTGAATAAATCGAAAGAATATCAGCATAGGAAGAGAAGTGGCACTGCCACAGAAAAAAGAAGCCACCGTAAAGCCCACAACGGAAAGCATAAAATATCGTTTCCGCCCTATGAGTTTCCCCAACCATCCGGAAATAGGTAATACTATAATAATACCGATGGTATAAGCTGTTACGACCCAGCCAATATTATCAAAACTTACTCCTAGATTACCCATTATGTGAGGCATTGCTACATTGACTACAGTAACATCTATTAACTGCATCAACGTGGCAAAAACCAACGTTAGGGTAACAATCCATTTTCGAATTCCGACCTCAGGCTCCGGCATTTAAACAATTTTTTATTAGAGGTACTTAATTTTGAAGAACTTTCCAATAAAAATTTTAAAATACTATAGCTTTGATTCTATTTGAAACTCAAATTGCTAATAAAAATAAACCTATAAGGTTTTAGAAACCTTATAGGTTTAGAATAATTTAGAGATTGGACCTTAGATTACTCTACATCCTTGTTCTTCAATACCTCTACATGAAACACCAATACCTCATTCGGCTTAATTCGCGGAAGACGACCTCTTCTGCCGTAAGCCAATGAAGAGGGAATAATTAGCGTAGCATCGGCACCTTCTTTCAATAATTTCATGCCGGACTCCATTCCGGGAATCATCATTCCGCCTCCTAATTCAAAAACCAAAGGATCCGTATGATGAAAAGATGAATCTTCATTAGAATCAAACACCCTTCCTTCTAAAGTCTTGCCGGTATATTTTACTGAAACGGTTTGTCCGTCACCAAGCATCTCTCCTTCGCCCGTTTTATGGACTATTACTGCCACCCCATCATCACTCATTCGCGCTTCGACTCCCAGGCTATCAATATACTGCTGAATAATTTGTGCATCAATCTTATTTTGCTTCTTTTCCTTTTTCGCCATTTCAGATTCAAAATCTTCTCGATTTTTTATATCCAAAACCTTCACAAAATAATGAATCACATCTCCTTCCTCTACAAAAGAAGGCCTGCTCTCTACCCCTTTCACTTCATCCACCGGTACCTTAAATTCTGCACTATCGCCTTTTGTCAGCATCATCAAACCTTCCATTACATCATACTTTCTGCCAAGACTTTTTTGCAGATGTATCCACCTATATTCTACCCCTTGATGACGTGCATTCAAAACAGATGTATCATGCACCCGTTTCTTAAGACTTATTCTCATAAAATCTCCCGGAGCTGCGCTCTTGCCGGGTTTATCTACAATAATTTTATATTGTAAACCACTGTCAGTCGTTCCATAATCTCCGTTTCCCTGACAACCGGAAAGCAAAATCATGCCCATACCACAAGCACAGACTGAAGAGAAAATACTTTTCAACTTCGAATTTAAACTCATTATTATCTTATCTACTTAAGGAAATTATAGCATCCTATTCTTTGTCTTTAACGTCTAATACTTTGACATCAAACAATAACACGGAGTTAGGTTGAATATGTGGCGGACGTCCTCTTTCTCCATAAGCCAATGTTGAAGGAATGACCAAAGTAGCTTCTGCTCCTTTTTTCAACAATTTCATACCCGATTCCATTCCCGGAATCATTCTTCCTTGTCCCAATTGAAAATTCAAAGGATCAGTATGGTTGAATGAAGAATCCTGATTAGAATCAAAAACAGTTCCGTCTAATGTTTTACCGGTGTACATAAGAGAAACTGATTGTCCATCTTGAACGGTCTCTCCTTCTCCTGCCTGATGTACTATAACGGCAACTCCGTCATCTGTCATTTTTGCCTGAGCACCAACACTATCTACATATTTTTTGATAATTCCAGCATCAATTTCCTTCTGATGTTCAGAAGCTTTGGCTAGAGCAGCCTGATAACCTTGTTGATCTTGTACATCTAAAACCTGTACATAAATATGGGTAGCAGGAATTTTAAATTCAGCACTATCTCCTTTAGATAATAATGCCAAACCTTCCATCATATCATACTGCCGACCTGTACTCCTGCGAACAGGCACCCATTGGTCTTCTGTTTTCTTAACTACTGAATCATTAATAACGGTACGGACATTTACTTTCATAAATTTTCCCGGAGCAGCGCTATCTCCTTCAGCTTCATTATTAATAATTCTATAAAGGAGTCCCGAAGAAGTAGATTCATAACTTTGGTTACTGTTACAACCAGTGAAGGAAAATAATCCGAATCCCATACCCGCAGCAACTAAAAGGGTATTTCTAATTTTTGCTTTTGCTGTCATACTTTTTAATGATTAATTGTTAAGTAAATATTTGTTTTCTTCTAAAGTATCTTTGAATTGTTTTACAGTTTCCTTGAGTGAAACCTTGCTAAGACCACCGGCAGCATTTTTATGCCCGCCGCCATGAAAATATTTTTTTGCAAAGATATTCACATTAAAATTCCCGGTTGATCGAAAAGACATCCTAATTTCCCCATTCTTGTCTTTCAATAGTGCTGAAAAGCTAATTCCTTTAATAGAAAGAGGAATATTAACCAAGCCTTCCGTATCTCCCGATTTTAGATTATATTTTTTATAGAAAGATGAAGGTATTGTGATGAGCGCAGTATTATAATCATAATTGATTTCCATTTGATCCAGCAAAACCTTTCCCATAAATCTCAACCTGTTTTCGCCATAATTATCATAAATAGCGCAATGGATTTCTTCATGGTCAATCCCGAGATCCATGAGTTCGGCAATCATTCGATGAACTCTGGAAGTTGTTGCCGGGAAACGAAAAGAACCGGTATCTGTCATGGTTCCTGCATAAATACATTTGGCCATATTCAGATTAATCATTGACACATCTCCCAATTCACAAACGAATTCATAAATCATTAAAGCGGTAGAAGCTGCGGTGGTATCACTGTTTCCATAGTCAAAACCTTCCTGTGGATGCAAATGATGGTCTATCAAGACCTTCTCCATCTTGGCTTTTTCGATATAAGATGCAAAATTCTTTGTTCTTTTAAAATTATTAAAATCGAGACAAAACAAAATATTGGCCTTATCGAGGGCTTCCAATGCCTTTTTCTTCTCTTCCTCAAAAATAATCACATCTTCACAACCGGGCATCCACCGTAAAAACTCAGGAAAACTACTAGGAGATACAACCGTCACTTTATGACCTTTCCTAATAAGGAAATCCCTAAGGGCTAAAGAAGATCCCATAGCGTCGGCGTCCGGATTCTGATGCATGGTTATAACTGCATGAAAAGGAGCACCATCTATCTGATCTTTTATTTCTATTAAAGGTTTCATAACTCAAAATCAAATGGCGAAGGTCTTTAATTTCTACTAAATGTCAAAAAATTTCGGGTTTTGACAATCATCACCTATCTTTGCGCGCTCAAAAATAGTCAAAAAAATGGATAATATCACATTAACTATGATTAAGCCTGATGCTTTTGGAAACGGACATGCAGGCGCTATCTTAGATCAGATCATCAAAGCAGGATTTTCTTTGAAGGCAATGAAATTAACTCAGCTATCAGCCGAAAAGGCAAAAGCCTTTTATGCGGTTCATAAAGACAAACCTTTTTATGGAGAGCTGGTATCATTTATGAGTAGCGGCCCCATCATTGCAGCCGTGCTTGAAAAAGATAATGCAGTAGCCGACTTCAGAAAATTAATCGGAGCTACCAATCCTGCAGATGCGGAAGAAGGTACCATCAGAAAACTATTTGCCGAATCACTGGGTAAAAATGCTGTTCATGGATCAGATTCTGATGAGAATGCAAATATCGAAGCAAACTTCTTCTTTTCCCAATTGGAAAGACACTAAAAAAAGAACACATAGCCTATACCTTCAATAAAATATTTAGGTATAGGCATTTTTGTTTCTATAAATCAATTAATTGTAAGTTATCTATTTCCTTTCCAAAAGCTGCTTTTAATCTCCCTTTTTCAGTATCCGTAATAAATACCTGACCAAAATCTTCTCCGGAAATAAGTTTAATAAGACGTTTGATTCTTTCCGTATCCAGTTTTTCAAAAATATCATCCAGTAACAAAATAGGAGCATTCTTTTTGTATTCTTTAAGTACTTCAAATTGTGCCAGTTTAAGACCAAATACAAAACTCTTTTTTTGACCTTGCGATCCTATTTCTTTGATGGGATGTCCATTCATCTTAAAAACTAAATCATCCCGATGTATGCCCTGAGAGGTTCTCTGTAACACACAATCTTTGGAACGATTATTTCTAAGTATTTCGTCAAAAGGCTGCAGCCCCAAATCACTCTGATAATCGATACCCACCGTTTCATTCCCGCCCGACAAATAATGATAATAATGTTGAATCTTATTTTCAAAGTGTTTTATAAACTCAAAACGTCTTTCAAAAATAGGTGTTCCATGCTTTATAAGTTGTTCATCAAAAATATCAAGTAACTTACCATCAGGTTTATGATTATCAGTATTTTTTAAATGCTTATCACGTTGAGATTTTATCTTTTGATAATGGATAAGATGTTTTAAATAATTGGCATCAATTTGGGACAATAAAACATTTAAAAATTTACGTCTAACCCCACTCCCACCACTGACTAAAATATTATCATCAGGCGCAATAAAAACCATCGGAAACTGACCAATATGGTGAGAGTAACGACTATAAATTTTTCCATTTTGAGCTACCTCTTTTTTCCCGTTTTTAAAAACAGCATGTACTTTCAATTTTTTGTCGTCCTTTAGAAAAGATCCGTCCAATCGGAAAGCATCAGTACCATCTTTAAGATTTAATTTTTCTTTAGAATAAAAATAACTTTTTGTAAAACCCAAATAATAAATTGCATCCAACAGATTTGTTTTTCCTACGCCATTAGATCCGGTAATTCCGATAATAGGGGCTTTAAACACAAAAGTATGCGCTTTATAGTTTTTAAATTGAAACAGGCGAATGGTCTTTAATTGTAACACTTTCAGATAATTTTTACATAAACAGATTAAGTCCGTTTGTATATTGATAAATTTCACATAGTTTTGCAGACAAAAGTAAAGAATCGTGCAGAATAAATTTTCCAAAGATACCTATTTACATTGGTACGAGTTAATGTTGCTTTTACGCAAATTTGAATTAAAAGCTGGTCAGTTATACGGAATGCAGAAAATCCGTGGTTTTTGTCACTTATATATGGGCCAGGAAGCTGTTGCTGCAGGTGCTATTTCTGCATCAAAACCGAATGATAAATTCATCACCGCTTACAGAGATCATGCTTTGGCTATCGCAAAAGGAGTTTCACCAAAAGCTACAATGGCAGAGCTTTTTGGTAAAGCAACCGGCTGTTCCAAAGGAAAAGGTGGGAGCATGCATATGTTTTCTAAAGAACACAACTTCTTTGGCGGACATGGTATTGTAGGTGGTCAAATTGGTGTTTCGGCCGGATTAGCCTTCGCAGAGAAATACAAAAAAACAGATAATATCGTTATTTGTTTTTTTGGTGATGGTGCCGCCAGACAAGGAGTAGTTCACGAAACATTTAACATGGCTATGTTGTGGAACCTGCCTATTGTATTTGTTTGTGAAAACAACAAATATGCGATGGGAACTTCTGTAGAACGTACTTCCAATGTACAGGACATTGCCCTATTGGGAGGAAGTTATAAAATGCCATCTGATACCGTAGATGGAATGAGTTGCGAAGCAGTTCATAAAAGTCTGGATAAGGCGGTAAAAAGAGCCCGTAAAGGAGATGGTCCTACCCTATTAGACGTAAAGACTTACAGATACAGAGGTCATTCCATGAGTGATCCTGCAAAATATCGTACAAAAGAAGAAGTTAAAAAATACAAAGAAAAAGATCCGATTAATCAAGTTCTTAACACAATAGAGGATAAAAAATATGCTTCCAAAGAAGAAATAGAAGCCATCAAATCTCGCGTAGATGCGGAAGTAGATGAAGCCGTAAAATATGCGGAAGATTCTCCATTCCCGGATGATGATGAACTTCTGAAGGATATTTATGTAGAAGACGATTATCCTTTTATTACAGATTAACCTATTATTTTCATTAACATCTTATGGCAAAGAATAAAGCTTCAGGGAAACAGACCCATGGCGTAGATAAAGGACTCCAAAAATCTGTCAATAAAGCAGAACATTTTTATCAAAAGAATAACAAGGCTGTTAACGTAATAGGAATAGTCATCATTATTCTTATTGGAGGCTATTATGGTTACAAATATTTATATAAGAAACCTCATGAGCAAAAAGCCATTGCCATGGTATTCAAGGCGCAGCAATATTTTGCAAAGGATTCTTTCGACCTTGCACTGAATGGAGATGGTAATAATTACGGCTATCTACAAGTCATCGACCGCTATGGTGGTACCAAAGTGGGAAATCAGGCAAAATATGCAGCCGGCGTATGTTACATTCATTTAGGACAATATAAAAAAGGCATCAGTTATCTAAAGAAATTTGATGCCGATGATAAAATGGTTCAAGCCATATCCTATGGTTTAACAGGGGATGCCTACATGGAACTGGATCAGCCTGAAAAAGGAATTAAATTCTATAAAAAAGCAGGTAATTATAACGATAACAAATTAATTGCTCCTTTATATCTGATGAGGGCAGGATTGGCTTTAGAAAATGCCGGCAAAGCAGATGAAGCGATTTCTATTTACAAAAAGATTAAGAAGAAATATCCTACGAGTACCCAAGCGCAAAACATAGATAAATACCTGGCTAGATTGGGAGTTACTAAAAATTAATACAAGTAATATGTCTATCCACAATGAAGCCTTGTTTAATCAATCACCTGATATAGAAGGTTTAGAAGGTCTGAATATTGCTATTATTCATACCCGATGGAATAATTTTATTGTGGATGAACTTGTCAATGGTTGTCGGGAAGTGTTGACTAAAAATGAAGTTGAAAATATTGATCAAAGGCAGGTTCCCGGATCAATAGAACTCACTTTCGCCTGTCAGCGTTATTTTGAAGCCACTTGCAATACCACCCGCCGCCCGGATGCAATCATCCCGTTTGGATGTGTTATCAAAGGGGAGACACCACATTTTGATTATGTCTGTGAATCGGTTACACAAGGTATCACGCAGCTAAACTTACAATTGCCTATCCCGGTAATATTCGGACTTATAACCGTGAATAATGTAGCACAAGCTAAAGAAAGAATTGGCGGTGAACATGGTCACAAAGGAGAAGAGGCAGCAATTTCTGCGCTACAAATGATTGCATTCAATAAGGAACTGGGCTGAATAGCTTTATAGAATATAGGATTAGTGTTTTTTGTTTGAGAGCAACTATTATAACCCGAATAATACAGGTCGATTATATCAAATAGCAGCGGAAATATCTTACTTTTGCGACCAATCTTTTATTCCTACTAATATTTTATAAATGAGTGACACTAAGAAGAAATTTAAAATATATCTTCCCATTCTCTTTGCCATAGTCCTGGTTCTTGGAATTTTTTTTGGTTATAGACTAAAAGAACCAAATAAAGATCCCTTCGTTGTAAGCACTCAGCATCATACTTTGGAACAAATCCTTCAGCTTATAGACTTGAAATATGTTGATTCTATTCAGCTACAATCCATTAAAGAAAATGCTATACAAGATATTTTAAAACACCTGGATCCGCATTCTGAATACATCAGTCCTCGTCTTTTGAAAGATGTAACTGAAAACATGCAGGGGCATTACAGAGGAATCGGCGTTGCTTATTATATTATCAATGACACTATTAATGTATCCAGGGTTCTAGAAGGAGGACCTGCCGCTAAAAATGGAATTAAAATAGGCGATCAAATTATTAAAGCCAATGATTCATCTTTAACAGGAAAAGACATCTCCCCCAAAAGAATAAAACATATTTTACGTGGTCCCAACCACTCTCAGATATCTCTAAATATATTGAGAAGTGGAAATCCCATGCAAATAGAGCTAAAAAGAGGAGTTATCCCATTAAAAAGCGTACAAGAAGCTTACTTCATTCATCCGGGAATAGCCTACATGCGCATCAATAGATTTTCGGCTCACACTTATAGTGAATTTATGGATGCCGTGGTTGCCCTGAAACAAAAAGACAGC
>CAZLDH010000098.1:0-9558 GCA_964558275.1 uncultured Chitinophagaceae bacterium
GTTTACTTCTGAAATTTTGGATATTCTGACTAAAAATCCTGAAGTTTGGAAGAAAACTATTTTTATTCTTACTTATGATGAAAATGATGGTTATTTTGATCATATGCCACCTTATATTCCACCGGATCCAAGAAATCCTGCTACAGGTAAATGTTCAGACGGTGTGAATGAGACCGGAGTTGATTTTAGTTGGCGAGAGCAGGAACTCGAATATGGTTTAAGTAAAGGGAATGCTCGTACCGGACCTATCGGACTTGGGTTTCGAGTGCCTATGATTATTGCATCACCTTGGAGTCGTGGCGGAAAAGTTTGTTCAGAAGTGTTTGACCATACCTCGACTTTACAATTTTTAGAACATTTTCTGAATGAAAAATTTGGAAAAAGAATTGAACAAGTGAATATTAGTAGATGGCGCAGAACAGTCTGTGGAGACTTGACTACGGTATTCGATCGGTATGATCCCAATAAGAAGAATGAAGTTGATTTCTTGGCGATGGATAAATATATAGAACGAATATATAATGCGAAATTTAAAAAGGCTCCAAATGATTTTAAACCTTTGAGTAAGAAAGAAATTGCAGAAATAAATAAAAATCCGGCAGCTTCACCTTTGATGAACCATCAAGAATCAGGGACAAGAATCGCGCGACCATTGCCGTATCAATTATATGTGAATGGAAAGTTGAGTGCCGATAAAAAACATTTTCGATTAAAAATGAAAGCCGGCAATGATATATTTGGGGAAAAATCTGCTGGTTCCCCTTTTAAGGTTTATGCCCCCGGTAAATTTAAAGTAACAAAGGATTCATATAAAAATACAGATCTTAAAGATAAAAATACTAGAAATAGGAAACCTGGATTTTATGAGTCGGCACATTCTTGGGATTATGCCGTCACAGCCGGGGATGCTTTATCAGATGATTGGACAGTATCTCATTTTGAAGAGGGAAAGTATCACTTACGCGCTTATGCTCCTAATGGTTTTTATCGTGAATTTAAAGGCGATAATAATGATCCGAAACTAAATGTAGAAGCAGGATATGAGAGATCAAGGTTATTAAAGAAAGTGCTTACAGGGAATATTGTTTTAGGTCTCACTAATGAAGATAAGTCTCATGCTGTAGATATAACAGTAACAGATCAATCTTATAAAAATGGTATAATTAAAAGAAATATTCCGGCTGGTGAAACCATATCAGTAGTCTTAAATTTGAAGAAAAATTCCGGTTGGTATGATTTTAATGTCGTTGTTGATGGTTATAATAATTATAGTCAGCGTTTTGCAGGACATGTAGAAACCGGAAAGGAAAGTATTACTGATCCTTTGATGGGAGGAGAAATATAATAGAGAAATTAAAGATCATAAAAATGAAAAAAATAGCTTATTTATTTACGCTCGCTATTGTTTTAGCATTTTGGTATTCATGTAGCTTGCCTACGTCGACAGATACATTTGATAAACAGGCACATCGTGGTGGACGTGGGTTGATGCCCGAAAATACCATTGTTTCCGAAAAAAAGGCTATTGATTTGGGATGTACCTTAGAAATGGATTTGCAGATGTCTAAAGACAAAAAGATAGTTGTTTCTCATGATGCTTATATGAATGCACTTTTTTGTCTTACTCCTGAAGGTGATACCATGACTAAAAAAGATGGGTATAGCCGATTAATATATGATATGCCTTATGATAGTGTAGCTGAATATGATTGTGGAAGTAAGCCCCATCCCGATTTTCCGAAACAAAAGAATATCTCGGCTCTGAAGCCATTATTAAGCGTTTTAATTGATTCAGTAGAAGCTTATGCAAAAAGGAAAAATCATATAAATTATTATAATATTGAAATAAAATCTAGTAAAAGTGCAGACGGTAAACATTATCCAAGTTTGGCTGAGTTTGTCGATTCTGCAATGGCTGTTATTACAAGAAAAGGAATTGCTTCTCGTACGATGATTCAGTCTTTTGATGAAAGAGCATTGAGAATGGTACATAAAAAATGGCCGGATATTGAGATTTCTTATCTTGTAGGGAGTAATCAAAAAGATAGCGTAGAAGGATACATAGAAACTTTAGGATTTAAACCGGATATCTTCAGTCCGAATTACCATTTGTGTACCCCTGAAAGAATAAAATCTTTTCATAAACATGGAATACGAGTGATTCCTTGGACGCCTAATACCATAGAAGAAATACAAAAGTTAAAAGATATGGGCGTGGACGGAGAAATAACAGATTATCCGAATTTATATTCGAATATAAGATAAATCAAAAGTATCAAACATTAAATCTGAAATGAAAAACCTCCTTTTTATTTTCTTCTTTTTTATTGCAATTCAACCTGCTTTTTCACAAAAAAATGTAACCTGGTGGAATCCTGAAAATTCTGCTTCTGTTGTATTAGCAGGGCAGGGTTGGCACGAAGGATTACAAAATTTCTATGACCGTTTACCTGCCAAAGCTGAAAATAAAGTCAGAGATGCTGTCTGGAATCTATCTCATGAAACTGCAGGATTAAAAATAAGGTTTAGAACAAAAGCCACCGATATTTATCTGCGTTATGTCGTTGGTGAAAAGAATATGGATATGCCTCACATGCCAGCAACGGGGGTGAGCGGAGTAGATTTATATGCTCTCGATAAAAATGGAACTTGGCAATGGAGTGCAGGAAAATATCATTTTGGCGATACAATAACCTATCATTTTTCTTCTTTACCGGATGAGTATATTAAGGAATATCATTTATATCTGCCACTTTACAATAGTGTAAAATGGTTGGAAATTGGCGTTCCGGATAGTTCTAAATTGACTCCACTTTTATTAAGTCCCAATAAACCAATTGTAGTATATGGTACTTCAATTGCACAGGGGGCATGTGCTTCTCGACCGGGTATGGCCTGGTCATCTATTCTGGGAAGAAGGTTACATCGGCCAGTAATCAATTTAGGATTTTCAGGAAATGGACGCTTGGAGTCTTCGGTAGTAGATCTCTTGACAGAATTAAACCCTAAAATATACGTGATTGATTGTCTCCCCAATATGACTGGCTTTCCTGATGATACAATAAAGAATAGGCTTATCAAAACTGTTCAAACGCTAAGAACTGAAAAACCTGATATACCGGTATTGATTGTGGAAGATGCGGATGGAACGGTAGATGAGTTGGGCAAACACAGGAACTCAGAATATAATCGGGTCAATAGTATTGCGAAACATGTATTTGCTACCTTAAAAGCTAATGGTATGCATCAAATTTATTTATTGACGGATGAAGACATTGGTTTGGATATCGAAAGCACTGTGGACGGAACGCATCCGAATGATTATGGAATGGAATTGTATGCGAAAGGCTATGAAAGAATAATTCGAAAAATCCTGCATCAACCTATTGGTAAATATACTACAATGCAACCGGTAAAGCAATATCGCAGTAAAAATTATGATTGGAATTATAGACATAGGAGAGAACTAAAAATGAATAAAGCTAATCCTCCTGAAATTATATTCCTGGGTAATTCCATTACACATTATTGGGGCGGAGAGCCAGAATTTAGTAAAACCCAAAGGGGAGAAGATTCCTGGGAGAAATATTTTAGTCCTTCCGGTGTGCGAAATATGGGTTTTTCCTGGGATAGAATAGAAAATGTATTGTGGCGTGTGTATCATGGTGAATTGGATGGCTACAAAGCCAAACAGGTGTTGATTAATATAGGGACAAATAATCTTGCATATAATTCTGATAAGGAAATTGTAGCAGGATTAAAACTATTGATAGAAGCGGTAAAGCAGAGACAACAGCAAGCTGATATTTTAATGATTGGTATTTATCCCCGGAAAGGTGGTGAAGAAAGAGTGGCAAAGTTGAACCAAAAGATTGTTCGTTTGTGTGGGATGGAGAATGTACACTATACGGATCCGGGTAAGGAGTTGTTAGATGATTCGGGAAAAATTATCAAGTCACTTTTTATCGATGGAAGACTGCATCCAAATGCCGCAGGCTACCAGATTCTGGGGAAAGCATTGGAACCTTATATCCTAAAATGAGTAACAAAAATCACTATATGTGACATGTTGTTTTTAGCTTTATTACTCCCGTAATCATTTTCTACAATGCTTTTTGTTTAGAATTATATAAGTATTATAGGCATGCTTTTTTTGACGAAGATATCAAACAGATACTCATTGCGGAGAATGGGAGAGATTCTTCGTTGTCTATTCAAAATGCAATCAATATAGTGTAAATGTAATGAAAAGAGGGTGTAAGTAGGAATAAAGAGGTATCGCTATTATGATACATCACAAAATATTAACCGTGTTATACTGATAAAAGTGTGGTTAAAAACCTTGGTAGTTCTCTGATTCTTACACACATAATCAATCTTACAATTTTGTTTTTAATCCTTTCTATATATTTCATAATATTTTCTTATACATAAAAATGGTTTCATATGCTTACCTAAAGCATGGGGTGTTTGAGTCCAAACCAACTAACATTTTTCTATGATTCTGAAAGATTTTTTCTTTCACCTCTGTATATATTGATTATGAATTGTTTCAATTATTTATAAAAAATGTTATTTAAGTTTTGTTAAATAATTATAATTGAATATATTTGTATTGTAAATATTTCGAATTGTTTCATTTTTTTAAAAATGCATAATTGCTGGAGCATAGAAAATGTGATTTATTCGTAATAATTCATTCATCTTTTAGTAATATAACTAATCGATATTTGCAAATAGAATAGAAAGTCATAATCCATAAATAAAGAGTAAACGAAAAATTTATTTCCGGGAAAATACAATTGGGAATAAGCTTTTATTGACCAATAAACGAAAAATATGAAGCTATTTACTTTATTCTTCTTACTGATTACCCTGCAGGTAAGTGCCAAAGAGTATCCTCAAAATGTAAATTTGAAAACTTCTGATATGCAATTAAAAGAAGCTTTTCAACAGATTGAACAGCAAACAGGATTTGCTTTCATAGTTAATCAAAAATTGCTTAAAAAGAGTCATTCTGTGAATCTTTCTCTTGAGGATGCTACTATTGAAGAAGCCATAAAGGCTTGCCTTAAAAAACAATTACTTACTTATACCATAAAGGATAAAACTGTTATTATTAAAGAAAAGGTAAAACAAGAGAAAGAATATGAAAAACCTAATTTAACACTACCAAATGAGATACAAATAAGTGGAGTTATTAAAGACTCTGTTTCTGGTCAACCATTACCAGGTGTGACTATAGTTGTTGCCGGTACGAGCAAAGGTACTGTGTCAGATCCCCATGGGCACTTTTCCCTAAAAGTAGCTGAAGAAGCAGTGTTAAAAGTACGATTGCTGGGATATACACCCAAAGTGATTCCCGTTAACGGAAGAACTACTATTGATATTTTATTGACCTCGGCTACAAAAGGATTAAATCAAGTGGTGGTGATTGGATATGGTCAGGAAAAGAAAAGATTACTGACTGAATCTATTAGTACTATTGACTCCAAGGAACTTAATTACGCACCTAGTACCAACGTAGGTAATATGCTCGCAGGGAAAACTACTGGTCTAATGATTACGCAGAGTAGTGGTTATCCATATAGTGATGCACCCTCTATTTTGATAAGAGGAATATCCAGTTTGAGTGCCGGAAGATCTCAACCACTTATTCTTGTTGATGGAGTAAAGCGTAATTTCTTTCACATGGATCCCCACAATATAAAAAGTATAAGTATTTTGAAAGATGCTTCTGCTACTGCGATATACGGTATTGAAGGGGCTAATGGTGTTATTTTGGTAACTACTAAAAGAGGACATGAAGGACCGGCAAAATTTTCAGTTGATTTATCGGCTGGTCTTCAGCAACCTATTAATCAGCCTGAATTTATTGGAAGCTATCGTTATGCTACTCTGTATAATCAAGCGCAGATGAGTGATGGTGTTTCTCCTAATCTGGTCAGGTTTTCTGATGAAGCCATTCGCGCATTCAAAACCCACAGGTATCCCCAGATATATCCGGACATGGATTGGCTGGATTATATGCTTAAAAAAGTAGCCTTCCAAACACAAAACCATATTAGCGTATCCGGAGGAACCGATAAAGTAAAATATTTTCTTTCTGGAGGATTTCTGAGACAGAGTGGGCTTTTTAAAACCTTTGATGTAGCATTTGGAGATGATAAATCATTTAAAGATGACGCGCATTATAACAAATATAATCTCAGAACGAATCTGGATATTGACCTAACCCCTACTAGTAGACTTACTTTAACGGGGTATGCACGTTATGGCGAGCACACTCGTATTGGAGAATGGGCATCCAATCAAATTATATCTGTTTATCGGGGAAGTCCTTTTGGTGGTATTGGTTTAGTCCCCGCAGCACAGGTAGGAGCACCAGCTTCTTATGGTAAGGTATTGGTAACGGGAAATAGCGAGGGTAATTCCTATTATATTCCTGACCCAAAATATGACCCACTTAAACTATTTTATGGGGAAGGTGTTGATGTGTACACTCGGGCAGTTGTTAACCTGGATTTGAATTTTCATCAGAAATTAGATTTTATTACTAAAGGCTTGTCAGCTCAATTTAAAGCCAGCTACAATACCACTTATCAGAAACATAAAGCATTGAAAGCCAGTGAGCCCGAGTATCAAGCTTATTTTTTAACTGATTTGGATCCAACTGCTGTTGGGGATTCTTCAATTGCCTATAAATCTTTCTATAGAAGCACTCCGCTAGATGTTAATGAAGCTTACAGCGAGGGAAGAAGCTGGTATATGGAATTCCGACTTCATTACCATCGGAATTTCGGACGACATAGTGTGACTGCTCTAGCTTTATACAATCAAAGGAAACAGTTCTATCCGAGCGAATTTACTGGTTACCCCCGTGGTTTGGTGGGGTCTGTTCTGAGGTTAAAAGATAACTATCATGGGCGTTATCTTTTAGAGGTCAATATGGGATATAATGGTTCCGAAAACTTTGCAAAGGGAAGAAGGTTTGGTTTGTTCCCTTCTCTTTCAGCAGGATGGATTGTAACAGAAGAGTCCTTTATGCAAAATGTAGATTTTCTGACTTTCCTTAAATTAAGGGCATCATACGGAATAGTAGGGAATGATAGGGGAGAAGGTCGTTTTCTGTATATACCCGATCAGTATTATATAAATGGACAAAGCAGTGGAGGATATAACTTTGGATATAATATTCCTCAGAATCAAAATGCCTCTAAGCAAGGTAAAATGGGCAATCCGCTAGTAACTTGGGAAAAATCCAAGAAGCAGGATTATGGAATTAATATGCACCTTTTTGATGATCGGTTGAAAATGCGGTTTGATTATTTTTATGAACATCGTACAGATATACTATCAACTTTAAATACGGTTCCCGATTATGTGAATATTCCCGAATTGCCCCCTGTAAATTTTGGGGAAGTAATCAATCATGGCTATGAAGCAAAAGTGAGTTGGGATCAAAAGGTTAATGCTGATTTTTCTTTTCAGGTTGGTACACACATAACCTATGCGCGTAATAAAATTATATTTATGGATGAAGTGCATCGCGAGGAACCTTATCTTCAGAAGACAGGTTATCCTGTAGGACAACCTTTCGGTTATATTTTTGAACGTTTTTATGAATCTTCTGATTTTGATGCGAGCGATAATCTTTTGGCCAAATACCCGCAACCTTCTTTCAGTGTACAGCCGGGAGATTTGAAATACAGGGATCTAAATGGAGATGGGCTTATAGATCAATTAGATCAAAGGGCTATTGGATATCCCGAAACACCTGAATTTATGGTTGGGGGAAAACTCGGTTTTAGATATAAAAACTTTAGCCTTATAACTATATGGCATGGAGCTATGCATGTGAACAGGATGTTTGTACAGGCTCCTTTTAGAATTGCTTTTGGTTTACAAGGTCAGGGAAGTTATGGTGTTTTTAAATGGCAGGCTGATGGTGCATGGACGCCTGAAAAGGGACAAAATGCTACCTATCCGCGGTTGACAACCACAGCGGTAAGAAGACGCAACGACATGGATTCTGATTTTTGGTTGCATGATGCCTCTTACGTCCGGTTAAAGAATGCTCAAATATCCTATGATTTACCCTCAAATATAGTAAAAAGATGGGGACTTACTGCGATGCAGGTGTATGTTAGCGGATATGACTTGTTAACTTTTTCAAGCTTAACTAAAAAATACAGTCTGGATCCGGAACGATCTTCTTCTGCAAGTGGTATTCGTTATCCGCTCCAACGCATATTCAATTTCGGTATCCATTTAGAATTTTAAAAGCATAACAATATGAAAGGTTTGATAATACAGTATGAAAAACAATTGACTAGAAATAGTTGGAATATAATTTTGTTTATAATTTTAATAGCTATCATACAGGGATGTAATGGTTTTAATTTAGGTAATAAATTTTTGGCTGAACCTCCAGAAGTTGATGTAACCAAGGATACTGTCTTTAGTCATGCTAAATATGCCAAACAGTTTTTATATTATACTTATGAAACGTTATATTCAGGTATTGGACAAGATTGCTGTTTTGATGTTTCACAATTAGGGGATCACAGTCTTTTGGCTTCACTAACAGATATTAATCAGGATCAAAATATAAACAATGGTGCTCCTTCAGTCTATTACTATACTGGTAGCTACTCTGCACAGGTTGAAGCACAGGATCCAACCAGTATGAAATTTAATTATGAAAGTGATGGCGCATGGCGAGGTATAAGAAATTCCTATATATTTCTCGAAAATGTAGATCGGGTACCGGATATGAGTACCAAAGAGAAAAAGCGTTTAAAGGCAGAAGCACGCATGATAATTGCCTACCACTATATCCGATTTTTTCGCAATTATGGAGGAATGATATGGGTGAATCATGCCTATAGCGCAACAGAGGACTTTCATTTACCTCGAATGACAGCAAGAGCAACATTAGATTCAACTCTCGCGTTGATTAATATGGCTATTCCAGACCTGCCATTCACTTTACCCAACCCTGGGAAATGGGCTGGTCGTTTTACACAAGCAGGTGCTATGGGACTTAAGATCCGTTTGTTGTTATTTGCAGCAAGCCCCCTTTTTAACAGTGATCAACCTTATTTGAATGGTGAAGCTTCCAGTAAGATGCTAACTTGGTATGGTGGATATGATCCCGACCTTTGGCAGGCAACTGTCGACGCCTGTAAAGACTTCTTTAAGAAAAATCAACAGGCAGGCTATCCATACCACCTGATAAACACCGGCCATCCCCAAAGAGATTTTAGAAACGGGTATCTATATCGCAATAGTCCGGAATTGCTTGTGCAAGTACAAAAAGATTATAAAGGCGACAGAGGAGCAAACGGTTATCCTACAAGCTTGATTAATGAAGGAGTAGGTACGACAACGGATAATTATGTAAAAATGTTCCCGATGGCTGATGGTACGCCTATAGACCAGGCAGGATCAGGTTATGACCCAACACATCCTTATAAAAATAGGGATCCCCGATTGTATGAGACCGTATTGACAAATGGATCCCCTTATCAGGGTAGAACGGCTGAATTGTGGGTT
>CAZLDH010000098.1:9568-11577 GCA_964558275.1 uncultured Chitinophagaceae bacterium
AAATTATAAAAATACCCGTACAGGATATAGAGTATTTAAGTTTATTCTGGATGACAGAGCTTCTAAAGGTTTGCCTCAGATGTGGCCATGTTTGCGGCTCTCTGAGATTTACTTATCCTACGCTGAAGCTCTAGACCAAGTCAATGGTGGTCCTACTGCGGAAGCATATAAATATGTCAATAAAGTACGCAACAGGGTCGGCTTGGATGACTTACCCTCGGGCATGACAAAAGAAGATTTCCGTAAAGCTATTGTTAGGGAACGGGTTCTTGAGCTTGGTTATGAAGAAGTTCGTTGGTGGGATCTTATTCGCTGGAAAATGAAAGATGTTTTCACTGAAACTTTATATGGTATGCGTATATGGAAAAAAGGTACGCCAGATGCTGGTAATGCTAAAGATTTGGGCTATGGATATCATGAGTCCGATGAATATATTTACGTTCGATACAAAATTTCGGATCGGTATTGGAAAGTGAATTTTTCACCAAAATGGTATCTAAGCGCATTCCCACAGGATGAAATCAATAAAAACTATGGATTAATACAAAATCCGGGATGGTAATATACTTTGTTAAAGTGAATAGTTCAATTTAAAGGAAATTATGATGAAACGATATATTGCTTACATATTAATTGGCATAGGGTTTTTATTTTGGAATTCTGGTGTACAAGCGCAGGATAAGTCGTCCGGTATTCATGGCACTATTGTGAATCAGCAGGATAAGCCACAATCTAATATCTCTGTTATTGTGGTAGAAAATCAGGCGTATAAAGCAGTTTCCGGAGAGGGAGGAGAGTTCGCTATACCCGGAAAAGTCGGGCAGCATCTCTTGATTAAAAAGGACGGAGAAGTGCTCAAAAAGGTTGCCATTAATCAAGATTCTATTCGGATTATCATAGCGACAAAGAGAATTCATATTGGTTATAACAGAACCCGAAACAAGGATGAATTAACCTCAACTATTAATACAGTATGGGCTGATGAATTAACCGGAATGGGAAGCTCTTTTACAAATCCAAGGAATATGTTGTATGGTAAAATTCCAGGTCTAATTGTAACTAGCAACCCCTCGGGGGGGCTGCCTCCATCTCCTGATTTTCTTGTTCGTGGGGTGGGAACTTCCAAAAGTACGGCTCCAATGATTATGGTAGATGGGTTTCGGTGGGATTTTTTAAGGTCACTGACACCGGCAGCGATTAAGAGTGTCTCGGTATTGAAGGATGCTGCAGCACTGGCTTTATATGGTCAGCGTGGCGCAAATGGAGTGATTTTAATCACCACCAAACAGGGAGGAAATCATCCTTTAAGAGTAAATGCATCTGTATCTCAAACGTTTACTGAGCCACTGGGTTTGCCCAATATGGTAGATGCCCCGACCTATGCCAAGGCGCTTAACGAAGCACGGGCAAATGACGGTCTTTCACCTCGCTATAGTGATCAAGAGATTGGATATTTTAAATCTGGAAAATATCCTTACCTGTATCCTAATGTGGATTGGTTTAAAGAAGCATTGCGTAATTATGGTCTTCAAACAAATACAACGGTTACTTTTGACGGAGGTGGAAATATTATTCGGTACTTTGCTTTATTGAATTATGCCCATTTTAGTGGTATTTTCCGTCGTCCTACAGGCAAAGATAAATACCAGGGCTATCGTACCCGTAATTATAAACCGCAAAAGCTCTTTGGTCAATTAAATTTTCGAAGTAACCTTGATATTAACTTGACCAAAAATACATTACTTAAGTTTAAAGCCAGTGCTTATTTATATGATATGCACTATCCAAGAGATCCGGGTGGACTTATAGGTACGGTTTATCGTGTTCCATCTGCAGCTTTCCCCATCAGATTGCCTGATGGTACCTGGGGAGGAACCCAGATATACGATAATCCGAGGGCGCAGGTTACCAGTGTGGGTACTTCACATCCCGATGCACGTCAGTTTACAATTAATGCTATTCTGAGACAAAATCTGGATGACTGGGTAAAAGGGCTGAATATAGAAGCT
>CAZLDH010000099.1:0-11427 GCA_964558275.1 uncultured Chitinophagaceae bacterium
CGCGCCCCTTAAATACATTGGAGAAAATATGGATATTAGAAACATCGCCATCATCGCGCACGTTGATCATGGAAAAACAACTTTGGTAGATAAAGTATTGCACCAAACAAAAGTGTTTAGAGATAATGAGGAAACAGCTGACCTTATCATGGACAGCAATGAATTGGAAAGAGAAAGAGGAATAACAATCTTTTCTAAGAATGCCAGCGTTTTCTATAAAGATGTTAAAATAAATGTTATTGATACGCCCGGTCACTCGGATTTTGGTGGGGAAGTAGAACGTGTTTTAAAAATGGCCGATGGTGTTATTTTATTGGTAGATGCCTTTGAAGGTCCTATGCCTCAAACACGCTTCGTACTGCAAAAAGCATTAGAGCTCAATTTACGACCTATTGTTGCAATCAATAAAGTCGATAAAGAAAACTGCCGACCGGATGAAGTTCATGACGCCGTTTTTGATCTCTTCTTTAATCTGGGCGCAACAGAGGAACAATTAGATTTCCCAACCGTATTTGGTTCTTCAAAACAAGGCTGGTTTAATACCTCTTTGGAACAAACAGAAGATATTACTCCGCTATTAGATACCATTATAGAAAAAGTACCCGCTCCGGAGACTAAAGAAGGTAACCTGCAAATGCAAATTACATCATTGGATTACAGCAACTTCCTTGGACGTATTGCCGTAGGTAAAGTAGCTCGTGGAAGTATCAAAGCCGCATCTTCCGTTACACTATGTAAAGCTGATGGACAAAAGAAAACCTCAAGAGTAAAAGAATTGTATGTCTTTGAAGGTATGGGAAAAAGGAAAGTAGAAGAGGTGAAAGCCGGTGACATTTGTGCCGTCGTAGGCATTGAGGGTTTTCATATTGGTGACACTATTGCTGACCGGGAAAATCCGGAAGCCTTACCAACGATTGCTGTTGATGAACCTACGATGAACATGCAATTCAGTATCAACACTTCTCCTTTCTTTGGACGAGACGGCAAATTCGTCACCAGCCGTCATCTGAGAGACCGACTCATGAAGGAATTGGAAAAAAATCTAGCGCTGCGTGTAGAAGAATCTGCTAATGCTGATAGTTTCTTAGTTTATGGTCGGGGAGTGATGCACTTAAGTGTACTCATTGAGACCATGAGACGAGAAGGCTATGAAGTACAAATTGGTCAACCTCAGGTTATTGAAAAAGAGATCGATGGTCAGCGATGTGAGCCTTATGAATTCTTGGTTGTAGATGTACCGGATGCGTATAGCGGAAAAGTCATTGAATTGATTACACAACGAAAAGGAGAATTAAATGTCATGAGTCCGAGAGGAGAAATGCAACATTTAGAATTTGAGATGCCTTCCAGAGGATTAATCGGGATGAGCTCTCAAATGCTTACTGCCACTGCCGGAGAAGCTATCATGTCTCACCGATTTATCAAATACGGCCCATGGAAAGGAGCTATTGAATCTCGTATAAATGGCGTGCTTGTTGCAAAAAACACAGGAACCACAACGGCCTACTCTATAGACAAACTCCAAGATAGAGGTACTTTCTTCGTTGACCCGGGAGAGGAAGTTTATGCTGGTCAGGTACTCGGAGAACATATTCGCCCAACTGATTTGGTTGTAAATGTAGTAGAAGGCAAAAAACTAACCAATATGCGTGCCAGCGGAAGTGATGATTCTTCTCGTATTGCACCGAAGTTGCAAATGTCTTTGGAAGAATGCATGGAGTATATCCAACAAGACGAATGCATAGAAGTTACCCCCGAACACATCAGAATTAGAAAAATTATTCTGGACGAGACGGCAAGGAAAAGACAAGATAAAAAAATAAAGTCCGGGAAATAAACGACCAAGCGTATTTTAAATTTTAAACCTATAAGGTTTTGGAAACCTTATAGGTTTAAAAATAATCTCAGCCGGTTCTTTTTATAAAATATCCAAACTCACCAGCCGGGATTTTGGTCTAAGTTTGTATTTTTCTGTAAATCTTTAATGTTTAAAGGGTACAAGTACTTCTTATCCTTCCAAACTCTTTCAATATTAGGTAATCTGATTAAATATCCGCTATTCCCATCGGTCAAATTCCAATCATTTGTTCCTACATTTACATACTGTACACCGCTTTTTTTATTGTCAGGTTCCTGCCCAGTATAAAAATAAACATCAGGTTTTCCATCTCCTGTAATATCCATTAATTTATTAGCAGAAGGAATATAGATTCCTCTCCATTCCATTTCCATTAGTTTACCCAATTTCCACCTTCGTATATCATCAAACCGAAAACCTTCCAATGATAATTCAATACCGCGACACCTACGAATTTCCAAAATTATAGGATTAGAAATATTCGGAAAATAAGTCTTTTGCAAATAAGGATCCACCTTTACCGGGAGCGATGTAGTTCCATTAGTTATCCCTCCTCTTCTACGTAATTCTCCCACTGTCATATCCCAGTCTGCATCTGTAATCGTCCCTAATTCAGCTTTAGCCTCAGCATAATTAAGTAATACTTCCGCATAGCGGAATACAGGCACAGAATTAATATTATAATTTCGATCATCATAATGTTCATCCGGAATACACCATTTTATAGGTTGGTATCCAGAGAATGTAACTGAAAAATTAGGCGGGGTGTTTACTTCTTCCCCTGATGAATTTTTCATAGTATAATCAGGCATCCGAATAGTTTGTGATAGTCTCGTATCTCTATTTTTGACTTCCTCTGTATAGGTCATCGTTTTATAGCCCTTCTTATCTGTAAAAGGTGTTCCATCCCTCATTAAGAAAGTATTAATAAAAGGACGAATAAATCCCAAGTGATCTCCATAAGTTCCGCTGTTATACCACCAATTGGCATCATGTTGTACCCCCAGCTCTGTAGAAAAGACATCAGCCAGAATGACTGACGATGAAATGGGTCGATCACTCGTAAATATTTCCTTATACGAATGCGCTACTCCTGCGCCTTTATATACATTATAAACGCCATCTTCAATTATTTTTTCTGAAGCTTTTACACCTTCTTTTAACCATTTATTGGAACTTCCTCCTAAATTTAATTCCGAATGATATTTTCTGTAAGTCCCCTCAAAAAGGCAAATTCTTGATTTTAATGCAAGCGAAACGTCTTTGGTAATCATAGTTCTAGAAGATTCTCGATCCGTACTGATATTTTGAATGGCATAATCAATATCGGCAAGGACAGAATCCATTACCACAGCTCGATCATCACGCGGAGACATTAGCTCTTTGCTATCAATAGCTAATGGTTTTGAAATCCAAGGAACCCTACCATACCTTTTAACCTTCTTAAAATAAAACCAGGCTCGATAAAAGCGAGCTATCCCATTATAGTTCGCCCTTATATCTTGTGAGATAACGGATTGGGTATTTTCTTGAAGAAAATAGTTAATATTCCTTAAATCTTCCCAATTCCAGCGATCAACTGTTCTCGAATTCAACACGCCTGGTCTCATCAAATCCTCAACATCCTGACCTGAGGTATAATCTGACAACTGATCAGCATGAGTAATATCTGATGCACTCGGCACCATATCATAAAATGAATTTATATACTTCTCCAGTCCATCCTCACTATTAAAAACTTGTTGCGCATTAGGTGCATCTTTAGAAATTTCTTCCAAATCACATCCGGCAAGAAAGAATACTAATGCGAAAAAAATAATACTTAATCTTTTCATAATAAAAATCTTATTGTTCTATTAATTTTGTCCAAACATTTACTCCTCTAAAAAGAGAGAGAAACTCCTAGAGAGAAGCTCCGCAAAATAGGATAATTCAGTCCATCACCAGCAGATCCTCCAGAAACATCTGCTTCAGATTTTGCTATCCCATTCTCAGGATCAATGTTAGGAGCAATTTTTTGTAATGGGGTGTACATCCAGAGGTTTTGTCCATCCAGTGAAATTCTAATATCTTTAATTCCCGCATTGGATAAGCCATCAGAATGAATCGTGTAACCAATCCCAAGATTACTTAATCGAATATAAGCTACATTCATTAGGAACCTGGTTTGTGGTTGAGCGAGATCATTTGCAGATTGCGCAGCATATCCTGTATATTTGGGTAAAAACGCATCGGGATTATCTTTAGACCATATTACCCCGGGTTCAAGTTGCCATTTGGGCAGTTGGTTGTATGGTCGGTTATATTGTCCCCAAAATTTATCTGCCTCACTACTCGGGTACCAGTCTCTCTTACCAACTCCCTGAAAGAAAGCAGAAACAAAGAAATTATTCCAACTTAAATGAATATTTGCACCAAAGCGATATCTTGCATTGCTATTTCCAATAACACGACGATCTCCGGGATTACTCACCCTGTTTTCTCCATCATTAATTTCGCCATCCCCATTTAAATCTTTATACTTTAGGTTACCTACCCCATACTTTCCATCAGGGGTATGGGGATCAAGAAACTTATTCTGATCAGCATGATTTTCAATCTCTTCTTTTGATTGGAATATTCCTTCTGTAACATATCCCCAAATTTCTCCTACCTCTTCCCCAACATAATAGTCATCTAGATTTTTTTCAGGATTATTAAATCTAGTTATTTTTGCTTTATTATCTCCCACATTAAAACCGATTTTATAGGATAGCTTCTTTCCTCCAACATTATCAATTTGATCAGACCAATCTACCTTTATCTCCCATCCAGTTGTACGGAGATCTGCATAGTTCCCTTTAGGCGTAGATGCACCAAAGACTCTTGGCGGAGTTAATGCTGCAGTAAACATATTTGTCGTATTTCTTATATATACATCTCCGCTTACAATTAATCTATTAGAAAACATCCATAAATCTAATCCTATATCTGAAGTGGTAACCGTCTCCCAGGTTAACCCGGCAGGAAGGACATCAGGCATAGATATAGCCTGTGGTTGCTCTCCATCGATTATTTTTGTTATTTTATCTATCGGTAATTGTTGTTGATAAGTATAAGGGCTAATATTACCATTTCCTAAAGAACCATATGAGGCTCTTATTTTTAAGCCAGAAACCAAATCTTTCGAAATATGCCAAAAGGGTTCTTCAGAAAGAAACCATCCTGCAGAAAAAGAAGGGAAAAATCCAAATCTCTGGTCACTTGGAAACTTTGAATTTCCATCATATCGCCCACTCAATGTTACTAGATATCGATGTTTATAATTGTAATTCAGTTGATAAAATACGCCTAGCAAATCCCAGGCATTGTATTGACCGGAGGTTGAGATTCCGTCACCAAGAGCTAAATTAATATTTTCAGCATCTTCGAATGCTAATCCATTTCTTTTCAAGTAAATCTCATCATATTGTTGACGTTCATAATTGCTTCCCACTGTTAAATCTACATTATGTCCACCGCCAAATGTATTCGTATATTCTCCATAAAAATTGAGGGCATAATAATTGGTATTCCCCCTCGTTAAAGCTAAATTGTTTTGATTTGACCCCAAAAGTGTAGTTTGGCCTTTCGCTTTGCTATAAGGAACCGGAACTCTTTTCTCCTTTATGTCATTTCTGATATTTTTATAGGAAAAATTTCCTATCAATGATAATTTCTTATCAAAGAACTCTCCCTCTAACTGTATTTTATCACTTAGGACCTGGTTGTTAAAGTCTTTTCCGTTTTTCCCATAATAAAAATCTCCAACTGTATAAGCTCCTGAAAAAGAAATTGAGCCATCAGGATTTAGCATAGGAGCTGAAGGATGTCCTTCATCCTGAAGATTCCTCCAGATGCCTCCACCTTCTCCCACATTCAAAGGATTAAAATACAATCTTTTAGCATAACTAAAGTTATTACTTAATTTCAACCACGAAAAAAGTTTAATTTCTCCTTTTGCTCTAACATTATACATATTATAATCGTCCGAATTATACCTAAACAAGCCTTCTTGACCCTGATATCTTCCAGAAACAATAAATCTAGCTTTCTCGTTACCCGCTGAAGCAGAAAAATTATAGACCTGATTAGTTAACTGAGATTTATATAATTTATGATACCAATCAGTACTGGTATAATATACATAATTACCATTGTCATCTACCACAACATCCGGTAAACTTGGATCTTCATGATGCCTTTTAAACTCTTTCAGATACTCCAATGAAAAGGGCTGTGTCTTATTTATATTTTTAGGGACGAATCCCTGCCCATTTTTGTAGGCTTTATAAAAATTTTTAACATAAGTATAACCGTCAGTAACGAAACCGGGTTTTACAGCAGGCTGTTTAAGTCCAACTCGCGCACTCACATTTATCGAAAACCCTTTTTCAACTCCTTTTTTCGTAGTTATTTGAATTACCCCAAAAGCTGCTCTTGCACCATATTCAGCAGAGGCAGCAGGTCCTTTTAATACAGATATGGATTGTATATCGTTGGGGTTAATCATGCTAGGATCTCCCTCTACTCCGTCTATTAATACTAAAGCACTCCCTCCTTGTCCAATAGAGGTTGCTCCTCGTATATTGATTGTTGGTTTTGCAAAAGGTTTCCCATTCTGAATATCAATATTAACATTTGGACTAACGCCCTGCAATCCCTGGTTTAGATTAGTCATAGGTCTGCTTGTAAGCTCTTCCCCAGAAATTTGATCAACGGCTCCTGTAATATTTCTTTTACTTTGTGTTGAATAACCAACGACAACCAATTGATCCAACCCTGTTGAAGAGGTTGCTAATCTAATGGTAAAATTATTTCGAGCTCCTACTTCTATATTTTGTGTAGTATATCCCACAAAACTCACTTCCAAAACTGCCTCATCTGAGACTTCCAAACTAAAACTTCCATTTGCATCTGTAACAGCACCTTTCTGCTTTCCTTTTACTTTCACAGAAACTCCAACCAGCGGCTCGCCAGTTGTTGAATCTACTACGGTTCCTGTTATTATTTTCTCCTGTATAGTTGCTAAATGCTCACTGCCCTTGTTTTTTTCCTCTCTTGTTTTCACCACAATCGTTCCATTAGCAATACCATATCCAAGGGGTTGATCTTGAAATACAGCCCTTAATGCTTCTTCAAGAGGTACATTATCTAGCTTAACATCCACATTTTTGCTTTCTTTCAATTGCTCCTTAGTCCATAAAAAGTTATATCCGGTTTGCTTATGGATAGACCTGAACGCTTTTCTCAATGAAATATTATTTCCATTAAGCGTTACATTTTGAGCAATGCCTTTGGCACTGACCTGCATCAATGCGAGCAATAGAATAAGGGTAGTCAGTTTCATTACTAACAATAGTTTTTTAGATACATCCGATGGTCGTTCTCTACCGGACGAACTCCCCTTTTGGGGTAAAAGTGTAAATCTCATATCTTTGTATGGTTTAGGTGAAAAAATAATGTTTACGTCATGCTGCATTCTTGCAGCTCTTTCATTGTTTAATCTCCCGAAAGCGTTCATCACTACGGGAGCTACCTGAATATACCGGGTTTCGGATGCCGCCGAGATCCGGTTTTTTCCTTCGACAAGCTCAGGAGGACAAGCCTTCGACAAGCTCAGGAGGGCGCCTCTTTGGCAAGCTTCGTGCAAATCTTTGCAACTGTACTCATGGTTTTGTTATTATGTTTTCATTGTTATATGGCTTCCCTGTTATAGGATTTCATGGTTTTATGGTTATAGGTTCAAGACACTAATTACTGATTACTTATTACTAAAACACTCAACCACCGACGACTACGGTTCTTCCTTCCACTTTAAAATGAACCACCCCCGTCATTTCCAGCATGTTCAATACTTCTGAAATATCTTTCCCCCGGGAAATAGTTCCTACAAAATGATCGGTAGGCACCTTTTCGTATTTCACCTTCACGTCATACCAGCGTGCAATCTGCTGCATCACATGGCGGATATCGTTTCCTTCAAAATTAAACTGCCCGTTCTTCCAGGCAATCACTCTATCCAGATTCATTTCCTTTTTCACGGCAATTTTGCCATCCTTAATAAAGGCTCGTTCTCCCGGAGTCAGTATCTTTTCCTTATTTCCTCTTTCTACTTTAATACTGCCGGAGATCAGCGCTGTTTTCACATGTATATTTTCCGGATAAGCATTGATATTAAATCGGGTGCCCAACACTTTTATTTTTCCTTTTTCTTCTCCTGATGCAGACAGAATATGTACATAAAAAGGGCGATTTTCATCCTTGGTAATCTTGGCAAAGGCTTCTCCTTTTACATATACCTCTCTTTTCTGATGACCAAATTCCGTAGGGAATCTTAGCGAAGAACTGGCATTCAACCAGATTTTACTTCCTTCCGGTAAGATCACTTTATACTGTCCGCCACGTGGCGTAGTGATGGTATTATAAGAGACTTTTCCGGTAACGTTGCTCCCCTTCTCTTCCTTCCGAAGCTTTAATACCCCTCCGGAGATCTTTAATACTTTGCTGCTGCCATTATTGGCCAAAAGTCCGTTTTTTAAGCTGTCCAAGGCCATCTCTTTTCCGTTAGACAAAGTAAGAATAGCTTTATTGCCACCGGGAACAATGGGTGCAGATATCTTTTTTTCGACTACAACATCTTTTTTGGCACCCTTTTCTCCAACTAAATACTTTATAGAAAAAGCAAGTAATAACCCTACAACCGCTGCAGCCACTGCCCATCGGAGCATTCTCCGGTCAAGATAGAGACTCTTCCGCCTGGCAAACGATAATTCATTATTCTTCGTTATCGTGTGCAAGATTTTTTCGGCCCGTTCTTCCTCCATGACCTCATTCGGTTCATAATTCATCCATATTTCTCGCAATTGCTGCTGCCATTCTTCCTTATTCTGAAAAGTATCAATCCACAAAGCCAGCTCTTCTTCTTCCTCAGATGTCAACGTTCCATCAAAAAACGTCAAAAGCAATTCATGTATCCGGTCTTCTGCCATATATTGTCTTAAAATAGACTGTTTTTATTCCAATATCTACAGATAAGACAATCGAGAAGAGAAAAAGGCCTAGTCCTTTTAAAAAAGTTTAAACCTATAAGGTTTTGGAAACCTTATAGGTTTACCCCATTAAAAGAAACAAAACAGTAAAATGAGTCCGAGGAAGATGAATATTCCCGGAGTATACTGCCGCATCTCCGATCTGATGGTCTGCAATGCCTGCCGGAGATGATTCTTCACGGTGGAGGGAGACAGCTGAAGCTTTTGAGCAATCTCGTCCCGTTTCAGCCCCTGCTCTCTTTTTAATCGATAGATTTCTTTTTGGCGAGGCGGAAGGCTTTCTACTACACTTTGCAATCTGTCCTGCATATTATTAAAAATAAGCTGCTTATCAGGGCAGGAAAGCGAAGAAGGAGTGTTTTCCCTTTTTGCCCGAATAAGTATTTCTTTAGATCTGCGTTTCAATAAATTAATCGCATGGTTATGAGCCATCCTAAAAAGGTAAGCATTAAAATTATCTATATCCGACAGATCCTTCCGCTTTGACCAGATTTTCAGGAACACATCCTGTACGATATCTTCCGACATTTGCCGGGAATCCGAGAGTTTAAGAATAAACGCGAATAATTTATCCCGGTAGGCATGAAAAAGGGAGGCAAAAGCCTCTTCATTGCCTTCAGAAACCTGCCTCAAAAGCAGTCCTTCATCTTCCGGTATTTTTTTTGACAAGGGTATAAATTATTTCTTATTGAATCTACTTTTGACTTCTTTACTAAGATAAGAAAATAAATTTAAACCTATAAGGTTTTGGAAACCTTATAGGTTTGCCCCGTTATCAGAGATATCTAAGATATTAACCTTAGGCTCTACGGGTCTATGATGAAAATCTAAGAAATCTTTTTTGCCTCCGAACTTTTCCAATAATGCTTCCCTCAATAGAGCAGTAGGGGTTTTACTAATAAGAGAGTTGGCGGTCATTGTAGGAAGACAAGTCTATTTTCAAAAATATTTTAAAAAACCGAATTTAATTTGCGAAACCGAAAAGTTGCACGTATATTTACAACTAAGTGGTTTCGTAATTTAATAAAGTAAAATGAGAAGAGATGTTTTTCAGGCAATAGCTGACCCAACAAGAAGAGCGATTATTGCACTTATTGCGGTACAAGCAATGACACCGAACGCTATTGCAGAACATTTTGACACGACAAGACAAGCGATATCCAAACATTTACGCATTTTGAAAGAATGTGAATTGGTAAAACAAGAAAATCACGGTAGGGAAATTCATTATCAACTTGAAATTACAAAAATGAAAGAAATAGATAAGTGGCTCGAACAATACCGTGGAATTTGGGAAAACCGCTTTAATCAATTAGACGAAGTATTAACAACTCTTAAAACCCAATAAAATGAACAACAATTTATTATTTGACTTCACCGTCAACAAAAAAAACAACACCATTCACATTACTCGTGAATTTAGTGCAGACCTTGAATTAGTTTGGAAGGCTTGGACAACTGCTGAACTATTAGACCAATGGTGGGGCCCAAAACCTTGGAGAGCTGAAACAAAAACTATGGATTTTAGAGAAGGCGGTTATTGGTTGTATGCAATGGTAAGTCCGGAAGGTGAAAAACATTGGAGCAAATCAAATTTCCTTTCTATAGTAAAAGAAAAATCCTTTGCCTCAAAAGGTGGATTTAGTGACGAAAACGGAAAGATAAACACAGCGTTTCCACAAAATGTATGGGAAAACACGTTTATCCCAAAAGAAAATAAAGTGCAAGTAGATATGCTGCTCACCTACGATTCACTAGCCGACCTCGAAAAAGAAATAGAGATGGGCTTTAAAGAAGGTATTACCATTGACTTTGAGCAATTGGACGAATTATTACCACAACTCAAAAAATACACTGAAACTAACTAACGGCTTAAACAACGAACCTCCAAACAGTTTGCCGCAATGGCTGGTAAACGGCTTCCCCGCCTGACCAGACGGGCAGGGATTGAAAGAAAAGTACTAATTTTACGTTCACGTCTTCGTTTGACGTTTAGTGGAGAGAATCAGCCACTGCGGCAAGCTGCCATCCGTTGTAACTATCAAACTGCCAGTTCCCAATAGTCTTAGTTAAACGATGACGTACTGCGTTCTTATGAATATACCATACAAAATTATAAAAATCTTCCGGCAAACTGACAATACTACGTTTCATATAATCCATAAATAGCCCTCCTTTACGTTGATTCTTCTTATTAAAATTTGGTATATCCATTCAAGAAATTACTAAATCTCTTCATAATAAAATCACTCAATGTATAGCCGGAAGATTGAAAAGGTAAAGAAAATACCTTTTCAAAATACTTTATTATACATTCTTCCTCTTTCATTTTTGCCAATAGATGAAAATGATTGGGGATAAGGGTATAACAATACAAATCACAAACAGGGGCTGTATGCAGCTTCAACTTCCGAAGAAAATAAAAATAATTCTCCGCAGTCAAGAATAGTTTTTCTCTTCCTATTGCCCTGGAAAACAAATGGTAGGTATAACCGGGCA
>CAZLDH010000100.1:0-11421 GCA_964558275.1 uncultured Chitinophagaceae bacterium
TTTTCAGGAAGGGTTCTATCTTGGAAAACGGTTATAAGTTGTGAAAAACCCTTATTTTTCATTGTCTTTTTTGTAATTTACTTATACAAAGATATGTAATCTGTTTATAAAAACTGAGAAATAATTATAATAGTCAACTGCTTATGAAAAATGATTTTAAAATCACGTTCGATTACTAAATTTTCAAGCTTTCCAAAAAAGCCCAAAAGGGTATAAGGTGTTCGACTGGAGACCCTCACTCTCCGCCTTTGGCCGCCCTAGCCTTGGCAAAGGCGGGTTTTTTAATACTATAAGAATACTTTTCAAATACCCATTTCGTTGACGGGCTTCGGCGGACAAAGTCCGCTTTTCAAAAATTTCTACTTATATTGTGTGTTGATGTGGTACTACGTTTACATCCTTGAGCTCAGCAATAAAAAGCATTATCTTGTTTGTACAAGCAACATGAAAGAAAGATTCTATCGCCACTCGAAAGGATATGTTTCAGCTACAAGATCTCATCTTCCGGTCACATTAAAATGGTGCTGCTCGTTCAACGACAGATATAAAGCTTACAAATTTGAAAAATATTTAAAATCGGGCTCTGGCAGAGCTTTTGCGCTTAGACATTTTTTTTGAAATGAAAATATATTATACGTTAATTCCCAAGTCGTCCAGAAAGGCCAAAAGCGTATAAGGTGATAGACAGGAGCACTTCCCATCCTGTAAAACAAACTGACAATCAACGGATTAATTAGACTTTCAGGAAAATTCTTTTCTTATACAAGACATACAAAAATACCCATTTGACGAGAATGAGCGTCACGGCTAACACCACCGCATTATAGGGGTTTCCTATCAATTGTCCCAGCCATTGAAAAAAAGCATTATTGCTATAAGCCCAACTAATAAACCCGCCGGACATATAAATCAAGATGGAATTCATGCCTATCACCCTGAAAAAGAGGGTCCATTTCTTATACCCTTTTACATCAATGATATAATAAAACAGCGCCAATAACAACCAACTGATGCCGGCTGTTTGAAGGACAAAAGAACTCGTCCACAGATTTTTATTAATGGGAAAATCGAGATTCCATACCTGTGCCAGTATTAAAGAAACGATACCGCAAAGTGCCATCCATCCGGCTTTTTTTGGTGGAGGAAATTTATGATTTTTTAGAAATTTACCGGTAAGAATCCCTAATAGTGCCGTACCTACAGCAGGGATAGTGGACATAATCCCCTCTGGATCATGAATATCTTTATACAAATGTCCGGGCAGATACAATCGATCCACATAAGAGGCAAAATTCCCTTCCATGGTAAAGTCTCCCATCGGAAAACCAGGTGCCGAAGTAAACTTAAACATCAGCCAATACCCAATCAATAAAACACAAAGCCAGACAATCTGCCCTTTCTGTTTGGTATAAAGGAAGATTATATTGGCAAACATATACGCCAGCCCAATCCGCCCCAAAACGCTGGCATACCGCATTTCAGAAAGTGGCTGAAGCTGTAAACCATTGTTATAAATAATGCCTAAGAGGACTAAAATCAATCCTCTTTTTATGACATGCCCTAAAACTTGGGACTTCGATTTACCCTTTCTCAATCGACTGGAAATAGAAAAAGGAGTTGCAACACCGGCAATAAACAAAAACAAAGGAAATATCAAATCATAGAGATGAAATCCGTTCCAAGCCGGATGGGTAAATTGATTGGCAATCACTTCCCAGAAACCGGACTGTGTGGCACCTGACAACTTATGAAAAAAGTTATCTGCACCAATAATCATTAACATATCCAGCCCGCGTAAAGCGTCCAGAGAGTGTAGCCGTTTGGAAACGGCTACGTGAATACTTTTATGCTCAGTATCTGATGCTTCTTTACTCATATCTGTGGATTAAATAATCACTTATGAATTGAATAATTTATTCTTCTCTTTCTTAAAGAATTGTACTCCACGTTTCACTTCATCCACATTATCCTTAAAATGATATTCATGTTCGATAAACAGATACCCTTTAAAGCCTTGCTTTTTCAACTGTTTCATAATCGACGGTATATTGATAACTCCTTCTCCTAATGGAACATCATGAATCCCCTTTTCTGCCAGCTGTTTAAATGCAGCCATCAGAATATCCATCTGGCTGGCTTCTTTCCCTCCGGGAATATCAAATTTTCCATCGCTTTTCTTATTCTCATCCTTTAGGTGTAATTCTTTTATATGTCCTTTTAATTTCTTTATGCATTGTATCGGATCCAGACCGGATTCCAGCCAATGCCCAATATCGGCGCAGGCGCCCACCCTAGGACTCAGGTCTTTAATCTTCTCTAAAACAGTATCAGGATTACCATATCTACTGGGCTCCATGTGATTATGAATCGCCACATTAATTTTATATTTATCGGCCATTTTTGAGATATAAGGCAACCATTTAAAGGCAGGCTCTACTACAACATTGTCCAAGTCCATCGCCTGCGCAAACCGAAACAATTGTTCGATGTCTTCCTCTGAATCAAATTGCATCACATCTCCATAAGAAACCATTTTAATGCCATGCTTATCGAGCATCTTTTTCACGGCTTTCCGTTTCTCTTCGCTCATGTGATAATCCAGAGTTCCTTCTATCCCATCACCTATCTTTTGCCCGGGAAAACCTTCTACATATTTCAATCCGAGGGTATCCATTTTCAGCAATGCCCTTTCCAGGGAATCAAAACGAAAGGTCCAGCTTTGTATTCCCAATTTCCAATCCAAAGCTTTTAATTTACTTTGACCGGAAAAATCCTGTTCAGATCCGTTATTAGATTTCTTATTCGCATTATGGCATCCCAAAGAGAATACCAAACCCATCAATAAAGCGCTCAATAAAATATTTTTAGTCTTTTTCATCTTATTGTTTTATTTAAATATTATTCTTTTTTAATTCCTTAACAGCATAATCGCAGGCTCTGGCTGTAAAAGCCATAAATGTCAGCGAGGGGTTTTGCCATCCGGAGCTGCACATAAAACTGCCATCCGTAATAAACACATTATTGACGGCATGCATCTGATTCCACTTATTCACTACAGATGTTTTGGGGTCTTTTCCCATACGCGCAACCCCTTGCTCATGAATGGCCTGTCCCGGCGTAGAACCTACTTTGAAAGTGTGGATATTTTTAACGCCACCGGCTTCTAACATCTCAGCAGCATCATTGACCATATCTTTTCTCATTTCCTCTTCATTTTCTTTAAATCCGGCATCAAAGACCATCGTCGGCAAGCCCCATTTGTCCGTCTTTTTCGGATTCAGATACACCCGATTGTCTTTATAGGGCAAGCATTCTCCAAAAGCGATGAGTCCCATGGACCACATCCCCGGCTCCCTGAGTTTATCTTTAAAATCTTTTCCTACACCGACTTCTTTAATGGCACTGGTCCAATTCTGCCGAGAAGCGGCTCCCTGATAACCAAAACCTCTGACGTAACCTCTGCCATCATCTCCTTTTACATTCCTAAACCGCGGAATATAAATCCCATTGGGTCGTCGTCCATAGTAATACCGATCTTCAAAACCCGGCATCTCTCCGGTAGCACCATACATAAACTGATGATCCATCAGATATCGACCCACCGTTTCGGAATCATTTCCCAACCCATTGGGAAAACGATCCGATATAGAATTTAATAAGACAAAAGCCGTCCCTACCGTAGAAGCATTAACAAATACGATTTTAGAATAATATTCATAGGTCTTGTTATTGTTCGCATCAATCACTTTCACGCCGGTCGCTTTCTTCTTATCCTTATCATAAAGTACCTCACTCACAATAGCATCCGTTTTTACGGTCAGACGTCCGGTAGCCATCGCAGGCGGTAATGTTGAAGACTGAGTGCTGAAATAAGCCCCATAAGGACATCCTCTATGACACAAGTTTCTGTATTGACAGGGTCCGCGTCCTTTATGCTTTTTAGTAACGTTAGCTGTTCTACCAATGGTCAGCAGCCGATCATGAAAGTTCCCTTCAATGCCTTTTTTGACTTCTTTTTCTACACAATTCATTTCCATGGGCGGCAGAAAAACACTATCCGGCAATGCGCCATATCCTTCTTTTTGTCCGCTAATTCCTACATGCTTTTCTACATATTCATACCAGGGTTCAATCTCTTTATAACGAACCGGCCAATCTACTCCGTGACCGTCTCTGGCATTGGCACCAAAATCAAGATCGCTCCATCGGTAGCTTTGTCGTCCCCACATGATCGATTTTCCACCCACGATATCCGGACGAAACCAGTCAAATTTTTTAATCTCTTTATAAGGCGCATCGGCATCTTTAAACCAATAGCTGGCATTGTCTTCCCCATACGGATAATCCCGGCTCAGATATTTATGCGTTTTTCTTTGCTCCTCAGTGATTCGCCCCCGGTGTTTAAATTCCCAAGGTTTTTTAAATGCGCTTTTATAACCGGTAATGTGTTTTAATTCATGCCCCCGTTCCAACATCAAAACTGTCAATCCTTTCTCTGTCAATTCTTTAGCAGCCCATCCTCCACTCAATCCGGAGCCGACAACAATCGCATCATAGGTATGCTCTTCTTTTGCTTTATTATTAATATTTGCCATTGTATTTTGTTTAATTATACATAAGGAAGCCCTCCTTCCCAGGCCTTATCTCCTTTTTCATAGGGAATACAGCCTTCATAATCTCCGGGCGTCTGTTTATAACGCAGAGTTTCTGTAGCTCCTGTTTCCGAGGTAAAGAATCCCAGCATGGTCAGTTCTTTTAATGTTCGATAAAAATTCAGCGAATCATCATCTGTTTCTCCTGTCAGTACTTCTTTATCTAAACGGGTAACTGCCTTTTCTTTCTGTTCATCATCCAAGTTCATGAATTCCTTTTCAAAATGCTTTTCACACCACTTATTATAAGCCGCCAAACCATCATGAAAAGCATCCTGATCATCTTTAGGATAACATTCCTGCACCATCATGACAACAAAATCGGGAACTTTTGCATCCACTGCTCCGGGGGTATCCGTTCGAGGGATGATGATGTCAGTCATTTCCTTTATCATGTTTTTCTCATCGCCTGTAAATTGAGCTCCACCTCCATGTTTTGAAGGAGTATTACATCCATTCATCAACACAGAAAGAGTGGGAGCCGAAATAACGCCTCCCATAATCAGTGCTGTCCTTTTAAGCGCCTCTCTCCTGTCCATATTATCTATTTTTATCTATTAAAAATCCGATCTAAAAGTTTATGCTGCTTCTTACGTTTCACATTTTCACCTTTTAATTGACTTTTGACTCCTATATTCATCACTCTCACAGGCTGTTGTTTGGTGTTCCCTGTCCATAAGGGCAATGCTTCTCCATTTGGATTTCCATTCTTAATAAAATTAGCGAAATAGCTTTCCATCGTTATAGACACTCTGTAGTCATCCGGCGTCCATTCATAGACCGGGTTGGTTGCCAAATTTCCAAGGGCATATTCAATCTCAGCAGAATGAACGGCTCCACGGATTGGAGGAGGCATCTTACTACCATCATTGTCAGGAAGAAAAAAATCTGCATCAAAGGATGCCTTATCTGTTGGTCTGGATTGCGTAAAAAGATACCTATAAACCGGATTATCCCCTGTTTTTCGCTGTAAAGACGCCCATTTCCAGGTACTATAAACAATAAATCGATCACTCGCCAGATGAGTAGCAGATTCTAAAACCTCCTTTACCGTACTTCCCGGATATGCCTTTAAAACACTATCCGCATTTTCATCATAAAGCGTTTTAATCACCTTTCTATAATTATCAGGAGATGGAAAATTATTTCTCATAACTGCTTTATATCCCATCTCTGTAGAGTTCCATCCTACCAACAGCGGAATTTGTGCCTGTTTTCCATTTTTAAAAATCTGCTCCGGAGAGGCAGGCAGAAAATAGCCATCAACTGTGGCAGAAAAGTAGGAAAGCCCCTTCCGGGAGGATTTTTTCAACAACTCCTTGGCCGGAATAACACGTAACTCTTTTAAGGAAGAAGCACCGATACTTTTGGCAAAATCTACTCCTCGTTTTTCGGCTTCAGACAACGGAATAGGAGGCAATGTAGGGCTAATCATTGCGCCACTTTCTCCTATTGCACCAACAATAAGATCCTTTGACAAAGGGGAAGCCATTTGCGCAGATACCGAGATGGAACCTGCTGACTCACCGCCAATGGTAATATGATTTGGATTTCCACCAAAAGCAGCAATGTTTTTATGCACCCATTCTAAGGCAGCATGCTGATCCAAAAGTCCATAATTACCCGATGCATGATGAGGAGATTCTTTTGTTAAGCCGGGATAAGCAAAAAAACCGAAAATTCCCAGTCTATAGTTGACTGTAACCACAACAATTCCTTTTTGAGCGATACTTGAACCATCATAACGCCATTCGGAACCATCTCCTGCAATAAAGCCTCCACCATAAAAATAAACTAAAACAGGGAGATTGGCAGAAGAGGAATCAGCCGGTGTCCACACATTGAGATAAAGACAATCTTCACTCATAGAATCTGTTCTAAAGCGCATATCGCTGAATATAGGCTCCTGCATTGCCCTGGGACCAAAATGATCTGCTTTTTTTATCCCTTCCCACCCTTCTACAGGTTGAGGCGCCTTCCACCTCAATTCACCAACAGGTGGTTGTGCATAAGGAATTCCTTTAAAACATCTCAATCCTGTACTTCTATCAGCTATTCCCTGAATAACCCCTCCGGAAACTTTTACTTTATTTGAAGTAAATGTTTCTCCTTGTCCAAACACCTTTCCTTCTATCAGGATAGATATTATAAAGCAAAAAAACAATGTTACTTTTCCTTTCATACATATTCTATATATTTATACGTGATAATACTACCTATAACCCTTATTTTGTTTAAGCGTACCATTACTCAAATCAATTTCCTGCTGTGGAATAGGGAAATATTTATTATTGGCTGAAAATTGTGCCCCTTTAATATCATCAGTAAATTGTCCTTCATAGTCAAAATAATGGTTAATTACTTTGTCAGCAATACCCCAACGAACCAAATCGAAGAATCGATGACCTTCCATAGCTAACTCAAGTAATTCTTCGATATGCACTGCTTTGAGGGCTTTATTCGGATGAGACGCGAACCAGCCATTAGGATAAGTAGAAATATTATAATTGGCAGCCGGATCTCCATTGCCATCTTTTACAAATCCAGCGGGATTAGCTGCTCTGTCACGCACCATATTAACATATTCTTCAGCCTTATTCACATCTCCATTATCTGCTTTAATTTCACACTCTGCAGCCCACAAGAGCACTTGTGCAAAACGAATAATAGAATAATTTATAGAATTTAAAGGTGCCCAGGAAGTCGTAGCATTATCTCCGGCTGCACCAACATCTGATTTCTTAAATACATTCTTCTTTGGGGAATAAGGTCCGGCACTCGCCTGATTACGAATCCAATTTTTCCCCGGCATATTTCCCCAGTCCAAATAAGGGATACCTCTACGTCCTGCTGTCCAATCAACACGAGGGTCTAAATTACCGTTATCCGGAGTAAAAGAATCTGAAGACGACAACCCCATATCATTTTTCACCGCATTTTGAGGCAAATCATACTCCGGGTTGTCCAGTGTCCCATCCAATAAAGGTAATCCATCGCTGCCGGTACGATATGCATTTACAAGCTCTATACTGGGCTGAAAAAAGCCACAACATCCGGTCACTGCGCCATTTCCATAAGGGTAATTCAACATATCAAAGTGGTTCCCATGAAAACCTTCAGATCCATCATGTAAAGAAGCCTGAATAGCAAAAACAGATTCTGAACTATTCTGATGTAGTGCATTAAAATTCCAATTAAATTGACTTTGTAAAGCATAAGCCGTACCGTCAGCGGTAGTTCCCTTATTTATAATATCAGTAAGTAAGGGTAAGGCTTCATTATATTTTCCTTCGAAAAGATAAGTCTTCGCAAGAAAAGCACCGGCAGCCCACTTATTTGCTCTACCAATATCTTGCTGTGTTTCCGGTAAATTGTCATAAGCATATTTAAATTCTGCCTCTATCTTAGGAAAAATATCTTCATCATTAGGAATCTGATAATTATCTGCAGCATATGTGACTGAAGTATCCACCCATGGTACATTATTCCACATTTTTTTAGCTTCAAAGAAATAGAAACCTCTCAGAAAATGAGCTTGTGCAATAATATTTGCTTTTTCATCCTCCTCCAAATCGACCCTGTTAGCCAATCTTAAAACAAGATTACATCGCGCAACACCATCATATAGCCAGCGCCATTTAGAATGAAAATAAGGATTTGTTGAAGATCCTTCAAAACGTGCAATAGACATTGCATTAGACTGATCTCCGGGATCTGATCCTTTATGCGCTTCTCCTCCATTTACGCTACCAAACAACCAATTATCAGGTTGCTGATAATACCATGCGCCTTCATTCGGATTATACTGACCATCTAAATCAGAATAAGCAGAAATCAGTGCTTCTCTTACTCCCTGCGGGGAAGCCATTTGTTCATCCCCTAATACGCCTCTGGGTTGTACTTCCAAAAAGCTTTTCTTGCAAGCAAACATAAATAAGCCCAATATTAATATGGTGCCTATCTTTATATACTTATTTCTTAACTTCATTATTTTATCTTTTTAAGTGTATAGAAAAATAATCCCTTTCTCTAAAAGGTAATATTCGCTCCGATAATAAATTGTCTAACAAATGGGTAGGTTCCATAGTCCACGCCAAATGTTTCGTCTAATCCACTAACAGAAGGATCCAACCCATCATATTTTGTAATCGTAAATAGATTGATTCCTTGAATATAAACGTGTAGATTTTCAATCCCTGCATTACGTAAAACACCATCTTTGAAAGTATATCCCAATTGAAGATTCTGTAATCTAAGATAAGAGCCATTCTCCATATAGTAGGAATTAATTTCCTGGTTTGTACTAAAAGCAGCCCTGTCCTCATAAATTGGAATGTCTGTATTCTTATTCTCCGGCGTCCAAGAATCTAAAACTCTTGAACTAATCGCTCCTCCGGGGAAAGAAGCATAAAAATCCGTGTACCACTTGGTATAATTAAGAATCTGCGCTCCCCAAACACCATAGAAATTAAATCTTAATTCAAAGTTTTTATAACTTAAGCCACCTGCAATTCCATAGGTAAAATCAGGGTTAGGATCGCCAAAGATGGTTCTATCGTCATTATTGATATAACCATTCCCATCCACATCGGCAAACCTAAATTCCCCCGGTCGCTCTCCACCATCCTGATAAGTAGCACTCTTATTTCCCAAAGCATCCTGAGCTTTTGCATCAGCAGCATCAATTTCATCCTGACTCTGCCACAAACCAACGACTTTATATCCATAAAAAGAAGACATGGAATGTCCCACTTTATTGATAGTTGGATTTCCGGAGATTCGTGTAGCTCCATAGCTGTTTCCATAGAAATAATCAATATTATCAGAAATCTTCAGGATAGTATTCTTATAAGTACTCCAATTTAGCGTTATATCATACTTCAAATTGCTTGAAAAGTTACCTCTTTTAGTTATCCTCGCATCCACGCCCACATTTTCCATAGAACCAACATTAATTGTCGGATAATTATTCAAGAACCCAACTGTAGCTTCTACTTCAGGTGCATACAACAATCCGACAGTCCTACGTCTATACCAGTCCACACTAAGATCAAGATTATGAACCAGCGTAGCATCTATACCAAAGTCCAACGTTTTATTGGTTTCCCAATGTGTTGCAGGAGCAGCAAACCCGGTAGCTCTTATTCCTTCTACAATACTGTTATCTGTCCCTCCTATATCATAACCTGCAGCTTTCGCACTTGCAGCATAGGAATTGATCTGATTGACTAAAGGCACAGAAGAAGAATTTCCCATTTCTCCATAACTTCCTCTCAACTTCAAATCATTAACCCAGTTTATATTTTTCATAAAATCTTCCTGAGACAAACGCCAACCTAAAGAAAAAGCCGGAAAGACTCCATATTTTTTTTGCGGTCCAAAAACGGCAGCTCCATCCCGACGGATTGTTCCATTGAACAAATACTTGTCTTTATAATTATAATTTACCTGTGCAAATAAAGAAAAGATGGTAGGAACAGGTCCTCCCCCATCAGTAATAATCCGACCTCCTGATTGGGTCGTACTAATGGTGGTATAATTTGGATCAGCACTAAATGGATTGTATCCGGTAGCATCCATATTTCTATTTTTCCCTCCTAAAGCTTCTTCCCCTAATAGAACTTGTATATTATGGGCACCAAATTGATGTTTAAAATTCAGCGTATTGGTCCATACCCAATTGTAGCTATAACTTGCTCCTTCATATACATAATTCTGCGTAGGATTATTCTCTTTATTCTCGTATTGCAGATAGCCGTAGGTGTTATAATAATTATTGGAGTATCCACCTCCAAAGCTTGATTTAAAATGAATATTATAAGGCAAAGCCACTTCCGCATATACATTACCAAAGATATCCGTTGTTTGGCTTTGATCATTCCGGGTTCGATATCTATTTGCTACCGGATTCATCGGATTATTAAATCCTGCTGCTCTCGTACCGGCAAAATTCCCCATAATATCATAAACCGGAATCAACGGATTCTCACGATAAGACCAACCGATGGCATTTCCTTCACTTCCGCCTACATCACCATTAGATAATTGCGGGTTATCTCTCAATGACAGTTGAATGTTCTCGCCAATTTTCACGCGATCATGAATATTAAATTCTGTATTTGCTCTAATTGTATAGCGTTTCAGATAAGTTTGTTTAACAACTCCCTGCTGGTTAAAATATCCCAATTGAACATTATACCTAGAGTTTTCACCACCTCCATTCAGAGATAAGTTATAGTTTTGAATCGGCGCATTCCTTGTCACCTCCTCATACCAGTTGGTTCCTGCCTTATTGGCTTTCACTATCTGATAAAAAGATCCTTTGCTGGGATCAATATTATAAAGACTCGGATCTACAAGAGCGGCAGTAGCAGGATCACTGTTTAATAGACCATAATGATTTCCCGCCATGATATAATCCGGCAACACCGGATTTGCACCACTTCCATATTGAGGATGAGAAGGTGTTCCACCAGCATTCTTTATTGCTTTCCAAGTCCATTCAGCCGTCTGTTTTGGATTAAGTAAATCAAAACCCTCTCCCGGGTATTGACGACCGTAGGACATATTCAAATCGACCTTCAACGGTTGGTCATATTCTCCTTTTTTCGTTGTAATTAATATAACACCGGCAAAAGCCCTCGCTCCATAAATAGAAGCAGAAGATGCATCTTTCAAAATACTGATATTTTCAATGTCTTCTGAAGGAATATTACTAATATCAGTAGTTGGAACGCCATCCACTACATACAATGGATCATTACTGGTA
>CAZLDH010000101.1:0-11148 GCA_964558275.1 uncultured Chitinophagaceae bacterium
TAGCGCGCTTCGTTCGGGACGAAGAAGTCGCTGGTTCGAATCCAGTCATCCCGACTTGGCTGGACAAATTGGAATTACTACCATTTGTCCGGCCTTTTTTTCTTTTTAATAACCTGTTAATATTGTAGATACGTATAGCAACTTCATTTACTATGTTGGTTCGAAGTCGGTGTCCGTCAAATCTCAGTTTTTCGGGGTACATCGAACCAATAATTTTGCGTTTGTCTTCAATATCCGCCTCTATGTAGCGTCTATCAAGGCTTAGCAAGGATTCAAGGCCTTTATTTAAAAGTGTTTCAATACTATCCTCAACTTCTATGTTATCTGATAATTTCGCTTCAAGCTTTTCCTGTTTGGTAGTGTATTCTTTTTTCATGGCCCGAAAACTTATTTATCTACCCCCCATCGTCTTTATTTTCAGGAAAAGGCTACAGCTCCATAGAAAAAGATGCTACAAGAACGGTTCAGTTCAATTTTAAAGCTTTTGGGGAGAGACTACAAAGCTAAATAAATTATTACCTTTAGATAAAAGAAAACATCTTGGTTATACTTAAAAGCAACCGCCTCCAGCGGAATCCGATTTAAGCCAGGGCGTCTCTCTATTTACTTTTCCGTATTTCTTTTTTTAAATCTTTTATCATTTCCATCAATTGCAGCATGGAAGGCGCTCTTTCCGGAAGCTCCTCCAGATGCAATTGTTTAAATTTCCAGATTTCCAGCACTTCTTCTGCATTGACAGTATAAGGTGCATAAGCCGTATTCAGTGATTTTAAAAGCATGGACTGGTTTTCTTTATCGATGGTCACTAACTTAAATACGAAATCATCTGTTCCGTTTAGAATGACAATACAGGGCGTATCCGGTTTAATGTCCAACCAGTTTTCTACATATTCGCCCGTTATTTCAGCCTTGTCGGGAATGGGATACATGGAATCTCCCGAAGCGGGGAAGGTGCGATAGGTACCGTGTCGTGACAGGGTAGGGATATTGTATTTCGGCAGGGTAGCAATATATTGGGGATCATTATATCCTGACCGATAACCCATTTTGGCTTTGATTGGAACATATTCTGCATTTTGTCGTCCTTCTTTGTCTAAAGTAACAGGCAACACCCGGAGCTTTGTTCCCATCATATAGACGTCATTACCGGCCTCCAGATCACGGAGCTGTAATTCCAACAAGCGGGAAAGCTTTGCTTTTAACAGGCTGTCAATGCTGATCTTAAAAAAGGTTGAAAATTTTATCAGGTCTTTCATAGCGGGATTTTTGGTTTTCCCCGACTCTATAGCATTGAGCTTAACCCTAGTTATATCAAGCCGTTGGGCCAGTTTATCCTGACTTAATCGTTGCCTTTTTCGTAAAAATTTAATGTTTTCTGCAAAAAATATTTTTTGTAATTCATTCATAAATTGATATTATTGAAACCATAAAATGGATATTATTAGTATCAAAGGTAATAAATTTTAAATGAAAGGATATGCAAAGGACGAAAAAAGAGAAGATCGACAGGCTGCGTAAAGAAATTCTCTGTTTGCAGGGACTTGATGTGAGGCCGGTGGACGAGCGACTGTCTGTAGAGTTGGGAGCGGTTTTGAAGAATATGCCCGGGCAGGTTTTTCCTACCGGAGTAATTCATGAATTTTTAAGCCCTAATACTGAGGCCTCTGCAGCCACAACCGGTTTTATGGCGGCATTATTAAGTACTTTGCTGAAAGAAGACCGGTGTTGTATCTGGGTGAGTACCCACTGCAACATATTTCCTCCGGCTTTACGATGGTTTGGCATAGCCCCCGACCGGATTATATTTATAGACGGGACAAAAGAAAAAGAAGCTTTGTGGATCATAGAAGAAGCTTTAAAATGTAAATCCGTAGGTGTTGTGATCGGAGAAATAAAAGAGCTGGATTTTACTGCTTCAAGACGGTTGCAGCTGGCAGTGGAAAACAGCAGCGTAACCGGCTTTATCCATCGACTTTATCCCCGGATAATACAACCTACGGCTTGTGTTGCCCGTTGGAGAATACAGCCAGTCCCCAGTCAAAATATAGATAATTTACCCGGGGTCGGTTTTCCAAACTGGAGCGTAGAATTGTTGAAAATACGCAACGGACGACCGGGTTGTTGGCAATTAGAGTGGACAGGGAGTGCTTTTCGTATGACCAACAAGGCTGTTCAGGAATTTTCGGTACCTGCATTAAAAAACGACACTGCATGAATCGTTATCTTTCTATATGGTTTCGGCATTTGAAGACGGACGACTATGTGTTGCAACATCAGACATTGCACGACAGACCTTTTGTTATGACTGCTTCCAAGCGGGGACGCATGGTCATACAGGCTGTTAATGTACATGCAGAAGAGGATGATATCCATATAGGAATGGCGGTCGCAGATGCCCGGGCGATTTATCCCTCTTTAACAGTGGTGGAAGCAAGTGTAGACGTAGAAGAAAAATTGCTACTCAGGCTTGCTGAATGGTGTCTGCGTTATACCCCCGATGTGGCTATTGACCCGCCGGATGGCCTGCTGTTAGATATCACAGGATGTCCACACCTGTGGGGTGGCGAACGGGAATATCTGAAAGATCTGATACTGAAACTAAGAGCTATAGGCTATGATGCCCGAGCAGCCATAGCGGACACAGTGGGCGCTGCATGGGCGGTGGCCAGATATGGAAAAATAACGCCTCTTATTGCATCGGGAAAACAAAAAGAGGCGCTTAGCAAACTGCCTCCGGTAGGGCTTCGACTGGAAAATCCTGTTGTAGAGCGGCTTCATAAACTGGGTTTATATACCATCGGCAGTTTTATGAATATGCCGCGCCACACACTATACAGACGCTTTGGAAAGGGAGTTGTTACCCGTATAGATCAGGCATTGGGAAATATTGAAGAGCACATAAAAACCGTCCGTCCCGTCCCGCCTTATGAAGAAAGGCTGCCCTGTATAGAGCCGATTCGCACAGCAGGAGGAATAAAAATAGCTGTGTCTAAACTTTTAAAAAAGTTATGCCAGAGACTTTATAGGGAAAGTAAGGGATTACGCTCTGCAACATTAACCTGTCAACGAATAGATAATGAAATACAACAAGTGAGCATCAGCACCGGACAGGCGTCCAGAGATGAAGCCCATCTGTTTCAATTATTTGAAATGAAGATCGCCTCCATCCGTCCGGCATTAGGTATTGAGCTCTTTTTGCTGAAGGCCACGACCACCGAAGAACTGATTGCCGATCAGGAAAGCTTGTGGCGTGATGGTGGGATAGATGAAAAAGCCGTAGCAGAATTGTTGGACAAGATAGGCGGCAAAATAGGGAAGAATAAAGTACACCGTTATGTTGCTGAAGCGCGTTACCTACCGGAACATGCCTATAAAGAAGCTGAGAATCTACAGGAAAAATCGAAGATTCCATGGCGTACAGACACGTTACGTCCGGTGCGTTTGTTATCTCAACCGGAGAAAATTAAGGTATCCGCTCCCATTCCGGACTATCCGCCTTTGTTGTTTCATTACAGAAGAAAGACCTATCCCATTGTAAAGGCGGACGGTCCTGAACGTATAGAACAGGAATGGTGGCAGGAAGAAGGGTTGTACCGGGATTATTACCTCGTGGAAGATGAAAAGGGAGCTAGATACTGGTTGTTTCGTTCGGGACATTTTGACAATAAAAAATCAGGCTGGTATTTACACGGTTTTTTTGCCTAAAAAGAGGATTGAAAACAGATAGAAAAAACAACTAAAATGGAATATACCGAATTACAAACTACCTCTAATTTCAGTTTCCTGCGTGGAGGTTCCCACCCGGAAGAACTGATAGAACGAGCTGCGGGGTTAGGCTATCAGGCTATTGCGATGACCGATAGAAATACACTAGCCGGCATTGTACGAGCCCATGTGGCAGCAAAACAAAAAGGTATCCGATTTATCCCGGCCTGCCGCCTGGATTTGCAGGATGGGCCTTCTTTATTGGCTTATCCTACGAATAAGACAGCTTATTCAGGGCTTTCTGCTTTATTAACCGAAGGTAATCTGCGCACAGAAAAAGGAAAATGTATATTGCATATAGCGGATGTGGTAAAGCATAAAAAGGATCTGCTTTTTATGCTTCTTCCTCCGACCTCTTTGAACAGTAACTTTGATTTTGAACCTGATTTCTATACGCATTTAAAACAATACAAACAGCATTTTGGCAATAGCTTGTACATCGCTGTTACTTATCTTTATCACGGTCTGGATGGTAAAAGACTTTCTCGCATTCACCGGTTATCATTAAAATACCGGATGCCGATGGTGACCTGTAATGATATTTATTACCATTCCCCAGATCGTAGAGCACTACAGGATATACTGACCTGCATCAGGGAAAAATGTACGATTGATACCGCCGGTTTCCGTTTGGAACAAAATGCCGAAAGACATCTGAAACCGGTCAGCGAAATACATCGGCTGTTCCGGCAATACCCCGAGGCCATAGAAAATGCCAGCCGTATAGCAGCAGCCTGTAGTTTTTCCCTGGATGACCTGCAGTATGTCTATCCGGAGGAATTAACTACGGCAAACCGGACTCCGCAGGAAGAATTGGAAGTTTTGACCTGGCAGGGAGCACAAGATAGATTTAATAATGATGTACCCCATAAAATTAAAGAAAGCATACAGTTTGAATTGGATTTTATCAGACGAAAAAATTATGCTTCTTACTTTCTTACCGTCAACGATTTCGTTCGTTTTGCCAGAAGTAAAGATATCCTCTGTCAGGGCAGGGGATCGGCAGCCAATTCAGTAATTTGTTATTGCTTGGGAATAACTTCCGTTGATCCTTCCAAATTCAAATTACTCTTTGCCCGCTTCATGTCGGATGCTCGGAATGAACCACCGGATATTGACGTAGATTTTGAGCATGAACGACGGGAAGAAGTGATGCAATATATTTATAATAAATATGGACGTAACAGAGCGGGTATTGTAGCTACCGTTACCCGGGTGCATCATAAAGGGGCTATACGTGATGTGGGTAAAGCCATGGGCTTATCCGTAGATACCATCAACCGGCTCTCCAAATCATTTTGGGAATTGACTGAAGATTGGAAGAGAGGAAAACGTCAATCTTCACACGGCTTTGATGCAAGGGATAAACATCTGCAAAAAGTGTTGGAACTGACAGAGCAGTATGTGGGTTTTCCCAGGCAATTAGGGCAGCATACCGGTGGTTTTGTGATTACTCAAGATAAACTATCGGATCTCTGCCCCATCCTGAATGCACGCATGAAGGATCGTACGAATATTGAATGGAACAAGGATGATATAGAAGCACTGGGATTTATGAAAGTAGATGTATTGGCGCTGGGTATGCTTACCTGTATTCGTAAAGCCTTTGAGTTAGCGAAGCAGCATTATGATTTGGATCTGACCTTAGCCAATATTCCGCAGGATGACCCGAAGGTATATGAAATGACCTCGCATGCCGATACCATCGGTGTGTTTCAGATTGAGAGCAGAGCGCAGATGTCCATGCTGCCGCGCTTAAAGCCCAAATGTTTTTACGACCTCGTGATTCAAGTGGCTATCGTACGACCGGGGCCTATTCAGGGAGATATGGTGCATCCCTATCTGCGGCGGCGTACCGGCCGGGAACCGATTGAGTATCCTTCAAAAGCGCTGGAGGGTATACTGGGTCGGACATTAGGTATTCCGCTGTTTCAGGAGCAAGCCATGGAGATAGCTATCGTAGCTGCGGGATTCACTCCTGATGAAGCCGACGGACTACGCCGCAGTATGGCTACTTTTAAAGCCAAGGGAAAAGTCAGCGACTGGGAGAAAAAACTCATCACAGGAATGGTGAAAAATGGATATAAAGAAGACTTTGCCAAACGAGTATTCAGGCAGTTGGAGGGCTTTGGTTCTTATGGTTTTCCTGAAAGCCATGCGGCCAGTTTTGCCTTGTTGGTATATGTTTCCTGCTGGCTGAAATGTTATTATCCGGATGTGTTTGCAGCTGCGCTGCTCAACAGCATGCCGATGGGTTTTTATCAGCCGGCACAAATCATTATGGATGCTCGTAAACATGGTGTGGAAGTGCGGCCTATAGATATCAATTACTCTGATTGGCATCATACACTGGAAGAAAAATCCGGAAAATACTGTGCAATTCGTTTAGGCTTTCGGCAGGCGAAAGGTCTTTCTGAGGAGGAAATAAATCTATTGACGACTGCCCGTAAGAAGCCATTCACAGCTGTATGCCAGTTAAAAGATGCCGGGCTTTCCCAGACAACCATTGAAAGACTGGCGGATGCGGATGCTTTTCGGTCTGTCGGTTTGGATCGCAGACAGGCACTCTGGGAAGCCACTGCTTTAAATGATATTCCGACCGGATTTTTTAAAGGAACAGCACCTACAGAAAAGGAAGAAATTAATCTGCCCGAGATGTTACTTTCCGAACAGGTGTTGCAGGATTATAGCAGCTTGTCCTTATCATTAAAGGCGCATCCGCTGAGTTTTTTACGGAAGCAATTGTTTAAGCTCAGTGTCCTTACGGCTAAAGAACTCATGCAATGTCCGGATGGAGCATTCGTAAAGGTGGCCGGACTGGTGTTGGTCAGGCAGAGACCGGGCACATCCAAAAAAATTTGTTTTATCACCATAGAGGATGAAACCGGAAATGCTAACCTGGTGGTCTTTCAGAATAAATTCAAGCGCTATCGCAAAGAGATCCTGCATGCTAAGCTGCTGATGGTATCCGGAAAGTTGCAGAAAGAAGGAGAAGTGATACACGTCATCGCACAACAACTCTTTGATTTCTCCAATCTTTTGAATCGTTTAGACCAAACAGGACATACAGCGCAACCGCAGGAAAGCAACAAAAAGGTTATCCAAGAAACAATATTCCCGGAAGGACGCAATTTTAAATAGAGATTTTTCTATGCCAGCAAGACTGGTTCCATTACAATGTGCTATACGCGCAACCCCTCATTAGACGTTAATCCGGAACCTCTTATTCGTGCGCATTATAAGCAATTTTTGAGAGGTCGTCATATTTAAAATCATACAGGAAGTTACACGAACTTTAATTTTGATTAAGGTTCCTAATTACTACATTTTATTTTTCTTCATCCAAAACGCTATATTTCCGTTTCGTTACCATTTTGTTTTATCTTACTTTTGTTCAGAATTTGGTGAAACTATTTCAAACACTTAGCCAGTAAATGAAGATTTTAATAAAAAATGCCAAAATTGTTGCTCCGGGTCAGTCTGAGAATGGACATACACGTTCTCTCCTGATTGAAGACGGAATAATAAAGCAAATTGCAGCACATATCGATACCCGGGCAGACAAAGAAATTGCATTGGACAAGTTACATCTGTCCCCCGGTTGGCTGGATCCTTTTGCTCACTTTTGTGATCCCGGACTGGAACATAAAGAAACTTTAGAATCCGGTGCTTCTGCAGCTGCTGTCGGTGGTTTCACTACCGTTTTTGTGCTTCCGAATACCAGACCTGTTTTGGATTCATGCAGTCAGATTGCTTACATAAGCAGGAAAGCGCAAAATCTTCCTGTAAATATATTTCCTATTGGTGCAATTAGTCAGTCAGCCAAAGGAGAAAATTTGGCTGAGATGTTTGATATGCAGGAAGCGGGAGCAATGGCTTTTTCTGATGGGTTGCATCCGGTTCAAAATCCGGGTCTTATGCTAAAAGCACTGGAATATGTAAGAGCATTCAATGGCACCATCATACAGATTCCGGAAGAGTTAAGCTTGGCAAAATATGGAATTGTTCATGAAGGTATATGGTCCACAAGATTGGGCATTAGCGGCATTCCTGATATTGCAGAAATATCAATTATAAAAAGAGATATCGATCTACTAAAATACACTGATTCCCGCCTGCATATTACCGGTTTGTCTTTGGCACAATCTGTTAAACTTATTCAGCAAGCAAAGGCAGAAGGATTGAATTTAAGCTGCTCCGTATCGCCTTATCACTTATTATTGACGGATGAAAACTTACAATCATTCGACAGCAATTATAAAGTAAATCCACCGCTTAGAACGCAGGAAGATGTAGAAGCGCTACGGAAAGGTATTCAGAACGGAATTATAGATTGTTTGGCTACCCATCATCTACCACAGGATATAGACAGTAAAGACAGAGAATTTGAATATGCTGAAGATGGTATGATAGGATTGGAAACTGCTTTTGGTTTGTTAGGGAAAGCCATGCCCGAATTAGCCGTAGAGGATAAAATCAAATTGCTCGCTGTGAATCCAAGGAATAGTTTTAACATAGAAACACCTAAAATAGAAGAAGATACCGCTGCTGAAATCACACTATTCAATCCGGATCAGGAATGGGAATATAATTTAACTGCGTCAAAATCTAAATCTCAAAACAGTCCCTTTCATCAGACTATTTTAAAAGGGAAGCCGTTGGGAACAATTACAAATAATAACATTACATTGAACGATTAGTAATAAAAATGAGCAACACCACAAGCATAGAAGATCGCATCAAACAAAATGCAGATCATAAAGATAATTTTAAAAATAAAATTCACCTCTATTTTGGAGCAATTTCCGGTGGAATCTTAATTATTTTATTTGTCCTCTATTATATTTCCGGTTGGAGTTTTGACAAAGATTTTAAAAGTTGGATACCCTCTGTTGTATTTATGTTATTGATTGTAGCAGCACAATTTAAACATACCAGAGTGGTTGACGATAGCATTCCCTTTGGAAATTTATTTGCCAAGGGTTTTAAAACAGCTGCTGTAGGAACCTGTATTTATGTACTTTTTCTCGTTATTTTTATCTGGTTGGATCCGGGATACAAAGAAAGTATGCTCAGTATGAGTAAACAGAAAATGATAGAAAAAGGACTCACCTCTGAAGAAATTAAATCCGGCATGACCATGGCCAGAGATTATTTTCTATCTTCCGCCATTTCAGGGGCAGTGCTAGGAGAACTTCTCTTGGGAGTCATTGCCTCATTGGCCGGGGCGGTTGCAGCTCCCAAACATAAGAAACCCGAACTAAAATCATTGTCTTAAAACTATACTTATGGACATTTCCGTCATTGTACCTTTATTTAACGAAGAAGAATCTCTTCCTGAGTTGTGCAATACCATTGAAAAGGTAATGATTGAAAATAATTTTTCCTATGAAGTGCTTATGATTGATGATGGCAGCAAAGATGATTCCTGGGAAGTTATCACTAAGATATCTGCATATAACGAAAATTGTAAAGGATTGCGCTTTCAAAGAAATTATGGAAAATCCGCCGCCTTAAACGAAGGTTTCAGCGTAGCTAAAGGGGATGTTATTATTACCATGGATGCCGATCTGCAGGACAGACCGGAAGAGATTCCCGGGCTTTATCGTATGATTACAGAAGAAAATTACGATATCGTCAGTGGCTGGAAAAAGAAAAGACATGACCCGGCAAGCAAAAGAATTCCTTCAAAATTTTTTAATGGCGTTACTCGACGGGTAACCGGCATTCATCTCCATGATTTCAATTGTGGTTTAAAAGCATATAGAAGAAAGGTCATAAAATCTATAGAAGTCTATGGCGAAATGCACCGTTATATCCCGGTAATTGCCAAATGGAGTGGTTTTACTAAAGTTGGTGAAAAGGTAGTAGAACATCATGCACGAAAACATGGCGTTTCTAAATTTGGATTTGAACGCTATATTAATGGTTTTCTGGATCTCATATCCATCATGTTTGTCGGTCGGTTTGGGAAAAAACCCATGCATTTTTTCGGCACCATTGGCACTTTGGTCTTCTTTATTGGTTTTTGTATCTGGATTTATCTTGCTGTTTTAAAATTTGGCTTTCAGGTCTATCGGGTTTCTGATCGCCCCATCTTTTTTGTAGGGCTGATTTCTATCATTGTCGGTATACAATTATTTGTAACCGGATTTTTGGCAGAGCTAATTACCAGAAATGCAGTTGATAGAGACACCTATCTGATTGAAGAAAAAATTGGCATAGAAGAATAATATTCATCATCATTATGATAATAATAACATCATTTGAGGAAGTTTTGTATCATTTTTGATATCTAAAAGTGTAGCAATTAGCAATATATGATAAAATACAAATATTTCTTATTTTTTTTCTTTGTCATGTTATCGTTCAAACCTGTTTTTGCACAGTTATCTCAGCAGGAAGAAAAGGAACTTAGAACAAAACAAGATTCCCTTAAAGTCTTAAGCGATAAGATGATTAATGCCTATGATCGCGAACAGAAACTTCAAGCCACAAACAACTTTATACCGGCACTCGTTGATGCATTGAAAATAAGACATTCATTTGCCTTTCCTTTTGATTCACTGGAAGAAGTTTCTATACTTTATAATAAAGAAAAATCCTTTCGAATTTTTACCTGGGCCATTGCACTGGCTAAGTATCAATATAGATTTTATGGTGCTATACAAAAAAAGACCAATGATGGGAGTTTAAAATTATATGCACTTTTTGATAACTCCTTTTTTACGAAAAATAAAGATACTATTGGTGGCCCAAAAAGCTGGCAGGGCGCATTATATTACAATCTCATAGAAGAAGAATTTGAAAATAAAAAATATTATACCCTGATCGGATGGGCAGGCAAGAATTTGAAAACCCAAAGTAAAGTGCTGGATATTTTGACTTTCTCAAATGGAAAACCCCGCTTCGGTGCACCCATCTTTGATTTAACTAAAAAACACGGCAGTCCGGACTTTCAAAATAGATTTTTTCTGGTGTACAAAAGTGAAGCAAAAGTAGAACTCAACTATAATCCCGAAATGAATTTGATTGTTTATGATCACCTGACCTCCTTAACAAATCATGAAGAAGATTCTTCTTCTCTTGTGCCGGATGGTACTTATTCGGGATTTCAATGGAAAAAAGGGAAATGGGAATATATCGATAAAATTTTTAGTGACAGTACCAACAGCGAAGAAGCACCTCGCCCCCACCCAATGAAATTTAACAACCGCATTGAAGGAAACCAAAGCAAACCTTAATACCTCTTTTTACACTTTGTTATTTTTACCATCTGTTGCCATTTGTTTATATTTGTGGAGACTGAGGTTCTCGAATTGTGGAGACTGAGGCTCCTTTAGATTTGTAAAGAGAGGAAATTAATAATTAATATATCTATTA
>CAZLDH010000102.1:0-10833 GCA_964558275.1 uncultured Chitinophagaceae bacterium
AAGAACAAGATTACAAACAGTTGAGTCTGTTTGATTTATAACGCAACACTAGTGAAAGATTATATTAATAGAGCATAACGATCCTTCAACTTCCTATTCTATTTAAAGCATTTTCAAAAATCAAATGAAAACTTGCCATTCACTATCTTTATAGGCGGATCATCATCCGACATTTGTGATTCCATTATTCCGGAAAACATTCCTTCTATATGATGGTCTGAAAATGAGGTAATGACTAAACCTCCTGCATTTCCCACCTCTGAAGAATAACCTTTGAGGGTTGCCACATTTTCAGGATCACTTTGAATACCTACCCGAATAAATACACCAATATCATCATCCCCAAGTGTTTCATGGAAAGCGTAAGATCCTTCCCCTGCATTTCCGGATCCGCTTAGTCTGGCATCAATGCTAATGGAATACCAGACTCCGTCTACAGTAGTTCCCGGATACAATTGAATGATGTATCCATTTCCCTGCTCAGCCGGACCATGAAAAAAATCGAGATTATCCAACGAATAGGCAAAGTCTATTTTCTCACCGGATCCCAATACGACTTGTGCAGTTACATCAGCATCTTTCTTATCAGGCTTATTGTCATCGTCTTTGCTGCAAGCTGTTAATAAAACGATACTTAACAGAGCAAAAACTAACGTTTTTAAATGGTATAATTTCATTTTTAAAGTTTTACTGATTAGTTAAAAAATTAGGATTCGGCTCTAATATTACAGTTTAAATCAATCAAAATCATCAAAATCAGAGGCCTCATATAAGGGACAGTTGAAAGTGCCATTGGTTATCTTTACCTTTTTTATTTCACCACTTTGAAGTTCTCCGTTTTGGTAAACTGTTGAATTCTGTATCATAGTTAGTTCAAAAGTCCCTTTAATTTTATTCGTTGTTTGAGAGGAAATATTAAATGAAGCTTTCCCATCCATTTCGGTATCATTATCATCAATATTGTCTGCTCCTACTAAATATATCTTATTAACGTTTATTTCTGAAGAATCCGGATAAAACATACCGCTACATACAAACCCTCCTTCTCCCATGGTATGTTTTCCTTCGTCTGCAGGAGTAATCATGAGCCAGAATACCATTGGCTTTTCTTTACCGGTAAACACCAATACTACAGTATCCTGACTGCCTGTACCCATAGCACCTATTCCGGTACCGGTAAACTGAACCTTTTCATCTGTATCCAAAAAGGTAACGGTAGCCTTTGCAGAGCCAAATCCTATATTTCCATTTCCATCGGGATTTTCATTGGTATCTTCTGTATTTTCATCTTCCGGCGATGCTTTATCATCTTTGCTGCATGCGCTAAATACAAACAGTGTTAAGACCACCAGCATGGTACTTAATAATAGTTTTCTTGCGTTTTTCATCATTGTAGGGGGTTTAAATTGTTAAATTGCTATATTGTTAAATTGTTATTTCTCTACATCAAATTTCCCTTCTGTTATAGTCACCATTTTTCCACTTTCAGAATAAAGCGTACCGGAAAAAGTACCTTTAGCATATTTATCCGGCTCGTAATCTGTAATTGTTATGGTACATGTTCCTGATTCTCCGGTTTCAGGATTTTCTAATCCACTCAAATATTTTTCATCTACTACTTTTGTACTGTGATTTATAGGAGTAACCGATAATGAACCTTCATACTCTCCCGGCTGAATAGGCTCCCCCGTAAAATCAATGTGTATAACAACAGCTGCACTACTACTGCCAATTCCGATAACTGCCGACTTATCTCCAAGATTATTTCGTGCTGCTATTGTAGCCTTAAACTCTACTTTCTCTCCATTAGTCGGAGTAATAATTGCAGATCCCACAAAAAGGCTGCTGTCATCTTCCTTAGGATCACTTTGTCCCCCACAGGAGCTTAACAAAAAGCAGCCTGCCACCAAAAGAAGAAGCAAATTCGTTGTCCATTTAAAGTTTCTCATCATTTTTGTTTTTTGATATACACTGTTAAAATTTATAATCTACCTTTACTTTAAATTTCCCGTCTGTTATTCTGGCTTCATCTCCCGCTTTACTGTATGCCACCACGGAAAATGTTCCTTCTACCCAATTCTCACTTAGGGAAGTGATGGTCATACTGCCTGTTCCTTCATTCCAAAAGTCATCATCCAGGTTTGTCATGGTATTAAATACATCGGGAAAAAGATCGGTATCTACCGGAGTTAGTTTTAAAGATGCCGTTGAGCCGGTTTCAGCTATATCTTTAGCTTGTACTGAATAGGTACCTTCTTTCAATCCACCTTGAGGGGCGCTAATGGATAGATAAATAGAAATTCCTTTTTTGGTATCTAAAAACCCAATTCCCAACTTGTTTTTCATTGCAGAAATACCGGTAGAGTTATCTCCTTTAAAATCAAATGCAATCCCATTACCAATAGCTACATGTGCAGTAAGATAGCCTTCCTTTTCTTGCTTTGAATCTTCTTTGCCTCCGCAAGAACTGAATACCAAGAATCCGATAATCAGAAAACTGAATAGCAATAAATGTCTTTTAAAATTTTTCATATTCTTTAATTCCTTTTATTTATTTAAAACCCGTTTTCCCCAACTTGCACTCTTTTCTTTATATCCACTTGGCACTTCCAACATGGCATCGGGTACAGTCATTCTTTTCATTTGCGTTAGCTGCATCACCGAACTTCCTCCTTCCTTTTCCATCACCATGACCATTTTTACCATAAATCCAACAGCGCCTGCTTCTTTCAGCGCTTCCCACATTTGATCGCCACCTGTTTTCTTATTGGTTTTAAAATATAACTTCATCAACTTATTAAATGCAGGTATTTCTTTTGTTGTCCAAATATCCATTTTTGCTCCTTTATCCATGGTTACCCTGGCATGCGTACAATTCAATCCAAAGACTTCTTCTTTTCCCAAATTAGTTACCTTATAATCCAATTTGCTGTTCTTCTCTTTCATTTCCGTCAGATCCATCACGGTATAACTTTTCTTTCTTTCGTTGATAATCGTCATGTGATTGGGGTCATCAAAATGAGTAAGCACCGCCATGGTAATTTCCCCTATCATCGGCATGCTCATAGTAGTTTGAGACCGTGCTCCTATGTCGGGAGACAGATACATTTCTGTAGTCATATCCATCGTATATGCAGAAGATTGTTCAGTATTCACCTGCATTCGGTATTTCAAGTAATAATCCGATCCGAAACCGGTAAAGCTGAGCGTATAATTTTCAGGAAGAGGTTCTTTTGCTCGGCTGCTATTCCCTAAATTCAGCCGCTTCATCATAGCTGATACGTTAGGATTTGCATTCTCTGCTTGAGACGTTTCATTACTGTTTCTGCTCTCTTTTTTTCTTGCTTTTTTCTTTCCATTTCCTTTCACAGCATTGGCTGTCCCTTTCTCTGCTTTATCTACTCCACTGACAGCAGCATCTCCAGCATCATTAATCACTTTATTCTCTACTCTTTCGCTCACTTCGTCCGCCAGTTTTTTAAAGAATTGGGCATGGGCTTTTTGACTCATTGCTAATGAGAAAAACAAAAATCCGATTATTAATAAATATTTCATGGTTGTATGGTTAAATAGTTTAGAATGGTAACGTAATTTTAAGCAGTACAAACATAGAAGTATCCCTGTTACCTGCTATTGCATAGATTATCTTATCAGAATAACTATAAGCCCCAATCAATTCATATGTTATTTCTGTATTTACCTGATAGGTAACCATTGCTTTACTCAGGTTCGATAGCAGAAACTTGTAAATTTGCCCCCTTCCACTAATTTCATACATCGAAGTATTTGAAAGAGCAATAGAATTCCCAGAAGCTGCATCTCCAATGTTCTCATTCAAGGATTCATATTTTTTATTCAATGGGTTAAATTTCCTAATTCCTTCATAAAATTGAGCATAAATAGCAGATTCATTGGGACTTGAAACAATATCATAAACAGAGCCAAAATACTGCTCCAATTCAATGGAATCAACCGATTCCAAGGTTTCTACATCAAACTGAATAATGTCATCATAATATGGAGCGCTACCACTCATATCCCGAATCTCCACCCAAAATGTATTATTGATATAAGATATATACCTCTCATATCCTAATGTAGTTTTAGAAGATGCCGGAATAGGAAATTCTTCCATCGTATAGTCATTGAGGTTTATTTTACCCAAAACATAATCGCCCTGATCATTTATGTATCCATTGGTATATAGATCTCCTCCCTTTCTGGTTAAAGATTGAATTTTAGAAACATATCCATCAAAAGCATAAAATTCCATCACCTCTTTTACTTCTGCTTTCAAAACCCAATCTTGTAAGTCAGGGATTTCCGAGTCAGATCCTTCCACCAATATAATCTTCTGGCCTGAGGAGAGGGGGGAGAGTGTAAGCGTATTTCCATCTTTAGAAAACAAATACTTTGTTTCGTCTAGTAATATAGTATCTCCTTTCAGCCCATAGTTAAGCCCCTCGGCCGGTATTCTTCTGTCCAATTCTTTTATACTGCCATAACTATAAAGGGTATCTTCTGAAAGAAAAGCATACTTACCTGATAGTCCAGTTGTGATAAAGTACGATCCCGTAATCTGACTTCCTTTATCCTCATCTGAAGGAGTAACCTCTTTATCTTTAGAACAAGAAGTAATCAAAACGAGTCCTAAAAATACAATTCCTAAATAATTAAATAGTTTGATTTTCATAATATATATCTTCAACACTGATAAAAAAATAATGCTATCATAATTTCACAATTTCCACCCTTCTATTCTTTGCGCGTCCTTCTTCCGTATCATTATCTGCTACAGGACGAGATTCTCCCTGCCCCATTGTTTCCAGGCGGTCAGCAGCAATTCCTTTTTTATCTACAAGATAAGATTTGACAGCCGCTGCACGATCTTTCGAGAGCTTCATATTGGCATCAAAATCACCTACATTATCCGTATGGCCTTCTATAAGCAGTTTTAGATTAGGATGGCTTTTGAGTAGTTTTTCTATTTTCTCAATGGACTTATATGATTCAGGTAAAATTTCAGCCTTTCCCGTTGCAAAATGGATATCGTTTATAGCCACCCGTCCTTCCGCTTCCAGGGTACTATATAAATCACGTCCGCCGGCAGCTATTCTTATATTGGCAATGTAAATATGCTTACCGCCTTTTACATCCGTAAAATTAAATAGCAAACTATTTGACCGCCCCAAATTAGCATTTGGCATATTGGCCATACGCTGCTTATTCACATACACTTTCGCATAAGAGCCATCCACCATTACACTAACAGGTGTCATTTGTTTATTGATAATATCTAGGCTTTCGTGTAAAGCAGAAATTTTATGGCCGTCGTATGCTTTCACTCCCATACCGTAAGCACCACTCAACTCGATGTAGTTGGCTCCAGCCGGCTCAACTTTTTGATTGACCACTTCGATCCGCATATCATTTCCATCTGTTTCGTTGTACCAATCAAATTGAATGGTAAACCTTTCAGGCAGTTTTTCCGGGAGAGGAATAATAAAACCACCTTCCGTATTCACGCGTAATGCTCGTCCACCTGAATAAGATACAACCGACATACTCCCTCCGTGAAAGGTAAGATCACGAGGGAAATTGCCTACCACCGCATTGGAAAAATCCGTCTCAAAGAGGGTTCGTTCGCCCGGCTTAAAATCATAGTTGGCATTTACATTACCCATCCCTTGCTTTTTAGCAGGTGTGGTTTTTGCTTTACCCGGAGTCTTTCCTGTGGCTGCAGCTGTGTTATTTTTATTCCGGCTACTGCCTTGATTGTTGTAAACAGCATCCTGCTTATTTTTAGCGGCCGGCTTGTTTGATTTTTTTGCTGCATCTCCAATGGCATCTTCAGTTTTGTCCACACTTTTAACGGCGGCATCACCCGCATCATTAATGATTTTATCCTCCACCCTGTCCGCAACGTGATCCACCAGTTTATCAAAAAACTGAGCATCTGACTGATGGCTCTGAGTAAGAGCGATGATTAAAAACCCTGTAAGTAAAATGATATGTTTCATAACCCTATAATTTAAAAGCTCAATGTTTAAAGCCCAATGACATTCCATCTAAGGCACCGGACTTTAAACATTAGAAGGCATCGTTACAATGAAAAATTATACCCTAATCTCAATCCAATGAACCCCATAGAACTTCCATCTTTAGATGCAGATTGATAACGGGCAGAAATATCAAACTCATTAAATAGATAACCAACTCCCAGCGCCCATCCAAATGCAGAGGTAGAAGAGCTCATTGATTGACCCATTACATCCACTTTAGACTTAATCATTGATATACCCAATTGAGGTTCTACATACAATCCGTTGAAATGATGACGATAACCTGCGAAGATGGGAATAACACTGGTAGATGCGCTGGCTGACGAGCTGCTTTCTTTCATGCCAAAGCTGATATAGCCTAAAGTTAGTTCCAACTGTCCTGCTGTACCAATGCCATACATGCCTTTAACGGTACCGCCTATACCCATTTTGGAACCATCTCCAAAATCTCCCATGGGGAGGCCCAGATCGAGACCTACACCTACCTGGTTATTTCCTTTTTGTGCAAAAGCGCTGAAACAGGCAAAGAGTAATGCAACGGAGAGAATAATCGTTTTTTTCATGATAAAAAAGATTTAATTTTTAATAATGGAGTAAAATTCAGTCTATATAAATGAGTACGCAAGAGCGAATGAGTATCTAATAGGTTTCGATGAGTATTCAAATGATTTTGTTATTTATTATTTTACACGCTTTTAAACCATTTCATATATTGCTTGCCCAAGACCGGCATAGGTTTTTCTTTTCCGTTGACCGCGTTAATCAATCCGGATATCCACATGATTAGCAGCAAAATAGAACCTACAATAGCCACCAACCAGCCGAGAACAGGAATTATTCCAATAAGTCCTATTGCCAATCCGGTAACAGCCAATCCCAATACCTGATGAATATGAAAAGAACTGAAAGAATTCTTCTTCTCATTATTCATAATAAAGGCGACAATAAGTCCGATAATAGTGATATAGGCAATGATGGCGGTGCTTTTTCCGGATTCAATAACTTCCTCTGAAAAATCTTTATTATGCGTTTCTTTTTCCTTTGACATGATATTCGTCTTTGTATTTAAAAAATCACCCTACAAACATACCATTGGGGAAATAAGGAAAAAACAGCCATTGTGTAATTGACGGGAATGGATGAGTAAAGTACCATATTCAGTTATTCTGCCCCAAAAAACAGCGATACATTAAATTACTCAATGAAAAGGCAAATATACTAACTCAAATGAGCTATATAAACAATGCATTGAAGAAAAAGACTTAAAAAGGTTAAATTCATTTTTTTAACTGAAGGGATTATGAAAAATGCACTTCTTCTGGTCAACCAAATTACGCCGTCACATGAATTTAAGTTTTTTGCGTCCACGGCCGAACATACAGGGTTACTGTTTTGTGGAGCCATTGGGGTGCTCTTTTTTTTCATATTGCTCATCTATTTCAAAACGAAAGAAAGACTCTACTTATATTACTGCTTATTTTTATTATTTAACCTTGTAGGGGGCGTTATTAATTTAGAGGAGAATACTTGGATAAGCACCTGGTTTCAACAATCCAACAGACTGGCAGGGGCAAGCCTGGAAACCGTTACTTTATTGGCTTTTTCTTGCTATTGTTTATTTTCTATTCACTTATTTGATTTAAAGAAAATAAACAAAAACTTGTATCGATGGGTTCTTGTCCTGGCATACATTTCAGCTATTTACGGGTTACTTTATTATTTCATCAGACCCTACATTATCGATTATCTTACCGAATTCTTTATAGGTTCCAGGAGCCTCTTTTTGGTCATCAGCATCATTGTCATTGTATGGAAATTAAAAATCATAAAATCGCCCATAAAGAATTATTATATTATTGGTACCGGATGGTATTTTTTGGGAGCTTTGACGGCTGTGCTAAGGGATACTACCTCCGACCTACTTTTCCCAGCATTTTATCGTTTTAATTCTACGGTATATTTCCAATCCGGAATTTTTCTGGAAACACTCTGTTTTGCTCTGGCACTTACCTACCGAATATATTTGTATTACGAGGAAAGACAACAAAATCAAATTAAAATAAATACCAAAGCCATCTATGAAAAAGAACTGGCTCAAGCAGAAGCTTTGTCTTTGCGGATGCAAATCAATCCCCATTTCTTGTTCAACAGCCTTAATGTTCTCAATTATTATATTCAAAGCGCGCAAAACAAAAAAGCAACAAATTACCTCATTACTTTCAGTCAGTTCATAAGAACGATAATAGATATGGAGCAAAAACCGGTTATTTCTTTAGAACAAGAATTAAATATTATAAAAAACTACCTTTCATTAGAAAAAGCACGATTTGATCAAACTTTTTCATATAAAATAAAAGTTCATAAAGAGGTAGATTTTGAAAATTTAAAACTCCCGCCCATGTTGTTACAGCCTTTTGTTGAAGAGGCCATTTGGAACAGATTATTAACCAGTAAAGATGTTTCTCCCATCCTCACCATAGATATTTGGCAAAATAATACTATTTTGTATATCCTTATAGAAGACAATGGGAACAACAAAAAAGAGGCTTCTGAAAAATTCCATCAGGCAGTTAGCAAACAAATTACCGAAGATCGCATTGCCCTCTATAATAAAAATTATAACGGACAAATATCCTATAAAACACAAAACAAGAATAATTTTACCGGGACTCAAATTCTCATTACAATTAAATATTCAAGTAAAAATATGTATTATGATAAATAAAAAAAGTATGCCTATTAAAATATAACTACCATAAAATGCATCATTTAACCTTATTACACCCTACAAATATACGTTTGTCTCACACCTATCTGTTTGTCATATTGATTCTTGCATCTTCATGCCAAGTAAAGGATCGTTATGTGCAGAAAAAAGATTTGCATACTACAGAAAAAAACACAACAAAAACAAAAAACGACTCATTAAAGGTTATTCAAATGATTGACCTTTCCAGAACAATTCACAGCCAGAACCATAATACAACTAAAGAATACAAATATGCCCGTAAAGCCATTGATCTTTCTTTAAAGACAAAAGATACGCTGCTTTATGCCCGTGCATTAGACAACCTCGGTCTTCTTTATCGCTACCATCAATGGTATCTTCAAGCAATTCCTCTGCATATTAAAGCATTTACATTAACAGAAAATAAAAAGATTCCCCCGCTGTACAAAATGATATTTGCTAATAATGCAGGTGTAGCTGCCAGATATAATCAACAGTATGACTTAGCAGTCAGCTATTATCTGAAGGCACTGAAAATTGCAAATAAAAATAATAATCTAAAAAATATTGCTATCTCAAGTAATGGTTTAGGGAACGCTTTGGGGAATATCAAAGGAAAAGAAGAAGAAGCTTTAAGCTATTTCACTAAAGCACTTAGGATTGAACGTCAACTAAAAGACAGCTTGGGGATGGCCATGGACTTGTTATCTATCAGCGACTATTATATCCAAAAAGAAGCATTTACTAAGGCAAGAAGATACCTGGATACACTTTATAGGATAAATAATAAAAGACAAGATCTTTATGGCATTGCCATTACCAATGAATTTTATGGTCACGCTTATTATAAAGAAGGCACCACATTAAAAAAAGCCCAAATTTATTATTTAAAATCGCTCCGGCAATTTAAAAAATTGAATGACAAAAATAAAAAAGCCGAGTTATTAAAAAGTCTTGGAGACCTAAATCTCAAAATGGGGAAAAGCAATACGGCATTACATTATTACAATAATTCTATAACGCTAGCAGACAGTATTCAAAATAAAGGACTAATTGTACAAAATGCCTACAATATTTCCACCATCAAAGAACAACAGAATAAGTATTTTGAAGCACTTTTTTACTTTAAAAAAGCAAATAAGTATAAGGATAGTATAGCGATATCCAGACAAAAAACTAAAATAACCGCACTCACTAATCAATATAAAATTGAGAAAAAAGAATCCAAAATAGCTTCCCTGCAAAAAGTAAACCTTCTAAGGGAAAACAGAATAACTGCCCAAGAACAAAAAATAGTAAAACACAGACTCTATTTCATATTCCTATTGGCAGGAATTATAATAATAGCACTTTTTATTTTACTACAATATAGAAACAGAAAAATAAAAAAACGCGCAGAAAAACTTCTTCGTAAAAAACAAAAAGAAATCCGTACTGCAAAATATGAAAAAAGTATTGCTCAGGCAGAATTATTGGCAGCAAGAGCTCAGCTAAACCCCCACTTCATTTTTAATAGCCTGAATGCCATTCATTTATTAATGCAGCAAGGGCAGCTCAAAAAAGCAGATCAATACTTAATAAAGTTAAGTAGATTTATTAGAATGGTATTGGAGTTACCAAAAAGTAATTCCATTCCACTTACTGACGAGCTAAAACTCATAAGTTACTATGTCGCCTTAGAGGAGAAACGCTTTGGCAATGAATTTATTTATCAACTTCATTCATTACCGGAGGAAGAAATGAAAAAAATAATGATACCGCCTCTTTTGCTGCAACCACTAGTGGAAAATGCCATATGGCATGGCTTACTACCATCAGAAAAAAAGCAAAAAATATTAAAAATTGGAATATCAAAAATAAAAGAAGGTATAAAAATATCATTAAGCGATAATGGCGTTGGATGCAACAATTGCAAATATCAACCCAATATAAACCTAAAAAAGACCAAGAGTCTAGGTTCCCAAATAACAAAAGAAAGAATAAAACAATAGAATGAGGCGTCTAATTGCCCCAGAGTTCTTTTAGTATATGATAGGGCCTTGG
>CAZLDH010000103.1:0-10797 GCA_964558275.1 uncultured Chitinophagaceae bacterium
ATACTTTTATTACTCTTCTTCAATATTACCGGGAAATATTCATCAAAACGCGAATATCTTTGACGTGAAATATCCATAGGGAAATAAATACTTTGTAGTGGTTTCATACCCATACATTTTCTAAGATAGGGTTCTATAAATATTTTAAAAGCAATTTGGACAGCTACCGGATTCCCCGGTAAGGCAAATACTATTTTTTCATTCTGATAATTACCTACCCACAGTGGTTTTCCGGGTTTTATTTTTACATGTTGGAAAAGTTCCTTTACGCCAAGTTCTTTCAATACCCCGGGTACATAATCTGCCACTCCTTTGGAAACACCACCACTAATAATCAGGATATCAGACTTCAGTCCTTGGAGAAATGCTTTTTTTAATTCGATAGGGTCATCAGGTAGTGGATCATGAATCTGTGTTTGAATGTGATAAGATTGCAAGAGACCATATAGAGCAAATCCGTTAGAATCTCGAATATGTTGTGGCAGTATTTGTGCATTTACCGTTTGTACTTCATTGCCTGTTGAAAAGACCGTTACCTTAGGTAACTTTTCTACTTGCACTTTAGCACAGCCAATAGCAGCCAATGTGCCCATTGCCTTAGCTGACAGTTGGGTTCCTTTTGAAAAAATAAGTTCTGCCGACTTTATATCCTCTCCGCATAGCGCTATATTTTGCCCAGGATTAACCTTTTCGCAGGTAAATAAAACGCTTTTGTTTTTTTCAATAGCCTCTTCTGATTTGATTACTGCATTTGCAGTAGATGGCACCGGCGCACCGGTCATGATACGTACACATTCTCCTGCTTCAAAATCATCTTCATAAAAATCACCCGCATGTATTTCATCAATTACTTTCAAACAGGCATTATGTTTTAAGTCATCTACCTTCACTGCAAACCCATCCATAGCTGATCGATTGAAAGGCGGATAGTTTCTATCAGAACATATATCCGATGATGTTACCCGATGCAACGCATCTCTCAAAGCAATTTCCTCCGTACCAAAAGAACGGCTGTACTGTAAAATAATATTTTTGGCTTGCTGTATAGTTAGCATGGTTGATTTTGTTGATTGCCTGCCCGTACACGCTAAAAAGTGTGGGCGGGGTTAAATTATTGAATTGTTAAATGGCTGTTCATCAGTGCCCTGACTACCGTCAGGCAATTTCAGCAAAGGTGGGGTTGAATGATTCCAAAGTTCCAAGTTCCTACCGAATACCTAATGTATCTTAGCCAAAAGCATAAAGCCTTATCGATTACTGATGACTGATTACCGAACACCGAATACCGAATACCCAACACTCCCTCAATGCCCTCCTCCTTTTAATATTTTTCTTGCATGAAAGATAGCCGGTAATATTGCCTGTAAAGATTCTCTTGCACCGTTCGAACTTCCGGGTAGTGTAACAATGGTAGTATGTCCAATAGAACCCGCAACTGCTCTTGACATCATAGCCACAGGGGTTCGTTGTTATCCATAATGCCGCATCGCTTCTGTAATGCCGTCTGCATCTCGTTCAAGTATTTCTTTTACAGCTTCAACGGTTTGATCTCTTGGTCCAAGTCCGGTTCCTCCAGTCGTAAAAATGAAAGCTATACCCTGATTCACCCAATTATAAATTTGTTCCTGAATACCTAGCTTTTCATCGGCAATAATTTGATAATCTGTTACTTTCACTCCTGATTTATCCAATAAGTTGGCAATAATTTTTCCTGATTTATCCGCTCGCTTACCTGCGGCAGTAGAATCGGAACACACCAGAATAGCACAGGTAGGAGGTAGATTGAAATATTTACGATCGCTTTTTCCACCTGTTTTTTTCAGTAACCGAATTCCTGTAATTTCTAACTGTTCATCTATAGGTTTTAATCCCTCATAAATTGTTAAGGCAGCTACACTAATTGCCGTCAGCACTTCCATTTCTATACTGTTACGACCAATGGATTTAACCTCTGCTTGAATATAAATAAGTCCGTTATCCTTTTCAATAGTGCTTTCAAAATTTATGTCCAATGCATCTATATCCACAGGATGACAATCAGGAATTAGATGTGCGCTATTTTTTGCCGCAAGCAGGGCTGCTGCTTTAGCCATTTCAAATATATTGCCCTTAGGTAAACGATTTTCTTTAATCAATTGAAGGGTAGATGTCGAGCAAAGCACTTTTCCCAAGCCGATTGCTGTTCGCAGGGCTTCTATTTTTGCAGTAATATCGCGCATAACTTTAATGCTTTTCTATCTCAATATTTATACATCATCTTCATACATGCCAATAAAAATATAACCATCTTTGATCTTTACCGGATAAGTTTTAATTTGATAAATATCCGGATCGGATAAACAACTACCTGACCTTAATGAAAAAGTTTTTTTATGAAAAGGACAAGCAACTTTAGGTTCATTTTCTGACTCCCCTAATAGTCCACGAGATAAAATCATTTGCTGCTTATGGGGACAAAGGTTTTGTGTGGCATACCATTCATTTTTATAAGCAAAATAAAAAACGGCTATTTGTTTGTCTTTATACTTTACACAAACACCTCCATTTTCAGGAACGTCTTCCATTCGGCAGGCTTTAAACCATCCTTTGGTTTTTGGAGATAAGACTGTATCTGACAGTGATTTTTCGTTCATGGTATAAGGTTTTTGAATTGTATACATAATTGGAGTCTTCTTTTTTTATTTCTCCCGTTTTAATTAATATCACCCCCATTCTACCGGAAATTTTTGTTTACGTTCTTCTTTAAATTCAACGGTGGGGTCAGGCTCATCAGAATTCACAAAATGAGAGAACTTTTTTTGTAATTCAGGATTGTCAACAACTGCTTTCCATTCGCATTGAAACTTATCAAGTGTTTGATTCATTTCTTCTTCCAGCTTATCGCAAATACCCAGTGAATCCTCTATCACGACTTCCTTTAGATAATCTAATTCTCCATCCAATTTATTTAGCCATCCTGCTGTACGCGTTAAAGGTTCTGCTGTTTTGATATAATACATCAGCAGTCGGTCTATGTATTGAATGAGTGTTTCTTTATCAATGTCCGTAGCAAATAATTGTCCATGTTGTGGTTTAGAACCTCCATTGCCTCCAAAAAATAGATTCCAACCTTTTTCGGTAGCTATAACACCTATATCTTTTGACTGAGCTTCTGCACATTCTCGCACACAACCTGAGACTGCCATTTTTATTTTATGAGGAGAGCGCAATCCTTTATATCGATCTTCCAGTTCAATGGCAAGACCTACTGAGTCATGTAGTCCAAAACGACACCAAGTAGAGCCTACGCAACTCTTTACGGTACGTACCGATTTACCATAGGCATGGCCACTTTCAAAACCTGCATCAATAAGCTCTTCCCATATTTTTGGCAACTCATGCACATGTGCACCAAACAAATCAATACGTTGTCCTCCTGTAATTTTACAATAGAGATTATATTTTTTAGCAATTTCACCAATAACAATTAATTTATCAGGAGTAATTTCTCCACCCGGCACTCTGGGAACTACAGAATATGTTCCTCCTTTTTGAATATTAGCAAGATAACGGTCATTTGTATCTTGAATAATATCGTGGTTAATGATTAATTCATTCCATGCACTAGCCAATATAGAAGCGATTGCCGGTTTGCAGACTTCACAGCCTCCGCCTTCTCCATAAGCTTCCAATGCTTCATCAAAAGTTTTAATTTCATTGACCCGGATGAGATCATATAATTCCTGACGACTAAAAGGGAAATGGTTACATATCGTGGACTTAACAGTTTTCCCTTGTGCTTTCAATGATTCATCAATCAGATCTTTCACCATAGGGATACAGCCGCCACACCCCGTTCCTGCTTTGGTACACTTTTTCATACCCTCTACATCAGTTACTCCTTGTTCAGTAACTGCCTTACAGATTGTTCCTTTGGAAACACTTTCACAGGAACAAATCAATGCACTTTCAGGTAATGACATCACTCCAGAGCTTGGCTTATTTCCTTTATCACCTCCTTCAAACAAAATACTTTCCGGATCCGGTGGCAGTGCCATATCATTCAGATACATTTGTAACATCATATTATAGGTGCGGGTATCACCTACCAAAATTCCTCCTAATAGTTTTTTTCCGTCTTCCGATACATTAATGCGTTTATAAATATCATGCATACGATCTTCAAAAATAATTGGACTGTGTGTAGTGTCTGTACCAAAGGGATCTCCAAAACTGGCAACATCCACACCAATCAGTTTCAATTTGGTAGACATATCAAAAGTACTGAAAGTCTTTTCAATACCGGTTAGGCGACTGGCTACCACTTCAGCCATTTCATAACCGGGTGCTACCAGCCCATAGATCATTCCTTCAAATAAAGCACATTCACCAATAGCGAAAATACAAGGATCCGAAGTTTGTAACTGATCATTGACCAAAATCCCACCTCTTGGACCAATCGTTATACCACATTGTTTTGCCAATTCGTCACGTGGTCTAATGCCGGCCGAAATGACTACCATATCAGCATCCACTTGAGTATCATCCGAAAATTCCACCCATTCGACTTTATCTCCCCCCCGGATAGCTGAAGTATCTTTATTGAGATGAATATGGATACCAAGATGTTCCAGTTTATACTTTAAGAAATGGGATCCTTTTTCATCCAACTGACGAGCCATCAGCCCGGGAGAACGTTCGATAACATGGGTTTCCAGTTCCAAATCAAGCATGGCCTTGGCGGCTTCCAGTCCCAGAAGCCCACCCCCTATCACTACTGCTTTTTTTGCTTTAAAAGCTTGAGCAGTAATAAGTTCCAAATCCTCAATAGTACGATATACAAAGACACCGGGGGTGTCTTTTCCTCGAATAGGGGGAACAAATGGTAAAGAACCGGTAGCAAAAACCAGAAAATCATAAGAAATCGTCAAACCAGAAGAAGAGATGACTGTTTTTTTAAATTTATCTATTTCAACTACAGGATCATTCAAATGCAATTGAAAATTTTGAGATTCATACCAGCCTGATTCCGACAAATACAAATCTTCCAAAGATTTGCCGGAAAAATATTCACTCAGATGCACCCGGTCATAGGCACGATATTGTTCTTCACCAAACACAATAATTTCTAATTCATTATGTTTGTCTTTTTCCATTATTTTTTCACAAAACTTATGACCAACCATGCCATTGCCGATCACTACTACTTTTTTTCGATAAGAAGAAGCTGCCGGTTTTTTAATATAAATCATAATTTCAATTTTTCAATAACACTATTGCAAAAATACTAAATAATTTCAATTTTAATGAAAATTATCAAATATTATTTATATTTTTTAGAATTTATATTAAAATATAGCTATTTACTTAGATTTATTCTAAAAATAGAATAAATACTTTTATCTATTCCTGTTGAATATATGAAGGATTACTCTGGCTGAGTTTAGCGTTGTATTATTTGAAGAAACTGAAAGAATAGTTATTAATTAATCCGGATTATCTGTATTTGTGAATCCCTTCATTAAATTCTTCAATCATTTTATTGTTAAATGCCTGAAGATCTTCGGGAGATCGGCTTGTAACCAGTCCCTGATCAGTCACCACTTCTTTATTCTGCCAGTTTGCGCCGGCATTTAATAAATCGGTTTTTATAGAATTGAAAGAAGTCAAGTTTTTCCCTTTCAACATCCCCGTTTCAATTAATAATTGTGGACCGTGACAAATAGAAGCAATTGGTTTGTTATCTTCCATAAATGCTTTGGCAAAATCTATACAATATTGATTCCTTCTCATTTTATCCGGATTAAGTACTCCTCCGGGAATCATTAGCGCATCATAATCATCAGATTCAGCCTCGCTCACCACTACATCTACGGCTAATTCATCAGACCAATTCCCTTCACTCCATCCGGTCACATTTTCGGTTTGAGGAGATACAATATCCACTTTTGCACCAGCATCCTCCAAGACTTGTTTCGGACTGGTCAATTCTAATTCTTCAAATCCGTCTTCGGTCAGAATAGCTACTTTTTTTCCTTCTAAATTGTTCATCTTTTTAAAATTTAAGTTCTTAACAATAGATATAAAAGATTCAACTTCTATGCCACTAGAAAAAAAGAACTACAGCCCTACATTTGCACACATCATACTCCTCAAAATGGGAATTTTTTTCCCATTTTGAGGAGTATTTTATAAAATTCAAGGTTTATAGGGTATAATAAAGTAAAAAATGGAGCCTGTCTCCGGACTTTCAATACCAATCTCTCCGAAATGTAATTTAATGATCTCTTTGGAAATATACAACCCCAATCCAAATCCTGAAGCATTTCCATTGTTTAGAGAACGATAAAAACGTTTAAAAATTTTTTCTCTCAACTGGGGTTTTAAACCCGGACCAAAGTCGCGCACACATACTTTCACCTTCTTCCCTTCTATATCCTCAGAGCTAATGATAACCTTATCGGCATCAGGAGAATATTTTACGGCATTGGATATTAAGTTGGTCAAGACCTGTCCGATGCGCTCTTCATCCCCGGACACCGTTTGTATGCTGCCTGTCTCTATGATAAATTTATAGTCGGGAGAAGTCAACCGGACTTCCGATACTCTTTTTTCTATCAACTCATTTAAATCAAATGGGCCATACTTCAAGTCAAACCGCCCATCAGAAATGCGTGTAGTATCTAACAAACCATAAATCAATCTGTGCAAGCGATCTACCTGATTATTCAACTTTTGAATCAAAGGGAAAGTGGATGATTGGTCTTCATCCGAAAGCTTCTCTAACAATAATTCAGAATAAGCTTTAATACCGGTCAAAGGGGTCTTCAACTCATGACTGGCAATACCGATAAAATCATCTTTTTGCTCTTCAATATTTTTTTGTTCTGTGATATCTATAGACACAATAACCGCCGAAATAAAGCGGTTTTCTTTATCCATAATGGGAGAGACTTGATTGTTACACCAGATACAATGACCATCTTTGCATAACATTCTTTTCTCTATAGTATAGGGATCGCCGGTAGATATCATCTGTTTAAACAATTCATTGTTCTTTTCCATATCTTTTTCATGAACCACATCTTCAATAGTCAACTGTAGCATCTCGTCAACGCTATACCCTAACATATTCGCCATTTGATCATTTGAAAAAATAAAATATCCTTGCGCATCCACTTTCGAAATACCGGCAATCGTCTGATTCACTATCCCTCTATAATTTACTTCGGATTCTCTCAATTTTTTTTCTATCCTTTTGCGGTCAGTAATATCAATAAAAGAAATCACAGTTCCATCAATTTTATCATCTACCGTCCGATAAGGAGAAAACCGGGCAATAAAAATCCGATTATCATCAGAATAAACCTCGCGTTCTATTGGTTGTAAAGATTCCAGCACTCTGGCGGCATCATACTGAAAATCATTCGGTGACAACCGATGCGCAATGTGGGAAAGCGGTCGTCCTATATCTTCAGGAATGAGATTAAATATGCTGGTAACACTTGGCGTATAGCGTTTAATATTCATGCCCTTGTCCAAAAAAATAGTAGCAATATTAGTAGAACGTATCAGGTTTTCCAGATCAGAGTTGGCATGACTCACTTCATCTACCTTCACTTTCAATTCGTTATTGACTGTTGTAAGATCTTCGCTATCAGACTGCAACTCTTCCTTACTGGTTTCCAGTTCTTTCGCTGTAGAGTGAAATTCTTCTTTATTTTCAACAGTTTTACGCGCTACTTTACCCTTCTTCTTCGTCATAATATCCTATTTTATTCGCTTCCCATATTTACAAATGTAATAACAAAGTACCTTTGTAGAATACATGCAGCTTCTCAATAGCATGCTTATAATCTGTGCAATTTTTTCCACATGTTTTATTGATAAACACAATCCATCTCAGGTTCCAATTATAAATCATTAGGACTTTAACACAGATATAGCTTATTAGACCGCCAAATCATGACCATTTAATCAATAGGTTGGAACAAACTTTGAATTTTTATTAATAAAAACAAGCCTTATGCCAAATCGAAGCCTATCTCATTGCTATAGGATTAATTAGCCTAATTATTGTAATATCTGAGCTATGGGAATAAATAAAGAAAAAGAAGAGAAAAGTACACCTTCAGAGAATCAGGCCGCTTCAGGCGTTCCAAAGGAAGGTTGGGCGGTTGGTGACCGCTTTTCATGGAAGGAAATACTATTGCGGCTTATCGCTTCTGCAGATGAAGAAATATCTGAAAAACCACGAGGGTTATTTTTTAGTGGTCTTACAGCAGGATTTGCCATTGTACTTACGCTAATTGGTCATGCTACCGGCAGTGCGCAATTTCCCAATAATACCTTTCTGGCTGCACTCTTATATCCGATAGGATTTATTTATATTATTTTAGGTCGCTACCAGCTTTATACCGAAAACACGCTACCTCCGGTAAAACTTGTGCTCATGCGTCTTGCAAGTATTCCTTTACTGTTGCGCTTGTGGGGGATAGTTCTTTTTTCAAATATTTTGGGCACAATTCTTGGCACTTTTGTAATGGTTCATACCAATATGCTGTCTCAGGAAGTGCAGGAAGCGGCTATCGGATTTGTTCGGCATGCCCTCATGCTCTCTTGGTGGGATATCTTTTTCAGGGCACTCTTTGCAGGCTGGTTGGTGGCCGGTGTCGTATGGATTAATATGGCAGCCAAAGACACGATTACGCGTTTTGCGTTGGTATATCTCGTCTTTTTCACTATCGCTGCCTGTGAACTCTTTCATGTAGTGACTACTGCTGCAGAAGTGCTTTTTGTGGGGTTCTACGACCATTCATTATTTGAAATTGGTCAATTGTTTACCCAATTCTGGTTACCTGTGCTTCTCGGCAATACCATAGGCGGCGTATTGGTCTTTACTTTTGTGGGTTATGCCCAATCAGAAAGAAAGTTTTTTCCGGAAGTCAGAGTCTTAAATTTTCGAGAAATCCTTTTCAGCATGAAAGGAGGAAAATCTTTGAAGAAGCCGCAGCTTTAATTTTAATAACGTATAAATTTTTAAAGGATGGATTTAAATATCAAAAAACGCTTTCGGGAATGTAGAGATATTGGTTCACGAAGTAAATAATCGCTATGCAAGGCACAATGATTCAATTTTTTCATTGGAATTATCCGATGGATCAGCCGCTATGGCAAAATGTAGCATCTGAAGCAGGTAATTTGTCTCAGTTAGGTATAACTGCGGTATGGCTTCCCCCTGCATTTAAACCAACCAACATGAATTCCGTCGGATATGATGCATACGATCTTTATGATCTTGGAGAATTTGACCAGAAAGGCTTCATTGAGACCCGTTATGGTTCAAAAGAAGAATACATCCATGCAATTCAGGCACTGCATGAAAAAGATATTAAGGTCTATGCCGATGTTATTTTAAATCATAAGGCAGGAGCCGATGAAGCCGAAGAAGTTAAAGCCTTTGAAGTAGCTTCAGAAGACCGTACAAAAAAAATAGGAAAAGTTCATAAAATAAAGGCTTTCACCAAATTTACTTTCCCCGGCAGAAACAACAAATACTCCAGTTACAAATGGGACTATCAATGTTTTTCAGGAGTAGATTGGGATGATAAAAAACAGAAGAAAGGTATCTTCAAAATTATAAACCATTACGGTAAGCATTCGGAGAATGTACTGAGTAAAGAAAACGGCAATTTTGATTTTCTCCTGTTTTCAGATATCGAATTCAGGAATAAATCTGTTCGAAAGGAGTTTTTCCAATGGGGATTATGGTATCTTGAGACTACGCAGATTGACGGATTCAGATTAGATGCAGTAAAACATATGCGCACCGCCGTAGTGAAAAAATGGCTTTCAAAATTAAGAAAGAAAACAGGGAAAGAAATTTTCTCCGTAGGTGAGTTTGCAGGAGCAATAGATACTTTATTGAAATACATCAAAAAATCCAAAGGATGCATGTCTTTATTCGATTTTCCTTTACACAAAAAATTTACTGAAGCTGCGCGTGAAGGAAAGGACTTCGACCTACAGGTACGTGTCGTCAGCATGCCTTCTTGGGAACTATTTGACATGCAGGACTATTCCTATAAACAAGATATTTTTCCTACTCAGATTAGAAAACGTTTGGCCGTAGAAGCCGGTTCTCCTATAGGATGGCAAAAGTATGTAACTGAAGACGGCGGCGTAATCGGGATCAATCAATTCGGAGCTTCTGCTCCGGGAAAAGAAGTGTTGGAAGAATATGGCTATTCTATTGACAATGTGGTAGAAAAAGCAAAAAAAATCTTGGGAGGGAAATAATGAATACACCTTCCCACATAGTATGATAATAAAACTTCCTTCAAGCCGAAGGCATGTTTTTTGAATCTATTTTTATTGAGGAACCAGTTATTTCATTTTTTATTTTTCAAGTTATGATAGAATTCACGATAACCTTTCGGCTTAGGGACAAAACCTATAAAGCTTCAGTACTTCGGAAAAAGGGAGCGCAAAAGATAGAATTTGATGTACGCCCGCGAAGTCCTATGATTGTACGGGAATTCGGACACCAAATTCGAATTTTTAAAAAATCAGATAAATATCACACGCCATCTCCTATAGCCAAAGGACATTATATGGATTTATTTGATTGTCTTGTAGAGGCACTGCGTGAATATGATCAAGGTCACTTAAAACGGTTAAATAAGACTTAAAATCTGTATTAACCCTCCCCTTTCAGTTTTTGTGTCGTTTTGTTTAGAAAGTTTTTAACCTTATTAAGGAAACCTTTAGACTCGGCTTTATATTGCCCATTTTTAATTTAATTTTTTGTTTATTTCT
>CAZLDH010000104.1:0-10494 GCA_964558275.1 uncultured Chitinophagaceae bacterium
TACATGAACAGGGAAATTGGTTTGTGTATTAGGTCCGAAGACGATTGAAGCATTTGTTTTTTCGGCTAATTCCAAATGTCCGGAAATGAAATCAGCATGAAAATGAGTCTCAAAAATGTATTTAATGTTTACTTCATGTTCTTGAGCAAGCGCAAGATATTCATCAATATCCCGTATAGGATCGATGACAATTGCTTCATTATCGGAAGCAACAAAATATGCTGCCTCCGATAAGCAATTGGTATATAATTGTTTAACAATCATAGGTAGTTAATCAACAAGTTGACCAACAAATCCCATTACTTCTTCAATACGACCTTTATTCAGGGTATAAAAAATGTATTTTCCTTCTCTTTCAGTCTTTACGATATCTGCACGACGCAATATGGCAAGATGCTGAGAAGCAACTGATTGTTCAAGACGTAATTTTACATAAATCTCGGTTACGGTTAAACGTTCCTTTTCTTCTAAAAGTTTGATAATTTGTTGACGTAACGTGTGATTTATCGCACGTAAAATCATTCTGGCTTTTTTGACAGCAATAAAATCAATTTTAATGGTTCCTTGCTGATCCTCAGTGGTAATCTCCAATGAATTTGAAGCTATTTTTGACATAACAGTATAAAATTTATTAAAAAATAAACAATGGTGTAGCTGCGTTTTATTATTATACAGCTGCACTCAAACAGTTGTTAAATAAGAAATGCAAATTTATTATTTATTCATATAACGAAAAAGTTAATTATTTTATAAGAGTACAAACGGTCATTTAATTACGTTGAATGGTCGAGGTATTTTTATAATTAACTATTTTTGATGTGAAGTTCTTATATTATAATGCAAATATATAACAAATATTATTCCGAACTGTTGAATGGGTAAAATAAATTTGTTAATATTATGTATAAAAATGATTTTGTCGTAATAGATATTGTCTTTAGAAGTGTGAAATAATAGATTATGGAAGCTGAGAATATAGCTTTTATAAAATTTTAATGATTATTATTACTATAAATAAAAGGAGTTCAGTTAATTTGCAGGAAAATATAGAGCATGAAGAAATATAAAATCTCGTTAAGCACGTTTTTCGTTAGTTTATTTGTTGTCTTAACAGCCTACCAGCCGGTATTGGCTCAGGATCAGTCAGAATATTCAGAAAATTGGCAGTTGTTGGATCCACAAAAAGATGGAATCTATGGTGTTAGTGCTATTCGAGCTTATCATGAACTTTTAAAAGGAAAGACGCCCCAAAAAGTGATTGTTGCCGTCATCGATTCCGGAGTGGATACTGCTCATGCAGATTTAAAAGGGGAGATATGGACAAATACCGATGAAATTCCTGGTAATAACATCGATGATGATCATAACGGCTATGTTGATGATGTTCGCGGATGGAATTTTTTAGGAGGTGATGATACCAGCGTTGTGAAAGCGAGTAGTGAATTACACCGGCTCTATTATAAATACAATAAACGTTTTGCGGATATATCTTCAGAAGATGAAGTAGGTAAAAAGGATAAAGCCGATTATGAAAAATGGCAGGAGTTGAAGGAACAACGTCATGAAGATTCTGTAGAAAATACAAAAAAATATAATAAAATATCTTCGGGAATTCAACGTTTCAGAATGTTGGATAGGATCTTGCAGAATCATCTCGGAAAAGATACGATACGTTTAGCCGATGTGGAAAATATAGATACCAATAATGATACTTTGTTTGCAGCTAAAACTATTGCTTCCAGAGTGTTGAAACAACAAGGTCCGGGAGCTACATTAGAAGGTTTTATCAAGGAGGGGCAGGATTATGTTGATGGTTTGAAAAGCAAGCTTGATAATAGAAATAAAAATCCTAATGCAGCCCGATTAAAGATTGTGGGAGATGATCCCAATGATATAACGGATACTGATTATGGTAACAACAATGTGTATGGTGATTTTGCCATGCATGCTACACATGTTTCGGGTATTATTTCAGCTGTCAGAAACAACCACATTGGCATGAATGGAATTGCCAATAATGTGCTCATTATGCCGGTAAGAACTGTTCCGAATGGGGATGAGAGAGATAAAGATGTAGCCTTGGCTATTCGATATGCGGTAGATAATGGCGCAGATATTATTAATATGAGTTTTGGTAAGTCTTATTCACCGCATAAAAATTGGGTGGATAAAGCGGTAGAATATGCAGCAAAACATGATGTGCTTTTGGTGCATGCAGCAGGAAATGACGGTACTAATATCGATTCATTCCCTTCCTATCCTTCACCAATAATTCAAAAACATTTCTTGTTTTTCGATTGGGAGAAAAAAGCTAAAAACTACATAACGGTAGGAGCTTCCAATCCTACGAATAAAGAAGGTAATCTTCCGGCGTCTTTTAGTAATTATGGTAAAAAAACAGTGGATTTATTTGCACCGGGAGTAAATATCTATTCTACTGTTCCCGAGGATGAATATAAATCTTTAAGTGGTACTAGTATGGCAACTCCTGTAGTTGTCGGTGTGGCTGCTTTAGTTCTAGAATATTATCCTGATTTAAGTGCGGAAAAATTAAAATGGGTTTTGATGAACTCTGTCACAGAATTAGGCGATTTGTTGGTTAATTTACCCGGTACTGAAGAGAAGGTAAGGTTTAGTACTTTGAGTCGGTCAGGAGGTATTGTGAATGTTTATAAGGCGTTAAAATTGGCAGGTACACTTTAAGTAACCTGCCACCCAAAGGTCTTGGGGTAGTGAGAAGGTGTACATTAATTATTATGCTTTATTTTGTCCGAAACTTTATTCATTAAAAAAACTACAGGTCTATAAGCCGGATTCTGTCTCCGCCTGAAGCGGATTGCTATCATTTATCTACGTCTTTATTCACATAAAGACTTTATCTGCCTACCCTTCCTGCGTTTACAAAGTAAAAATGAACGAGTAGCTCATCATGCGCCAAAGCACATCGTCGGATATATTTGACATTTCAGCATGCAAGGCTTGCCCGCAATAGTCATTGCCGAATATTGCCGTAGGCTCTTACTCTACGTTTTCACCATTGCTTTGCCCCCCCGAGCGAAGCTGTTATTTTCTGTGGCGCTGGCTGTTTTAAGAACTTAAAACCCACCCGTTAGGTGGTGCATTACTCTTTGCTGTCCGGACTTTCCTCTATCATAAATATTTATCATCGCGATAGCACGACCTGTAGCGAAACAAACATACGATAAAATTGGGAGTATTTATTTTAATCTAACAAAATGAGTTTACAATTGTATAGTAATAGCGTTTAAAATGAGGGCAGGATGCTTTCTGAATGTGTTATTGAAAGTCATTAAAAATGATTCATAGAAAAAACATAACTTGCCTTGTGAGAAAGTATTAAATCAAAGATATGATGTGGAAATATCTGAAGAGAAACGGATTAACCTTATTGATGGTTCTTTTTATTATTGTCATTTTGGTCAATCCTAATGCAAAATTCTGGGTTTTACAACAATTGATGAGAACCGGTTTTTTTAATGCAGGTATTGAACAGGTAGATGGCGATGCAGCGCGTAAACCTGTTGAAAATTTAAGTTTTAAAGACGAAAGCGGAAGTATAGTATCCACGCAATCTCTGGAAGGAAAAGTTGTTTTTATCAATTTTTGGGCTTCCTGGTGCCCGCCTTGTAGAGCCGAAATGCCTTCTATTAATAACTTATATGAGCAGTTTAAGACCCATCCTGATATTGCATTCTTAATGGTTAATCTGGGTGAAACTCAGGCTAAGGCTGAGCAGTTTTTAAAAGAACAGGATTATAACTTTCCGCTTTATACTTTGAATAGAGAGTTACCGCAGGATATTTATGATGGAGTGCTTCCTACCACACTTATCTTAGGGAAAAAAGGTTATCTGAGATATCACCATAAAGGAGTGGCTGACTATGATTCAGAGACCTTTTTTAAGCAAATTAAAGACCTATTGAAAGAATAATTTTATGAATTTAATAGGGTAAAATTTCGCCCTTGGGAAAAAAAAATCTACTTTTACGAACTCTTTTAATTGAAGTAATTGTATAACTCTATTTTTATTCACATATGCATTTAAGTGGTATAGATTATTTGATTCTTGGAATCTATTTCCTCTTTGTCTTAGGAATTGGATTGTTGCTTAAACGAAAAATGAAATCCAGTAGTGATTTCCTCATGAGTGGTCGCAATATTCCTTTATGGATTACAAGTCTGGCTTTTATATGTGCCAATCTTGGGGCACAGGAGGTATTAGGAATGGCAGCATCAGGAGCCAAATATGGTCTGATGACAACACATTTTTATTGGATAGGCGCTATTCCGGCTATGGTCTTTCTTGGCATCTTTATGATGCCTTTTTATTATGGTAGTAAAGTACGATCTGTTCCTGAATATTTGGCCAAGCGTTTTGATGAGAAAACACGTGGTTTTAATGCCTTTACATTTGCGTTAATGACTATTTTCTCTTCCGGTATTTCTTTATATGCCTTGGCGCTGTTATTGAAAGTTATATTGGGATGGGATTTTGAAGTTTCTGTGCTATTGGCATCAGGAATTGTATTGATTTATACTTATATGGGTGGCTTAACCAGTGCTGTATATAATGAAGTGTTACAGTTTTTCCTCATAGTTTTAGGAATAGCCCCTTTGATTTTTATTGGATTGAATGACATTGGTGGTTGGGCAGGTATCGTTGAACGGTTACCGGACTCTATGGTTCATGCCTGGGAATATACCGGTGATGCTACTGATAACCCAATGGGAGTTAATTGGTGGCAAATAACTTTGGGATTGGGTTTTGTATTATCTTTTGGATATTGGTGTACGGACTTCCTGGTGGTACAGAGAGCCATGATTACCAGAAATATGAGATCGGCACAGAATACTCCGCTTATCGCAGCCATCCCTAAAATGTTTTTACCTTTTATCGTTATTGTCCCCGGACTAATTGCTGCTGCTTTGGTGGCTGCACAATCCGGATATTCTATCCCAATAGGACCAGATGGTACGAGTAATTATAACTTGGTATTACCTTCACTTTTGGACAGATATTATCCAAGTGGACTTCTGGGAATTGGGGTTACTGCATTGTTTGCTTCATTTATGTCAGGAATGGCCGGAAATGTAACGGCTTTCAATACGGTATGGACTTATGATATTTATGAAGCATACATCAAACCCGGTAAAGAGGATAAACATTATCTGAAAGTCGGACGCTACGCCACGCTGTTTGGTATTATTGCTTCTATAGGAACCGCATATCTGGCAAGAAGTTTTAATAATATCATGGACTTCCTTCAGTTGGTTTTCGGTTTTGTAAATGCGCCTTTGTTTGCCACATTTGCTTTAGGAATGTTCTGGAAGCGCTCTACCGGGCATGGTGCTTTCTATGGTTTGGTGAGTGGTACTGTTGCGGCTACATTAACCTACAATCTGACCGTGGCTGAAGGAAATGGTGGAGCTTTAGGGAATTTACACACCTTTGGTTCTGCAATGGCGCAAAGTTTAATGGTTGCGTTGATTGCTTTTGCTACCTGTTTAGTTGTTACTTGGTTGGTGAGCTTATTTACTAAGCCAAAGAAGAAAGAAGATTTAAAAGGCTTGGTTTACAGCTTAACACCTAAACCTTCAAATGAAGGAATTCCATGGTTCAAAAAACCGGTAACATTAGGCGTTATTATTTTGATAGTAGCCATTATATTTAATTTGATTTTCATGTAAAATTATAATTATGAAAGATAAAGATATTCTTGATCTCAGGTTTGTTATTGGTGCATTTTTTGGTATTGTCGGTATTCTCTTGATTTTTACTGATCTTACTGCAGGAGCCGATGCAAAAGCAACTGAATTTGTCAATCTTTGGGCAGGTATTGGTTACATGGCATTTTGTGCCTTTATGATTATTATATGGTGGGTTGGTTCGAATAAAGAAGCCAATGAAAAAGCAGCAGAATCTGATGCCCCTACTGCCGTATAATGATTCTTCTACTTTTATATGGTAGCGTGTGTTTAAGATAAATATAGACCCCGGAAGTATTTATATGCTTCCGGGTTTTTATTTCTTGAAGATGAACTTTGAAAAATGTAGTGTTGAGAAGTAAAGGAAACTTCCTAACTTTGTGTATTAAATTTTAGGATTTGAATAATCTTGTTATTTCCATAGCGAAGACTTTATTATCAAAAAATATTCCTTTTTGTATTTATCGTTTTCCGGAGGAGTCTAATTTTAAACTGGCTATTTCGTCCGATTTAGTGAACGATGAAAAGGGGACTGTATTGAAATTTTCTCCTTTTAAGAAATCAAAAGAGAATAAAGAGATTATTCTCAAAGTTCTTCCAAAAGAAAGGATAACTGATGGTTTTTTAGAAAAAATGCGCAAAATACCTACTTGCTCCGATTTTTGGAAACCTTTGTCTCCCCAAACTTCCAAGGAAGATTATTTTATGCATATTCGTGCTTTTTTAGATGCACTACAAAAGAGAGATTTGAAGAAGGCTATTCTTTCCAGAGTGTTTTATGAGAAAAAATCGAAAGCTTTTAATGCGATACAATGTTTTCTGGAACTTTATCAAAACAATCCATCTGCCTTTGTTTATTTATCTAATCATCCCTATTCAGGTATGTGGTTAGGAGCCTCTCCCGAATTATTATTATTGAAGGATGGATCCTTGTTGCAAACTATTGCTTTGGCAGGTACACAATCCAAAAAATTGACAAAGGATTATCATTGGAGAAAGAAAGAACTGGAAGAACATGCTATGGTAAAACAGCATATTGAAAAAGAATTTATAGAAATTGGAGGAACAGTAAAGGCTAAAAAAGGACCTTATACCATTGAGACAGATAGCGTGGCACATTTACGTACTGATTATGATTTCAGCTTGCCGGAAAAAGTTGGTTTAGAAGAAGTCTTAAAGGTTTTACATCCAACGCCTGCTATTGCTGGATTGCCCGTGACGAATGCTTTGAATTGTATTCAGAAGCATGAAAGATATAATCGGAAATACTATTGCGGAATCGTTGGGGAAGTAGAGCAAGACGGGAATGCACGTCTATTTGTTAATCTTAGATGCATGCAGGTAGGGAAAGATAATATTGCTATCTATGTGGGGGGAGGAATAACGGCTGATTCAGACCCAAAGGAAGAGTGGGAGGAAACTGTACTAAAAGGGAATACAATGAAAAGGTGTATTGATTCAACTAAAGTCTTACATTAAAATATGATACTTTCTAATAAAAAAGGCATTCAACAAATTGTAACCATCTTGTCAGCATTGGGTTTGAAAGAAGTTATTTTATGTCCGGGCTCAAGAGATGCACCTTTAATAATTTCTTTTAACAGGCATCCTGATATTCGTTGTACAAGTATTAGAGATGAACGCAGTGCCGCTTTCTTTGCTTTAGGAAAAGCCATTGAATCGGCAGATCCGGTAGCTGTTGTGTGTTCCAGCGGATCGGCTGCTTTAAACTTTGCACCGGCTATTTCAGAAGCTTATTATCAACGAGCCCCGCTTTTGGTATTAACTGCCGATCGTCCCAAAGAGTGGACTGATCAGGGCGACGGACAGACAATTAATCAAACCAAAATTTATCAGAATTATATTAGAAAGAGCTATGACTTGAAGGGGGAAATTTGTTCCCAAACGGATGAATGGTATAATAAACGTTGTTTATGCGAAGGATATGGCCGGGCTACTTGTATTGATAAAGGACCGGTGCATTTTAATGTTCCTTTAAGTGAGCCTTTGTATGAAACAGAGGAGGTGGAAGAAGTGAGTCCAAAAGTGTTTAAAATTGAGCAGCCTGTAACTTGTTTAAGTCCTAACAAAATGAACCAGCTGTCTCGGGATTTCTTAGAGAAAAAACGTGTAATGATACTGGTAGGACAATATCCCAGAGATGAAAAACTGCAAAAAGAATTAGTCGCTATTGCTCGATTTGAAAATGTAACCGTGTTGACAGAATCCACTTCTAATATTCATCATGCGGCTTTCATTGAAAATATTGATCGTTGTATTACACATCTAAGTGAACAGGAAATAGAAGCATTAAAACCTGAGCTTTTAATTACTATTGGAGGAGCCATTGTTTCGAAAAGGATAAAAAAATTTTTAAGAGAATATAAACCTAATCTTCATTGGAATATTCATCCTTTTGAATCAACAATGGATACTTATCAATCGTTGACCAATGCTATTCCCATGGAACCGGTTTCTTTTTTGACTCAACTAAAAGAACGCATTCATGATGTGTCTTCCGATTATAATAAAAAATGGCAGAGTATAAGTCGGCGGAAGAGTAGCTTACATCAATCTTTTGTTGAAAAATGTGTGTATAGCGATTTTAAGGTTTTTAATCTTATTTATCAAAATATCCCCACTCACATAAACCTTCATATTTCAAATAGTTCTGCTATTAGATATGCACAACTTTTTGATAACAAAAATGTTGAATATACGCATTCTAATCGTGGAACCAGTGGGATTGACGGATGTACGAGTACGGCTATGGGAGCTGCTTCTGTTTCTCCTGATAAGGAATTTTTATTAATTACCGGAGATGTTGCTTTTCATTATGATATAAATGCATTGTGGAATGAAGAAAATATGCAAAATCTTAGAATTGTTGTTTTAAATAATTCAGGAGGCAATATTTTTAGAATAATTCCAGGTCCCGGGAAGGTAGATGAACTAGCACAATATTTTGAAACATCAATGAAAGCAGCAACTAAAGAGATTGCAGCCCATTATCATTGGAATTATTTTCGTGCACATGATGAGAATTCGTTAAATGAAGCTTTAAAAAAGTTTTTTAGCAACGAAGGAAAACGGAGTATATTGGAAGTGTTTACAGATGCAAAGACCAACCCGCAGATTTTAAAGGAATATTGGGACTTTTTGCAGCAGAATCCGGTCAATGAATAAGGGGCTATGTCATAAGAATTTAAAAGTATAATAATGACTTGTGATTTTCAAAAATATGTTTTGCATTTTAAGACCCCCGGAGGTACTTCCAGAGGGGTTTTGCATGATAAAGAGACTTACTTTATTCGCCTTAGAGACAAGAATAAAACGGCTTATGGAGAATGTAATCTTTTTAAAGGATTATCCTATGATGATTGCAAGGGGTATGAAGAAAAATTGGTTGAAGTTTGCCAACGCTTACCGGTAGAAAAAGAAAATTTATTTGCTGCTTTAACCGATTGGCCTTCAATCGTTTTTGGTGTAGAAACAGTTTGGAAAGATTGGGTACATGGCGGGAAGCAACGGATATTTCCTCAAAGTATAAAGGAAACCGGTTTTACGGTGCCTATTAATGGTTTGGTCTGGATGGGAGCCAAAAAGGATATGATGGCGCAGATAAAGACAAAACTTGCAGCAGGTTATCAATCTATAAAACTAAAAATTGGTGCGATTGATTTTGAAACTGAATTGGCTTTGATACATTTTATACGACAACAGCTTCCTGAAAAAGAATTAGAAATCAGAGTTGATGCAAATGGCGCATGGGAATATGAAGAAGCCAAGATAAAGTTGGAGCAGATAGCAAAATATGATATAAGCTATATTGAGCAACCGATTAAAGCCGGAAATTGGGATGAAATGGCTGCTCTGACAGAAACAACACCTGTAAAAATAGCGCTGGATGAAGAATTGATTGGAATAAATACGAGCAAGGAGCGGGTACAATTGATTAAAACCATTCAACCGCAGTTGTTGGTATTAAAACCAGCATTAATTGGTGGCTTTACAGTAGCGGATGAGTGGAAAAAATTGATTGAAGAGCAGGGAGGGAGTTGGGTAATAACTTCAGCTTTGGAAAGTAATATCGGTTTAAATGCCATTGCACAATATGCTGCTTTGGGATGGTCTGAATATGCACAGGGGTTAGGCACCGGGCAGCTGTTTACAAATAATATTCCCGGGCCATATACAGTAGATGCTGAGGGACTGCATTATCATTTAGATAAAGAATGGAATTTTAATATGCTTCGATGAAATTCTCCGATTATACAAAACTCCGGATTAATGGTCGTCTCTTGGATGGTTCGGAAATACTTGACTTTTGTAGAGGGCATAAGGAAAAGAATGTACATGCTTTAGGTCGGTTTATGGAAGCCTGGTTAGATGAGAATTCTTATGTAGAAGTGCAGACCAGTGGTTCCACAGGGGAGGCAAAAATAATTAAAATAGAGAAAAATAATATGCTGCAAAGTGCAGCACGTACCCTTGCTTTTTTTGATTTAAAGGAAGGGGATACCGTCCTTTTGTGCTTGTCGGTTGATTACATTGCAGGGAAAATGATGATAGTTCGTGCTTTGTTGGGTGGATTGAATCTTTATTTGATGGAACCTTGTCATAATCCTGTCGAAAGACTTCCTCGAGATAAGGTGATTGACTTTGCGCCTTTGGTTCCTTTACAGCTAGTTGATGTAGAAGATACAAAGTCGATAAAGAAAATATTGTTGGGCGGAGGTGCTGTAGATCCTGTTTTGGAAGAGAAAG
>CAZLDH010000105.1:0-10316 GCA_964558275.1 uncultured Chitinophagaceae bacterium
CCGGAGGTGTTACTAAGGCCATATAGGCAACATGTCCGGTAGAAAAGATTAAAATGGTGGAAAGGATGGCAAGCGCTACTCCTGCAAAATAGATTGGATTGGATATGATGTGGGATATTTGAAAAATGTTTTCATCCCTTTCGATATCGTCTATTTCTAATGCAGGGGTTTTGTTTCTCATTAATCCGGCTTCAATCCTAATAGGATCATGGGTAAAAACGTTAATTGTTTTTGATTCCCCACTTTTTAACTGGCAAGCCAAATATCCATTTACTAAGATATTTACCGGTTCATTGGCTTCCATATATTGTTTCTTTCTGCTTAAAGTAAGTTTTGTAGCTTCTGAATGATCATTCAACATGCTATAATATTTATTTAGAATTTAATTTATTTTCGAGATAGCTTATGATGTTTTTATATTCGAATGGAGAAAACCATTTATATTGTTTATCCTTTTTAAACCAGGTCTTTTGTCGCTTCGCATATTGTCGGGTATGAATATATATCTGCTCCCTGGCTTCTTCAAAAGTATATTTACCATCTATATAATCAAAAATCTCTTGATATCCTGTCGTTTGTAAAGCATTAAGTGATTTATACCGGTATAGTTTTCCGGCTTCTTCTTCCAGACCGGCTTCTAACATTTTATATATGCGTTTCTCTATTCTTTCCCACAGTTTTTCTTTTGGTAGGGTTAATGCAACTTTGATGATGTTAAAAGGTCTTTCTTTGGGTTGTTCTTTTTGAAATTCCTGAATGGAATGTCCGGAAGATATTTTCACGGCCAGCGCTCTCATTACCCGCTGTGAATTTTGAATATCAATTTGATTAAAAGTGGCAAAATCCAACTTTTTGAGTTGTTTTTGCAGCGCTGCTAGTCCATTTGTTATATATTCTTTCTGAATCTGTTCTTGAATTTCCTTTTTAACGGGAGGAATATGATCGATGCCTTCACAAAATGCCTTTATATACAAACCTGTACCTCCACATAATATGACGATATCTTTCTTTTCAAATATTTCCTTTGCTTTATTGAGTGCGTAAGTTTCATATTTTCCGGCATTCATTTCCTGGTGAATAGAATGCGAATGAATAAAATGATGAGGAACTGCTGCTAACTCTTCCTGAGATGGAACGGCAGTGCCTATGGACATCTCTTTATAACATTGTCGGGAGTCTGAAGAAATAATTTCTGTGTTGAAATATTGTGCCAGATTTATAGAGATACTTGTTTTACCTATGGCGGTAGGTCCGGCAATGATAATGGCTGTTTTATTGTCCTTTTTATTTCCCAAAACGTCAAGATTGTTACAAAGATACAAAGGGTTAACTAAAGTTGGTTATGGTAGAAAAAGATATTTTCATGAAGAAGGAAATAAAATATGAATTTAGATAAATATTTATTTCCTTTGAGAGCAAATAAAATAAAGTCACTGTTATTTGGTGACGTAATATAAACATCAAAAAAATATAGAATGAAAAACAAGTTAAGTTTCTTTATTTCGGTTAGTATATTATTCTTTTTCATATCTGCCTGCAATAATAATCAGGCTAATCAGGCTAATCAGGAAGAGCAAACAGTGAAGATGATGAGTTATAATATTCGATATGACAATCCGGGAGATTCTCTGAATAATTGGAACTACAGGAAAAAACAACTTGTGAATGAAGTATTGTTTTATAATCCTGATTTTATGGGGATACAAGAAGGGCTTGTAAATCAGGTACAGTATTTATCCAAACATTTAACTGATAGAAAATATATTGGTGTTGGACGAAAGGATGGGAAAGAAGGAGGAGAATATTCTGCTATTTTTTATAATGCAAAGAAATATTCTCTGATAGCCGGTTCTGATAGTACAATTTGGTTGTCTGAAACACCAGAAAAGCCTAGTGTGGGATGGGATGCGGTGCTTCCTCGAATTCTTACCTGGGGAAAATTTAAATCTAATGAAACAGGAAAAATAGTGTATGTTTTTAATACACATTATGATCATATTGGAGATACGGCCCGAGCAAATAGTTCTAAATTAATTGTGAATACTATCAAGAAGATTGCGCAGGGCGAGGCGGCTATTCTTTCCGGAGATTTTAATGTAACCAGAGATCGTAAACCTTATAAAATTATTGAGAACTCATTTATGAATGATGCCTTTAAAATAAGCAAACTGCCGCCAATCGGACCAAAATTTACTTTTGCTGGTTTTGAGGTTTGTAAGGGAGCATCACATGGAAATCGGATAGATTATATTTTTGTAAACAACAAATTTAAGGTGCAAAAAGCTGCTACCATTTCGAACATGAGAAATGGACATTTCTTGTCAGATCATTTACCTATATTAAGTGTTTTAGAATGGGTGAAATAATAAGATAAAAAGCTTTATATCAAGATCTTTGGGCCTCGTTTAGTCCTTCTTTCAGTTTATCTTTAAAATATTGTGCAAATTGTTTTTGATCTTTTTTTAATTGATCTGCATTATTGGGAAGGACATAATGCGCAATTTCCTTTTGATGCTTGTTTACAAAAATAATTAGCTGTTCTTCTTTTTTCATCATTTCATTGAATATCTCCCACATGGAAGTGGCTCTGTTTTTCAAAAGTTCAAAAAATGAAGCAGTTTCTATTTTTATGGTTTGCATAAATTGTTCCGGTTTGGTAGCCTCTAAAATAGTTTAAAATATAGTTGCAAACTTAATCTGATTTAGAGAAAAGAGAAAAATATTATTTTTTTGAAAGAGATTAACCCTGAATTTTTAATAAATAAAGGTTTCATTTTGTTTTTATTTTTAAATATTATAACTTTAATCCGCAATTAAACGAAATTAATCAAAGAAATATGGAGAAATTTATCCTTTCCTTAGATCAGGGAACTACCAGTTCCAGAGCTATTGTTTTCAATCATTCCGGTAGAATAGAAGCAGTAGCACAGAAAGAATTTGAACAGCATTTTCCGGAGCCCGGTTGGGTAGAACATGATGCCATGGAAATATGGGCGTCGCAGGCTGGAGTGGCAGCAGAGGCTATTACGCATGCCAATATCGACGGAAGTCAAATAGCGGGGATAGGAATTACAAATCAAAGAGAAACTACAATTGTTTGGGATCGAAAAACAGGAAAACCTATTTATAATGCCATTGTTTGGCAGGATAAGCGAACAGCCGAATTTTGTGATGAATTGAGAAAGGAAGGGATGGCTGAGACTGTAAAGGAAAAGACTGGATTAATTTTAGATGCCTACTTCTCTGCAACTAAGATTAGATGGATTTTGGATCATGTAGAAGGTGCAAGAGAAAAAGCAGCGGCAGGGCAATTGGCTTTCGGGACAGTAGATTCATGGCTGGTGTGGAATTTTACCAAAGGCGAAAAACATGTGACAGATGTGACCAATGCTTGCAGAACAATGCTTTTTAATATTCATAAGATGGCGTGGGACAAGGAGTTGCTCGAAGTTTTAGATATTCCGGAATCTATGTTGCCGGAAGTAAGAACTTGTAGTGAAGTTTATGGCACTTCTTCAGGACAATTTTTATCGCCGGGAATTCCTATTTGTGGTATGGCAGGAGACCAGCAGGCGGCACTGTTTGGTCAGATGTGTGTGTCGCCCGGGATGGTTAAAAATACTTATGGTACCGGTTGCTTTTTAGTGATGAATACAGGGGATAAAATTGTACCCTCAGAAAACAACTTATTAACCACAGTGGCTTGGCAAATAGGGGAAAAACCTCAATATGCATTAGAAGGGAGTATTTTTATTGGCGGAGCAGTGGTTCAGTGGCTGCGTGATGGATTAGGAATCATACGTTCTTCCTCGCAGGTGGAGTCTCTGGCTTCACGAACTGAAGATACAGATGGCGTGTATATGGTGCCTGCATTTGCGGGCTTAGGTGCGCCACATTGGAAGCAGGATGCAAGAGGAATGATTGTTGGAATTACTCGAGGTACGACAGATGCCCATCTTGCGCGGGCTGCTTTAGAAAGTATTGCTTTCCAAACTTATGAAGTCTTGAAAGCGATGGAAGCAGATTCCGGAATTGATATTCATGAATTGCGTGTTGATGGTGGTGCAAGTATTGATGATTTACTCATGCAGTTTCAAGCTGATTTATTGAAAATTAAAGTAGTCAGACCGGAAATTACAGAAACAACGGCTTTAGGAGCAGCTTATTTTGCGGGATTGGCTGTTGGATATTGGGATGGAATTGATGAAATAAAAGAACAGTTTCAGGAGGATCGCGTTTTTGAACTCTCGAGAAATGACAATAAATCAGAAGAAAAACTGAAAGGATGGAAACGAGCAGTTTCTGCTACTATTCATTGGGCAGATTATAAAGATTAATTTAATATTTTATATAGTATAGTTATAAGTTATATGGATTTTCAAGCATATTTAGCAGAAATAATAGGTACGGCAATTTTGGTCTTACTAGGGAATGGCGTAGTGGCCAACGTTTTGTTGAAGAAGACCAAAGGTCATGATGGGGGCTGGATTGTTATTACTTTTGGTTGGGGAATGGCGGTCTTTGTAGGCGTTTTTTGTATGGCAGTATATTCCGGAGCAATGATTAATCCGGCGGTGACTATTGGTTTGGCGATTGCCGGTAAATTTACCTGGGCACAGGTGGTGCCCTATATTATCTCTCAAATGATAGGAGCCATGATTGGCGCTTTTTTGGTATGGGCAACCTATAAGAAACACTATGATGAAGAGAATGATCCGGATGCGGTGCTCTCTACTTTTTCTACTATGCCTGAGATTAGGAGCTTTTGGCATAATCTGTTGACTGAAATTATCGGAACTTTTGTTTTGGTTTTAGGTATTATTTATTTGGTGCCTTTGACTTATATTGGGGATTCTCATCAGGATGTATTGTTGCGATTGGCTCTTCCTGTAGGATTGTTGGTCTTTGCGATTGGTTTATCTTTAGGTGGCCCAACCGGTTATGCGATTAATCCTGCACGTGATCTGGGGCCAAGAATTATGCATTCTATTTTGCCGATTAAAGGGAAAAGAAACAGTGACTGGAAATATGCGATTGTTCCTGTTTTGGGGCCAATAATAGGAGCTGTACTTGCCGCCGGAGCTTATTGGTTATTTGGCTTATTTCCTTTGTAAAAGAACAAGTAGAAATAAAGCTTTTTTTTACTTATGATAATAAAAAGAATATTTAAATTCACAACTATTCATCTTACCTTTGCGGCCCCAAAAGGAAGATGTAATGATACAAACTGCAGCAAATATAAGAAGACCGGACAAAGAACAGCTTAAAGTTGTTAACCGAAAGGTTGATCAGCTGAATATTCCGGACAGCCCATTACCTAGAGTTGTAATTATAGGTGCGGGCTTTGGCGGCATAAATTTAGTAAAAAAATTAAAGAATAAGCCATTTCAGGTGGTTTTAATTAATAAAACAAATTATCATTTGTTTCAACCGCTTATGTATCAGGTTGCTACAGCGGGTCTGGAGGCGAGTAGTATTGCTTTTCCGGTAAGAGGTATTTTTGCCCATAAGAAAGATTTTTATTTTAGGTTGGCAGAAGTGCAGGAAGTAAATGCTGAAAAAAATTACGTTGAAACAAATATTGGTCATCTGAATTATGATTATCTGGTTATTGGGACAGGAAGTAAAGCGAATTACTTCGGCAATGACAATTTTAGAACCCATGCGAAGGGGATGAAAACATTATATCAGGCTATTGGGCTTAGGAACTTTGGATTGAAAGGGCTTGAAGATACACTGCTTCTGAAAGACAGTAAAGAAAAACAAGTGGCTCTGAATATTGTGATTGCCGGAGGTGGACCTACCGGAGTGGAATTGGCAGGAGCATTGGCAGAATTTAAGAAAAAGATTTTTCCAAAGGATTATCCGGAACTTTCTCCCGATTTGATGTCTATCCATTTGATAGAAGGAGCGCCAAGGTTATTGTCTGCAATGAGTGACAAGGCTTCAGAATCTACATTGAAACATCTTAAGAAAATGGGTGTGAAGGTGAAATTAAACACGCTGGTTAAAGATTATGACCGAACAAAGGTTACGCTGGCGGATGATTCTCTTCTTTATTCTAAATATATTATATGGAGAGCAGGCGTTCAGGGAAATGCACCAGCTGGGCTTCCGGAAGAAGGTTTGGTAAGAGGAAACAGGATTAAAGTGAATGATTTTAACCTAATGTTCGGTAGTGATAATATTTTTGCTATTGGAGATGTGGCTCAAATAGCAACGGATTCCGATCGTCCAAAAGGCCATCCTATGCTGGCACAGCCTGCTATTCAACAAGGTCAGTTATTGGCCGAAAACTTACAACGCATTGAAAATAAACAAGAGCCACAAGCTTTTAAATATTGGGATAAAGGTTCAATGGCTACTATTGGAAAGAATAAAGCGGTTGTTGATATAGGAAATATCCATCTGACCGGTTTCGTTGCCTGGGTTATTTGGATTTTTGTTCATTTGGCCTTTTTAATGGGTTTTAGAAATAAGGTAATTGTATTTTTTAACTGGATATACAATTATATAACTTTTGACAGAGCAACACGCATCTTATTGAAACGGCAATAAGCCTGAAAGCAAGCTGATAAATTAAGAAGCATCCTTGTAGAACGAATGTCGTTTTTTACAAGGATGTTTTTTTATGGCTTTTCCATCGTACTTATAGAGCGAATGCCTATTAAACGATCTGCTCTTTTACCTAAAGGTCGATAATAAACCAGAATGGTATAATTGTTTTTGGCTTCCCACCAGTTTCCTTCGGTACTTTTAAGCAATAGCTGATCTGTTCCATCGGGAATAATACCATAAATGTAATTATAATACCCTTGTTTTAAATAAAGCGTCGTTTCATATACTTTTTTCGTTGGGTTATAAGACATTAAATTTTTTTCATTGCATTCGTAATTTGTCATTTCTCCAAAAACATAGACTTTGCTGTCAGGAAATGGGTGTGGAGTTGAGAAATAGAAATGAACCTTTGCATACTCCCCTTCATAATTTGGATTATATCCGCTTTCCATAATATCGGAAATGAAATGACCATTGATATCTTTTCGATAAGAATATGGTCTTTGCGAGCGGTTAAAATCAGTCTTTAGAAAAACATCAATGCTATTTTGTGAATTTACAATTCCTTTGACTCTTTCAGTTTGTAACCTGAAGCTTCTCAAATCAGCCCATCTCCATTCTTTCATTGCCGGGAATATGCTTTGGTCTTCCGTATTATAGACCAATTTGTCCCCTCTGATAAAAGTAGGTTTTAAATTTTTTATGGCATTGTCCCAGCGTCCATTTTGCAATATGAATACCTTCACCTGAGATAAGGGGTTATTGACAAAAAGTCCTTGTAGATTGACGTCAAAATCTATTCTTTGGTAACGTTTAAAAACTCTTGGATTGGTTGGCTGTTTGACTTCTCCATGTACAATTGCTTTATTTTGTGTGACCATGAGTCTTCGGGTAAAAGCCAGTTTCTTTTTTCCTTCATTTACATATACTTTTAATAGATAATTTCCGGATAATTTTGGTTTGATATCTCTATTCGGAATCCTTACTTGGTAATGGATGTATTTTTGCAAAGGCAGTGTGGAGTAGTGATAATCTCTGATTCTGTTTTCCTTAAATCCGTCTATGTAATTAAAAGGACTTATGTTAACCGGCGTCCAATCTGCATTGCATAAAACGAGGGTGTAAGAATAATCTTTTACCCGCTCATCTAAATCATCAAAGCTTAAGAGTAGCTTTTGGCTACTGTTAAGATTTATGATTGGAAGCTTGAGCGGATTATCAACCGGAGCAAGTTTAACGGTTTTAATATTGTCTAAATAAACATGATTTGGGGTCGTTGTATTTACCTGTGTATAACCGATTTTTGTAAGACAAAACAGGCAGCCAATAAATAAAAAAATCTTGTGCATAGCAATAATTATGAATCGAATTTAGCTAAAATGTTTACCTTTTAAAAGAAAACCTCTTTTTAATCAAATTTTCTTAGCTAAAAACTGTAGGTTTGAATCTAAAAATTAATTCACCCGGTGCGTTTACCTTATTTTATTGCGAAAAGAATAGCCTTTAATCGTGAACGGACGTTCTCTCGATTTATTATCCGCATTGCATTGATAGCTACATCACTAAGTGTTGCAGTAATGCTTTTGACTGTGGCTTTGGTGAATGGGTTTCAAGAAGAAATTAGTCATAAAGTTTTTGATTTCTGGGGGCATGTACATGTGACTACTTTCCAACCTTATTCCGGATTGCTCACGGAAGATGTGCCTATTAAAGATTCTATTCTTCTAAAAAAAGACATTGCTGCAATGCCGGACGTGTCTTCTATTTCTGTTTATGCACATCGTTCTGCTATTATAAAAGTAAATAATGAAATTGAAGGAGTCATGTTCAAGGGAATTGATTCTTCCTATGATTGGCAACATTTAACTCCCTATTTAAAAGAAGGAAATAAGCTGACTTTTGCTGATAGTGGGTATGCTAATCAAATCATTATTTCCAGAGAATTGGCGAATGATTTGAAGTTGAAATTACATGATCCTTTTATAGCCTATTTTGTTCAAAAGGGCAGCATGACCCCGAAGGCTCGTAAACTTATTGTTGGGGGGATTTACAAGACCAGTATTAGTGATTATGATGAAACTTTTATTATAGGAGATATTAATTTACTAAGAGATGTTAATGGCTGGGATAAGAATGAAATTGGCGGATATGAAATTTTTCTAAATAATTATAATGAAGTACAACATTTTAAAGACAGGCTTTATCGTGGGATTTTACCTCGTAGTTTGGTAGCAATGTCTATATATCAAATTAATCCAAACATATTTGACTGGCTTAATCTTCAAAATATGAATGAATTAATTATATTGATTATCATGGCTATTGTGGCTATAATTAATATGATAACAGCCATATTGATATTGATTTTAGAGCGTGTGAATATGATTGGTGTAGTGAAATCTTTGGGAATGAACAATTGGCAAATACAGAAAATTTTCCTCTATCAAATGGGATATATCACGCTTGTTGGTTTATTTATAGGAAATGTAATTGGGCTTGGAATTGCGTGGTTACAGAAAACAACAGGCTTTTTTGAATTGGATGAAAAAACGTATTATATGTCCACTGCTCCTATTAAAATAGAGTGGTGGCAGGTGGTAGGTATTGATCTTGCAACTTTAATAATTTGTCTGTTGGTATTGATTATTCCTACCCTTATTGTACGTAAAATATCCCCAGTAAAGGCAGTGGGTTTTAAATGATGGTTACCAATTTATTGATATTGCGTAATTATTGTTTTAATCTATCAGGATACCAATTTAAAAGCTTGACCTTAATATTTGGATTTTTCTGTTCTACTGTAGCTTTAAATTTTTGGACATCGCTATAGCCGTCAGTTCCTTTATAGTGATAGGGATAAACGGTTTTAGGTTGGAATGCAAGTACTGCTTGTATAGCTTGATCAACAGACATGGTATAAGGCAGGTTCATACATATAAATGCAATGTCAATGTTTTTTAAGTTACGCATTGCGGGAATATCTTCTGTATCTCCTGAGATGTAAATTCTTTTATCTTTAAAAGTGATTAAATAACCATTGCCTTTTCCTTTTGGATGGAATTTTTTAGCTTCAGGTCGTAGGTTATACATAGGCATTGCCTTTATTTTTAGGTCTTTTATTTTTTTTATATCACCATTATTCATGACCTTAGTTTGTTCTTTTAATTGCTCCGGTAATTTTTTGTTCACAGATTCCGGAGCCAGAATTAGGGTATTGGGAGAGGTTAGTGCTGTCAGTGTCTTAACTGAAAAATGATCTCCGTGATCATGTGTTAGCAAAATTAGATTCGGAGCGGGTAAGTCTTTATATAGATTAGCACTTTTAATGGGATCTACATAAATGGTTTGCGTGTTCATTCCTAAGACAAAGGAAGCATGATATATGGGAGTGATGCTGATTGAATCCCCAATTGGCTTTTGCGAGGAAGCTGTATTATTTCCATTAGACGACTGACAGGAAAAGAAAGATATGACTAAACTTAAGAGAAATATATTACGGTACATGATGTCTTTTTGTTACAATATAAAGAAAATATAATAAATCCGAAAGGAAGTGGAGTACTTATTTTTTGCTTATAATTATAGCCGGCATGGATTTTAGATAAATTTCCTATTTTAGTGATTAATATTTAAATCCTATGATATCAACCAACGATGTACATCAGCAATTTGCTAATTATTTCAACGAACCAGTACTGACTTCTTATCTGTATCTTTTATCTAAACGGTTGAGCGAGGGACATATATGTGTGGATTTG
>CAZLDH010000106.1:0-10184 GCA_964558275.1 uncultured Chitinophagaceae bacterium
GGATTTGACGCCTTGTATCTACAAAAAGCTAAGCCCATGAATAATCCGGGTTATGCACTAATCTTGTCATTTATTAAAAGATGAGAATATTTTTAATAAAATTATTTTGTTATTTAATTTTAATGTTATAACTTTGGTAAAACGTTTTAACTTAAAATTTTTGAAAATCGTGATTGAACTGTTTACTATCCTTTAATTATCGCTGTTTCATCTTTGTTGGCTTCTTTAATTTTAAAGAATTACAGAGGTGGAGATTTATTTTTTATTGTTTTATCTCGTGTATTGTTGATAAGACTTTATTATAAATGCTATTTTAAATTTTAGCTAAAACGTTTAACTATATCGATTTTAAGAAAAAATGGAAATATGAAAAATAGTTTTACTCGTCGAAACACATTTTTGGAGATTTTTGCATCTATCTTAGTTCTGCTCATATTTGCTATAGGTTGTAATAAAGAGAACGGAACGATGAAAGCCTCCGAATCGTATAATCCTTCTGATCCCGTAACTATTAATGATTTTTTTCCTAAAGAAGGGGGTGGAGGAGAACAACTTGTTATTTATGGGGATAACTTTGGAAATGATACCTCTATTGTAAATGTTACAATAGCAGGAAAGGATGCTATTGTCATTAATGTACATGACGATGCGATTTACTGTTTGGTTCCCGGTCAGGCCTATAAAGGAAATATTGAAGTAACGGTAGGGAAAGGAGAAAACCAACGTGTGGTTACTGCTGATACCAACTTTGCGTATCAGCGAAAAATGATTGTTTCTACGCTGTTAGGAGAAACAGATGATCGTGGTAATTATGATGTGAAGAACGGTCCCTTTGATGATTGTGGCGGAATATATAAACCCTGGTGGCTAAAATTTGATCCTAAAGATTCCGGGCTTCTGTATGTAGGAGAGGATTTTGGGGGGGATATCAGACTTCTGAATTTTCATGATAGTACTGTATCTACTCCTATTACTACGGGAATGGGGAACTGGAGCCGTATTCGAACCATTGACTTTACCCTTGATGGTAACTATATGATTATTGCCAATGATCAGGGGGATAAAAATGGGATAGCAACGTCTATTTTATCCAGAGCAAATGATTTTAAGGATCCTCAGGTTTTAACTTCCTATAAGCAGTGCAATGGAGCTTCTATACACCCGATAACGGGAGAATTATATTTTAACAGCTATGAAAAGGGACAATTCTTTAGGTTCGACATAAACAGATATATTTCTCAGGGAGATTTAGGAATCAAGGATTATAACGAGTTATTTAAGATACAAGATGTGGGTTGGGAATTTCACATCGCCATGGCGCCAAATGGAAATTATGCTTATATTTTGGTTGTTAACAAGCATTATATATTGCGGACAGACTATAATTGGGATACAAAAAGGTTTATGCAGCCTTATGTTGTTTGTGGAAAAGCGCGCGAGGCCGGATGGGTAGATGGAGTAGGAACGGAAGCCAGGTTAAATGGTCCGTATCAGGGAGTCTTTGTGAAGAATCCGGATTATGCAGGGCAGAAAAACCAATATGATTTCTATTTTACAGAACAGTATAATCATGATATTAGAATATTATCTCCTGATGGCAAAGTGACGACTTTCGCTGGAAGAGGAAGCTCTAGTATAGATTCAAATCCTTATGGCTATATAGATGGAGATCTCCGTACAGAGGCACGCTTTGATCAACCCAGAGGAATTGCCTACGACGCTAGGAATAACGTATTTTATGTTGGAGACTGTGAAAATCACCGTATTAGAAAAATAGCCATGGAAGGAAAATAGATTTAACCGAACAATTCACTTTATCTATGAAGAATTATTTATTTTTAATCATCTTATTATTAGGATTTTCGTTGGATACTTTTGCTCAGCAAACATTACAGATTTCAGGTAAAGTAACCGATGCAGAAAATGGGGAGCCACTTATTGGTGTAAGTATATCTGTTATTGGAGAACCGGGTTTAGGAGCTATAACTGATGATAATGGGCAATATGAGATAGACATGAAGCCCTACAGGACGCTAGCATTTACCTATTTGGGATATGATACTGCCAGAGTTTTAATTAAAAAGGAAAAGGTTGTTAATGTTTCAATGAATCCGGCAAAAGCACGGGCTATTGATGAAGTAGTAATTACGGCAACCGGACCAGAGAAAAGAATTTCAGTGACAGGGGCTGTTACTTCTGTGGATATGGAGAATATGAAAAAATCTTCTACGCTTTCTCCAAGTATTGTCAATTCCTTTGCAGGAAATGTTCCGGGGATATTGGCACAGCAAACTTCAGGTCAGCCCGGTAAAGATATTTCTAACTTTTGGGTACGTGGCATTGGAACTTTTGGTGGAGGCGAGAGTGCCCTGGTGTTGGTAGATGGTTTTGAACGGGATATCAATGAGATTAATGTCAATGATATTAAGTCTATTTCTGTTCTAAAGGATGCTTCAGCAACAGCGATGTATGGTTCGAGAGGTGCAAATGGTGTAATTTTAATCACAACGAAACATGGGAAGGCAGGGAAACCTAATATTAACCTTCGGGTAGAAAGTGCCTATAATACCCGGACAATAACACCGGAGTTTGTGGATGGACCAACCTATGCTAATTTAATAAATGAGTCTAGAACAACCCGTGACCATCCTCCTATATATAGCCCTACTGAATTGAGGATCTTGAAGTTAGGCTTAGATCCCGATTTATATCCTAATGTGGATTGGATGGATAAAGTATTGAGAGATGGGGCATACTCCTATAGTGCCAATGTGAGTGCAAGCGGCGGGGGCAATACCGCGCGTTATTATGTGTCCGGTAGTTATCTGGATGAGCAGGGAATGTATAAGACCGATGAGAAGTTAAAAGAAGATTATAATACGAATGCCGATTATAAGAAATGGACTTATAGATTGAACACAGACGTAAATATTACACCTTCGACGCTTGTAAAACTTGGCGTATCGGGTTCTTTGAGGAAGAGAAACAGTCCGGGCTTGGGAGATAATGATGTCTGGGGAGAATTATTTGGGTACTCGCCAATCCGTACGCCCATTAGGTATTCCAATGGATATATACCTGCGGTGGGTACAGGTAACAAGACCAATCCTTGGGTGGCGAATACGCAAACAGGATTCAATGTCAATTGGGAGAGCAATGTTCAAACGAATATCACCGTAAATCAGGATTTTAATTTCCTTCTTAAGGGGCTAAATTTTAGCGGAAGTTTTGGCTATGATACTTACAACAATAACAATATATCGCGTCATCGGTGGCCTGAACAGTGGAAGGCGGAACGGCATAGAGATGTAAATGGGGATTTGGTTTTCCATCATATCTCAGACCCCGGTGATTTAGAACAGTCGAGTAGTTCGGACGGAAGTCGCCGTGAATTTTTGCGCTTAATGTTTAATTATGACAAAAATATTGGGTCTCATCATTTTGGAGGAACAGTCAAATATACGCAAGATGCCTATATCTCTACACAAAACGTAGGTGACAATTTAAAAAATGGCATACCACGAAAGCATCAGGGAATAGCGGGTAGATTGAGATACAATTGGATGTATAAATACTTTATTGATTTTAACTTTGGTTACACCGGGTCTCAGAATTTTGCCATAGGACATCAATTTGGTTTCTTTCCGGCATTTTCTGCAGCTTGGAATATTGGGGAAGAGCAGTTTGTGAAAGAAAATTTGCATTGGATTAATATGTTTAAAATCAGGGCTTCTTATGGGAAAGTAGGAAATGACAATTTAGGCGGTGCCCGATTCCCTTATTTATATACGATTGAAGGAGGCAAGTCCGGTTATGAATGGGCTAAGAATGGTCTCTCTAAATTCTATGACGGCAGGGGGTATTCTCAGGTAGCCTCTCCTTATGTAACTTGGGAGGTTGCTATCAAAAAAGATATAGGTACGGATATTTCTCTTTTTAATGATGCCTTTTTTTTGACAGTAGATTATTTTAGTCAGAAACGTACAGGTATTTATATGTCCAGAAATTTTTTGCCTTCCATGGTAGGTCTCGAAAGTGCACCAAGTGCAAATGTGGGAGTTGTGACATCTGAAGGGTTTGATGGTAATTTTAGCCTTAAACACCAGTTTGGATCTTTTAACTTAACAGTAAGGGGGAATATCACTTATAGTAGGAACGAAATATTAGATAGAGATGAAGAGAGAAGTGTATATCCTTATCAGATGCAAAAAGGCTACCGTGTAGGACAGTTGAAAGGTCTAATTTCCTTGGGATTGTTTGATAGTTATGAAGAAATTAGAAACAGCCCGACCCAGGAATTTGGTCCTTATCAACCGGGAGATATTAAGTATAAGGATGTCAATGGAGATGGGGTAATTAATGGAGATGATCAGGTAGCGGTAGGAGCTACGAGTACTCCTAATTTGGTGTATGGTTTAGGATTCTCAATCAGTTCTCACGGATTTGATTTAAATGTGCTCTTCCAGGGTGCCGGGAAGTCTAATTTCTTTATATATGGTAAGAATGTGTATGCGTTTACTGAAGGAGAGTGGGGGAATATTTTTTCAGATTTGATGAAAGGTCGTTGGATTCCTGAAGAGATCTCCGGTGATCCTTCCACCGAAAATCCAAACGCTTCATATCCACGATTGAGCTATGAAGATAGAGATGGCAATAATTATAGGAATTCAACTTTTTGGATACGTGACGGTAGATATGTGAGACTAAAGAATGTAAATATAGGATATACGCTCCCCAATAGCTTAGTGAATAAACTACATATATCTAATGCTCGTGTTTATATAAGAGGAGCCAATTTATTGACTTGGGCGCCTTTTAAAGTGTGGGATCCCGAAATGGCAAGCCCACGAGGTGAGCGATACCCTCCTTCCAGAACTTTTAATTTGGGATTAAGTCTTACTTTCTAAAAACGATGAATATGGCTAAAAGAATATTGATATTTACAATTTTTGTTGCAGGATTGACCCTGTTGAATTCCTGTAAGGATTATCTTAAGTCAGATGATTATTTTCAGGATAAGATGACGATAGATAAAAGCTTTGAAAACCCGAAATTTGCACAAGAATGGTTGGCGCATACCTATTCTTTTCTTGAAGGAGCAAATGCTGATGTAGCCAGTAAAGGCTATGAGCCCTTTAATTTTTCAGATGATATGTATTATGGTGACCGGGATGTAAATTATGATGTGAAAGAACAAGGGCAGTTGTCTTATAATCGGTTTCATTTAGGAAATTATCATGAAAACGAAAAACAATCCACCTGGGGGCAAAACTATAAAGGAATTAGAAGCGCTTCGATCTTTATCCAAAATATACATAAGGATACCGCAGTAAGCAAAGAGGATAGATTAGACTTAAAAGCACAGGCTCGCTTTATAAGGGCTTATTATTACTGGCTCTTGCTTAGGAAGTATGGTCCCATCCCTATTTTGCCGGATGAGGGAATTGATTATACAAAAAGCTATGAGGATATTGCAATACCACGTAGCAGTTATGAAGAGTGTGCGGAATATATTAGTAAGGAAATGGTCAAGGCTGCTGAGCATCTGCCTTTACATAGAGGACAATTGGCGGTTGCTCGACCAACACGAGGTGCAGCTTTAGCCACTCGGGCAAAGGTGTTATTGTATGCTGCCAGTCCGTTAATGAATGGAGGAAATACGGTATCAGGCTATAAAGAAAGAATGGTTGATGATGAAGGTAATCACTTGTTGTCCCTAAATTATGATGAAAAAAAGTGGGCTAAGGCAGCTGCCGCGGCAAGAGATGTCATTAATCTGGGAGTTTATCGGATATATACTGCTAATTTTAAATCATCGGGAACAACTTCCTATCCTGCAACAGCTGCTCCACCTTACAATCCGGAATATTCTGATAAAAACTGGCCGGAAGGATGGGCAAATATTGATCCTTTTGAATCTTATCGTTCTCTTTTTGATGGAGATTTGTCAGCTTCTGAAAACCCGGAACTAATTTTTACACGAGGACAAAACCAAAGTACAGAAGGAATACGGACCTTAGTAGAACATCAATTGCCTATCATAGCATCAGGATGGAATACACATGGAATGACTTTGAAGATGTGTGATGCTTATTATATGGCTGATGGATCGGATGTCCCCGGGAAAGATGCGGAATATGGAGAAGGAGATGGTAGCGTTCGAGTAAAGGGGTTTGTGACACAGGCAGACGTAGATGCAGGTAAATATCCGCATTTGAAGGCGGGGGTCTCATTACAGTTTGCTCACAGGTCACCAAGATTTTATGCGTCAGTAGCTTTTAACGGAAGTGTATGGAACCTAACTAATGAATCTGATCCTGATAACCGTAATCAACAAGTTTTTTATTACAGAGGAAGTGGTAATGGGTACACCAATACTATGTTCTGGTTACGAACGGGAATTGGTATAAAAAAATATGTTAATCCTAAAGATACTTATGAAAATGATCAAATAGGGAATATCGTTTTTAAACCAGAGCCGGCGCTTCGTTATGCCGATATATTATTAGAATATGCAGAAGCTTTGAATGAACTGACAAGCTCCTATCAAATCCCTTCTTGGGATAGCTCAAATACTTACACGATTACTCGTAATATTAATGAAATGAAGAGGGGCGTGCGTCCCGTGAGGATTAGAGCTGGATTACCAGATTATTCGGATGCTGTATATTCGAGCAGAGAAGCTTTTCGTAAAAAATTAAAAAGAGAGCGCATGATCGAATTTATGGGAGAGCAGGAACGATATTACGATTTGAGGAGGTGGTTAGATGCGCCTGTGGAGTTATCTAAACCTATATACGGTTATAATGTTTTGATGACTGCTGCGCAAAAGGAGCTATTTCACCAACCGGTGCAGTCTTTTTCTTTAGAAATGTCTTTTGCTCCCAAAATGTACTTTTGGCCAATATCAATTGAAGAATTAAGGCGGAATAATCGCCTTACTCAAAACCCCGGATGGAAAACATATGACTAATTTAAAAACAATTTCTATGAAGAGATTATTCTTTCTGTTGATTTTGATTATTGCTTTTTCTTCTTGTAATAAAGAGTGGGAGGGGGAGCAGTTTCAACAAACGATTTCTTTTAAGGCGCCGATTAATAATCAGGATGTTACTCCTATACACATACCTTACCAACAGGGGAGCTTTACCTATCAGTTGCCATTAATCGTGAGCGGCTCTCTGAATAATGCCAATAATTTTCTTGTACATGTTGCATTGGCTCCGGATACATTAAGAATCTTTAATTTTCAACATTTTCAAAATAGAGTTGACCTTTATTATAAACAATTATTGCCTCAATTTTTCTCCATTCCTGATACATTGAAAATCCATAAGGGGAAAAATGAAGGATTGTTAGATATTAAATTGTCCCTAAAGGGTATCGATTTAGTAAACAAATGGATTTTACCATTGACAATAGTAGATGATCCTTCTTATAATTATATTTCTAATCAAAGAAGATACTATAATAAGGTATTATTACGTATCATCCCTTTTAATGACTATTCAGGTGAATATAGCGCTACATCCTATAAGATATATCTGCAGGGGAATGAAAACGGACCTCCTATCGTAAAAAATAAAGTGAAGACTTATGTAGTAAACGATTCAACAGTATTTTTTTATGCAGGAAATATAGATGAGGACAGAGCTGATAGAGCGAAATATAAGATTGTGGCCACTTTCGATTCTAAACGGAATCAAGTAACATTAACAGCCGATAATCCATTTATGAGGTTTAAAGTGAATAAAGAAATACATTATTCTGTGGAAGAAGTGAAAGATGAGGTTCGTCCCTATCTTGTTCATAGATATGTGAAGATAGATAATATTGATTATAATTTTTCTGATTATACCTCTATACCTAATGGGTCTATATCTTATACGGTTAAAGGGAGTCTTATTATGGAACGAAAAATTAATACGCAAATTCCGGATCGGGATCAGGCGATATTATGGTGATTGAACTTATTTTAAATTTAATTAATAAGTAGCAACAAAAAAACAAATCTGTATAATTTTAAGGGAAAATATTATGGCGTATCGGAATAAGAACATAATGAGCAGGATGGGTAATCAATTACTCATTTTTTGCCTTGTTTTTTTTAATATCTTTTGTAACAACCAAGATGATAGTGGGCTTCATCCCGACTCTGTGGGATATCAAAAAGATACGGTTGTAGGGTTAGTATCTAATATTAAGGTCAGAAATGCACCGGGAAAGGCAATTATAAAATTCACTCCTCCGGATTCAGGGGCTTTATATGTTAAAGCGGTCTATAGGCTGTCTAATGGAGAACAAAGATCTGTTATTGCGAATTTATATGAAGATTCTTTGGTGCTAGAAGGTTTTTCAGATACAAAAAAGCATGAGATAAAAGTATATTCTATCAATCGGTCCGGTGTTATATCATCGCCTCAAATTGTTGTTGTACAACCTGAAGCGGCTCCTTTAAATCGTGTTTTCAACAGTTTAAAAGTGGATAATTATTTTGGCGGATATCGCCTGACAGCTGAAAATGTCTTTGAAGACGTGATAGGAATTATTGTCATTCAAAAAGGGGGGTCGGGGAGCTATACAAATGAGGGGGATAAGAGTGTATATTCTTCTCAGGATTCTATTGTCTCTGTGGTGAATGATTTAGATCCTGCAAACACCTATCAATTTGGGTTTTATGTGATAGATCAATATGGCAATACTTCTGATACAATGTTTAAAGAAATTAATCCGATTAAGGAGAGTCAAATAGATCGTTCTAGCTGGAATATTGTTGATGTTGATGATGTTCAATCCGGCTATGGAGGAGAAGGATTGGTAGCGCATCTTATTGATGGAGACCCCAATACCTACTGGCTGACGACCTGGGAATTTCCTGTGCCTCATCCACACTATGTAGCAATTGATATGGAAGAAGAACAGCTTATATCGGGATTTAAAATAGTTGCCAGGAGGGATCAGCTGAAAGGGAACCCTAAAAATGTAACTTTTATGCTTAGTAATGATGGAGAACATTGGGAGTTTAAAGAAAGTTTTGTATTGCCATTCAATAATAGTGATGGAGACTTGCTTGAAACTACGGTTCATTTATCTAATGCTGTAAATGCACGTTATTTTAAATTTGTTGTAGATAAATCAGTTGAGAACACTGATTTTACCCATGTTTCAGAAGTATATGCTTTGGGTAAATAATAAAATGTATGAAATTTAGAAATTTCCGCCTCTAAATTTGAAGATGTTTTCATAAAAAAACGTATTTTGCCAAAAGTTAAACGATTTAGCAAACATTTTTAATATGATAGCAATGAAAAAGATTACGTCACTCATAGTTTTTTTATTTATCGGGTATGCGCTGCAGGCACAGAATTTTCGACCGCCGGCTTATCCCTTAATTACCGTGGATCCCTATTTTAGTGTGTGGTCTTTTAGTGATAATTTAAATGAATCTTCTACCGTTCATTGGACGGGTAGAGAGAATTCTTTACAAGGTCTTATACGTGTAGATGGCGAGTCTTACTATTTTTTAGGACAAGCGATTCCTAACTATAAAGAAATTATTCCGTTGTCAGCTTCTGATAATAGTTCCTGGCAATATTCTTTTTCCGAACCGAAAGGGGATTGGACTGCAGCAACTTTCGATGCTTCTTCTTGGAAAACGGCGCAAGGAGCTTTTTCGGATAGCAAAGAAGGAAATAGCAAATGGACTTCCCATGATATTTGGATGCGGAAAACGTTCCGTTTGGAGAATACGGATATTTATCAATTGCTTTTGAATATTAAGCATGATGACGGCGCTACAATTTATTTAAATGGCGTTCTTGCCAGTCAAGTTGGCGGTGCAATTGGCGCACCTGCACTAAAAAAGATATCAAAAGAGGCTATCTCTACGCTTAAAGAAGGAGAAAATGTGTTAGCCATCCATTGTGTAAATACGGGAGGACTTTCATATATAGATGCCGGCTTGGTTGAAAAACTTGAACCTAAAGTAAAGGTAGCTCAGGCGACTCAAAAATCAGTACGGGTATCAGCGACCCAGACTTTTTATCAATTTACAGCGGGCGGGGTAGCGCTTGATTTGACTTTTACTTCTCCCTTATTACCGGATGATTTAGATTTATTTTCAAGACCGGCAAACTATATTTCGTTTGAAGTAAGCTCAGTTGATAATCAAACCCATGATGTGC
>CAZLDH010000107.1:0-10179 GCA_964558275.1 uncultured Chitinophagaceae bacterium
ATTCCTGCCGAGCGAGGATCTTTTCTTATTTTTTTTGCTAATTCAAGACCTGTCATAACCGGCATCATTACATCACAAACTACCAAGTCAGGCATTACATCTATTATTTTTCCCCATCCTTTTTTCCCATTTGAGGCCTCAACAATATTATAATAAATAGAAAGATTGTCTTTCAAATAAAAACGAAAATCTTCATTATCATCTATCAACAAGATAGTGGGTTTATTCTTGAAGTGATGAACCGGTTTTACTTTTGTTCTTTCCTCATTCAGAGAAATACTGAAAGTACTTTCCTTTCTTTTTAATCCTTGCTTTGAAGCCACCGGAAGAAATACAGAAAAGCAACTTCCTTTCCCTGGAGTACTTTCCACTTTAATTTCCCCTCCATGCAATTTTACAAACTCTTGGGTAATAGAAAGACCAATCCCACTCCCCGGATTTACAATCGAAGGAGGCAATCCATGTTGAAAAAAACGACCAAAGATCCGTTCTTGTTTTTCAGTCGGGAAACCTATTCCGTCATCCTCTACTTTAATGACTAAAAAATTGGTTTCCTCTTTATTTTTGTCGGGTTTTAACTCAAGATTTACCTTAATATTTCCTTTTTCGGATGAAAATTTGAAGGCATTAGAGAGTAAATTAAATAATATCCTTTCTAACTTTTCGGGGTCAAAAGACGTAAATAGTGAATCAACCGAAGTTTTAAAAGAGAAATTAATATCTTTTTTATCGGCTATATCCGTAAAAGACTGTACGACTTCCTTCGTAAATAAGATAATATCTCCTTCGACAGATTGAAGCTCAATTTCCTGTACTTCCAATTTACGAAAATCCAATAATTGATTAACTAAATGCAATAACCGTTTTGCATTCCGATGGATTAAATTTAGTTTATTTTTATTCTCAATCTCCTCCTTCATCAATTTTTCTAATGGAGTAAGTATAAGAGTAAGAGGCGTGCGAAATTCATGACTAATATTGGTAAAAAACCGAATCTTCATCATATCCAATTCGTGCATTCTTTCTGCCTCATGTTTTTGATGCGCCATACGAAAATTCATTCGGGTTCTATACAATAGAATGTTTCTTGCAACATATAGTATCCCGATAATAAGTATAGCATAGATAATATAAGCCCAGGTCGTAAGCCAAAAAGGGGGTAAAATCTCTATATTCAAAGCTTTTGGTTTATTATTCCCAAGACCATCCGAATGAGCAGTCTTAACCAAAAACGTGTATTCTCCCGGATCTAAATTGGTGTAAGTGGCTTTATGCATTCCATCGCCAGCTAAAACCCATTGATTATTAAAGCCAGCCAATTTATATTTATATTTCTTATCTCCTATATCCGTATATCCTAAGGCAGAAAAAACAATAGAAAAATCATTTGCAGCATAGGGAATTGTAAGAGATTTCATATGAGAAATGGATTTAGGGAGAATAACGTGACGTTTAAAAGTCTCTCCAATCTTCACTTTTTTATTAAAAATGCGAAGATTGACAAATACCAATGGAGGGATTTCTTTATCAGCTTTTATCCTTTCCGGGTCAAACATATTAAAGCCGTTAGCCCCGCCAAAAATGAGTTCTCCATCACTTGTTTTAAAGGCAGACTTTATATTAAATTCTCTTCCCTGCAAACCATCAGATTCTTTGTAGTTTTTAAAAGAAAAATCAGGAGTATTTCCATTCTTGGAAATACGAAGACAAGACAAACCTCCCGGAGTACTTATCCATAAACGATTTTGATTGTCTTCGAGTATGGTTAATATAATATTATTGGGCAAACCGTCTTTAATAGTAAAGGTGTGAAAAGTTTTTTTCACTGGGTCAAATAGATTTAATCCCTGTCGCGTTCCCACCCACAGCCAGTCCCTGCTATCTTGAAAGATGGTTTTTACATTATCGTTGCTTAAGGTGGTGGTATCGCCCTGTGTATGATTATAATAGGTAATTTCCTCTGTTTTTAGATTCATCACTTCCAGCCCCACAGAGGTGCCAATATATAAATTATTTTTTAAATCCGTTGCTAAATCTATGACAAATTCACCTCCTACCCGATGACTCATATAATGTACAAAGCTTTGGGAATGCCGTTCAAATCTTTCCAGACCACCACCGAGTGTTGCAAGCCAAAGCCTCCCTTTTTCATCTTCTACAATATCCCATATACTATTATTACTGAGACTGGTGGAATCTCCCGGAATATGTTTATAATGGGTAAATATGCCATTTTCATAACAATCCAAACCTCCCATATAAGTCCCAATCCACAGTTTATTCTTAGCATCTATGAATAAGCTGACAATAACATCTTTGCTTAGACTATTGGGGTTGTCGGAATCATGTTTATATTGTTTAAAAATATTTCTTTTCCTATTATAATAGATGAGCCCGCCACCATTTGTACCAATCCATAAATTCCCTTTTTTATCCTCTGCAAAGCAATTTACATCTTCAAAAGGAAGGCTTTTCCCTTCCGGTAGATTAGGATTATGACCATATAATGGAAATTGCGTAAAATCCTCATTGTAAAAACAAACTCCCTTTTTGTAGGTACCTGCCCAAATAATTCCGCTATTATCTTTGTACAAGGAGTAAATACTATTCTGAGAAAGACTTTTATTGTCCTCCGGATTATGTTTAATATATCTGACTTTCCCGCTTTTTTTATTGATTAAATTAATTCCCCCATGATCTGTACCAACCCATATTGTACCTTTACTATCCTGAACGACATCATAAATGACATTATTGTCTAATTGAAACCGACCTTTCTTATTTGTAATATGTAGGAATTTTTTATTTTTAGTATCAAAATAGAATAATCCTTTCGCACTACTTAAAATATAAATCCACAAATCTCCCTGTTGGTCAACCAACATTCTATACTTTCCATTTAGACCATGATTCATCATCAACAAAGAATCATTTCTATAGGTTACTGTTAAGTTTTGTAAATCTACTTTTTCGAGAATACCATTATTATGAACAACCCACATATGGCCAAATCGGTCTGTTGCAATATCAGCTATTTGATTACTGGAAATACTTTTGGAATCATTTGGAATATAATGAAGACGTTGTGGATGAGATTTCTCACCGGTAAATGCATAAATCCCTTTATTTTCATATAAAAACCAATATCTATTTCGCGAATCTTGTAAAATAGAATGAATACTCCCCTCAGGTAAAGATAATGCATGCAGATATGCGTCGGTATTAACAACAAAAGACTCGGTATGGGGATTATATACATTCCCTCCACTTCTCGTACTTACCCATATTTTACCTTCCGGTAAATTATAAAGTCCTTTGATGTAACTATCTTTTAAAGAGGAGGAATCATGAAGCTCATGACGAAAGATTTTAAACGAATAACCGTCATATCGGTTTAGTCCGGCAGAGGTTCCAAACCATATAAACCCTTGCTCATCCTTCAGTATTGAATTGACTTGATTATTAGAAAGTCCATCTTTAATATCCAGATGGGTAAATTGAAGTTGTCTTCCCTGACCATATCCTGCATATCCCGAAAACAAGATAACCAATAAAAAAAATATATGTAGCAGTTTATTTTTCACTTAAAATATAACTTTCAGGAAGTTCTAAATAATGGTTTTCCTCACCTTCCAAATTTACTATTATTTTGGGAAGCATCCCCCCGGAAGCTATTAGATGGAATTTTAAAATGTGTCATCTTGATTAAATAATATAAAAATCACTTCATAAATACTTCCTTTTTTTAGCGTTTTAAACCCGCACTATTCATCTTCCTTTTTCACCCAAAATCCTTCCATTTCTTCCAGCGTTTTCCCCTTCGTCTCAGGTAGCATTTTCCAAACGAAGAGAGCGGAAAGGACAGACATCAAAGCATAAAAAGCATAGGTCATCCCACCACTAAATTCCATCATAGCAGGATAAGTGGAGGATATCAGATAATTAGATGCCCATTGGGCTGCTACTGCTATCGCTATCGCTTGTCCGCGAATAGCATTTGGAAATATTTCTGAGATTAAGACCCAGCAAATAGGTCCCCAGGACATCATAAAAGAAGCCGTATAAATAATAATAAAAACCAATGTCCCAATGCCTATAATATCGAAGAAGGAAAGTACAGAAATGGCTGCCATACCAATGGCCATACCAATAGATCCTGTTATTAACAGTGGCTTTCTACCCCAACGATCTACGGTTAAAATGGCAACAACTGTAAATACTACATTAACAACGCCCATGATAATGGTTTGGAGCATCGATGTATCTTTTGCCGCCCCCATGCTTTCAAAAATCCGGGGTGCATAATACAAGGCCACATTAATTCCAACAAACTGTTGAAAAACAGAAAGTAGAATACCTATAACAATCACTCTTTTCCCGTAGGTATATAATTTAGCCTTTGTTTTCCCTTTAATCGACTGCTTTATATCCTCCAAAATGGTCATGGCATACTGCCGGCTTCCATTTAGTTTTTTTAAGACCTGTAGTGCTTTTTCCTCTCTCTTTACCAATGCCAGATATCTAGGAGTCTCAGGAACAAAAAATAGTAGAATGCCAAATAAACCTGCCGGAATAGCTTCCGATGCAAACATATAACGCCATCCTATGGTATTCACCCATTCTAAAGATTGCCCTTCTGCTATCCCCCAATTGACAAAATAAACGACCAACATACCAAAAATAATGGCAAATTGATTAAAGGAAACCAAACGTCCTCTTATGTTTGGTGGTGCGATTTCACTAATGTACATGGGGGAAACTGCAGAGGCTAAACCAACGCCGATACCTCCGATAATCCGATAAAAATTAAACAGGAACAGAAGGCTCAAAGAAGGTTCTCCTCTTGTGAAAAAGAAAGTCTCCGGAAAGCCGGAACCCAATGCGGAAATAAAAAATAATACGGATGCCAGAATAAGCGTCTTTTTTCTCCCGAATCTACCAGATAAATAACCGGAAATAAGCCCCCCAATAATACAGCCAATCAGCGCGCTGGAGACCGTTGCCCCATGGACGAGTGCACTTAAGCCGAGAGAATCAATCAAAAAGATCTGAATAGATTTCTCTGCCCCTGAAATTACAGCAGTGTCATATCCAAAAAGTAAACCACCCAAAGTAGCTACAAGCGTTAACAAAGTAATGTAAAAGAGATTACTTTTTTGTGGCGCAACATTTTCATTTTTTTGCATATAGGTTCATTTTATAATTTTCCATTATTTATATAAACTTATTCACCAATAATTCATATAACTCCTGTTGTCCGCTTTTCATTTCAGGTTCTCCATTGGCAATCGCATATTTTCTTAAGTCTTCCAAAGAAAGACTTCCATCTTCAAATGCTTTCCCTTTGCCACTGTCAAAAGAAGCATAACGCTCTTCTCTCATTTTTTCCAATACACCGTCCTGCAAGATTTTATCCGCAATAATTAACCCTCTGGCGAAGGTGTCCATTCCACTAATATGCGCATAGAACAAATCAATGGGATCGGTAGAATTTCTTCTAATTTTGGCATCAAAATTAATTCCTCCGGATTGAAGTCCTCCCGCTCTCAAAATCACCAACATGGATTCTACCACATCATTAATGTTGTTTGGAAACTGATCAGTATCCCAGCCATTCTGATAATCACCTCTGTTGGCATCTATACTTCCCAACAATCCTGCCTCTGCCGCTACCGTCAATTCATGATCAAAAGTATGTCCAGCCAAAATAGCATGATTTACCTCCAAATTTAGTTTAAAATCTTCTTGTAATCCATACTCATTGAGAAAGCCAATCACCGTAGCCGCATCATAATCATATTGATGTTTGGTGGGTTCCGCCGGTTTGGGTTCAATCAGAAAAGTCCCTTCAAAACCCTTACTTCTCGCATAATCTTTGGCTTTATGCAGAAAAGTAGCAAAATGTGCCTGTTCCCTTTTCATCTGCGTATTTAACAGGCTCATATATCCTTCTCTTCCTCCCCAAAACACATAATTTTGTCCGCCTAATTCAATGGTCGCATCGATGGCACCTTTTACCTGAGCTGCAGCATGACTTAACACATGAAAATCGGGATTCGTCGCTGCTCCATTCATATAACGTTTGTTGGTAAACACATTGGAGGTTCCCCACAGCAATTGTACGCCGCTTTGTGCCATTTTCTCTTTGGCATATTCTGTAATCTCCTGTAATCTCCGTTCATTTTCTTCTACATCTTTTCCAAAATCCACCAGATCTACATCATGAAAACAAAAATAAGGCATTCCCATTTTGGTAATAAATTCAAAAGCTGCATCCATTTTGTCTTTGGCTCTTTCTACAGAGTCTGCTTCTTCATCCCAGGGAAAGAGATGTGTGTCTTCTCCAAAAGGATCGGCACCGCCACCGGAAAAAGAGTGCCAGTAAGCGCAGGCAAATTTCAGATGTTCTTTCAGGGTCTTTCCTGCCACCACTCTGTCTTCATCATACCAGCGATACGCTAACAGATTATCAGTATCCGAACCTTCATACTTTATCTGGTCAATGTCTTTAAAAAATTCTTTTTTGCCTTTTAAAATGTTCATAGTTGATTATTTGATTTGTAGTTTAAATTTATTTTTCATTACGATTATTATTTCCATGCGTCTGTCCTGAAAGGCGATGCCGGCAAGCCCTCCTTATTTAAAAGACAGGGGGATATTGGATTATCTGCCCAAGCATATCTCACCGCCACCGGATGTTTTATGTCATCATTCCAAACGACTATTTTGTTTGGGGCTATTATTTTAGCTTTTGCCCATTCAAATTTTTTGTCGGCTCCTGCAATGGAAAAACCACCCACCACCTGTCCCGGAGCAGGAGAAGACTTGGAAGAATCTCTAAAAATTAATCCACTCCCTGTATGTGAGAAAGAAATAATTATTTTGTTATTCTCAATTTTCGAAGAATGATAAACAGGTCCTGAGTACACGATATCCTCTCCGTCAGCTATCTTTTCGGCAGCCATTGCCAGCCGATCGCCTACCGGCTTCTTCCGATCCGGATGTATATCATTCCATTCTCCTAAGTCTATGGTTACAGCCATGGCCGTATTTGCAACAGATAAAGCACTTCGTTGCCCTTCTCGCAACAAGGCCCACCGGCTCTCCGAAGGATAATAATTGTAATCTCCATATCCCGGAAGTTGTACATATACAAAAGGGAGGGTTCCTTCCTGCCACTTCTTGCGCCAATCTTTTATCAATGCCTGCAAAAGACTTCCGTATTGTGCTGCGCGATTAACGCTGCTGGCACCCTGATACCACACCATTCCTTTTATTGTATAATTGATTATCGGAGCCACCATAGCATTGTATAAAGCAGTGGGTTCATTCTGAGCTAAAAATTTAACTCCATTACTTACGTCCTCTTGTTGAGGGAAAACTTCTCCCACTTTATATTGCCAATACCCTTTCAGGTCGATGGTATCTTTACCGGCAATTAAGGAATACGGCTTGTCGGGAACAAACCCGCCTTTACCTGAATAGTTGGATACCCGAACCACAAATAGATTTTTTCCCGGTTTTAATAAATGAGTAGGAATAGCATATCTTCTCTGCGGATATTGGTAGGTAGTATTCCCTACTTGTTTCCCATTAATATATAAAGCATCTGCATCCACAATCCTCCCCAGAAAAACTTTTGCTGGTTTTCCGGTCATTGATGACGGAACCTCTATTTCTTTCCGATACCAAACCACGCCATTCAAATCTCTTATCCCCTGGTCTTCCCAATACCCCGGAATTCCTATTTGACGCCATTGCTCATTTGAAGGATTATAGGCGGTCTTATACCAAGGTTTGGGACCATTTAATCCTTTATCCTGATGTCTTATTTTCTCCCAATTCGGATGTCGGTTTGCTTTCTCAATCCGGTGCGTATAAGCTGTATCTTTATTGTTCTCTACCGTTTTTAACAAGATAGGAAAATCCGATAGAGCCTCTTCACTCATCCAGGCCTCGATAGGCGTCCCCCCCACGCTTGCATTGACAATCCCAATCGGCACATGGTATTTTTCATATAGCTTTTTAGCAAAGAAATAAGCTACTGCCGAGAAGTCTCGCACATTTTTAGGGTTTGCTGACTTCCAATAACCGAAAGACAGACTATCCAAAGGTGTTTGTAGATTAGCTCGTGTCGGAACCCAAAACTGTCTGATTTCCGGATAATCAGCCTTGGCAATTTCAGAGGCATAACGTACGCTGTGTAACTTCATCTGATGCACCATATTCGACTGTCCGGAGCAAAACCAAACATCACCAATTAAGATATCATGTAACGTAATTTTGTTCTTTCCTTCAATGGTCATCGTATAAGGACCGCCCGCTTGCATCGCTGGAAGCAACACCTTCCAGTTGCCTTTTTCATCGGCTGTGGTTTTATATTTTTTGTTCAGAAAATCAATCGTAATTTTTTCTTGAGGAGAAGCCCATCCCCACAGCTTTACTTGTGTATTCCTTTGCAACACCATGCTGTCGCGTATAATTTTCGGCAGTTTTATCTGCGCAGAAACAACGGTCAGACTGGTTGTGATCAAGATACTACAGCATAATACAGCCGTTTTCCACGTTATTTTTCTATCCTTTTTCTTAGCAAGCATCATCCTTGTATTTTTAATCCTTTATAGGGATCTATGGTTTGAATAAAACCCTGTTCATCGTATTTTAATTCGACCGCCTTCACCGATCGTAAATGGGTCACGCCTTTACTCAAACTGCTGTCGTGATAAAACAAGTACCATTTCTCATTAAATTCAGCAATAGAATGATGGGAAGTCCAGCCTACCACCGGATTTAAAATGACACCGGCATATTTAAAAGGACCATAAGGATTATCTCCAATGGCATAACAAATCAAATGGGTATCTCCGGTGGAATAGGAAAAATAATATTTTCCTTTATATTTATGCACCCATGCCGCTTCAAAGAATCGCCTTTGATGATCTCCTTGCAGTATCGGATGACCGTTTTCATCGATAATCTCTACATCTTTCACTTCTTCATCAAACTCCAACAAGTCGTCTGTTAGCTTGGCCACTTTTGCACACAATGCCGATTCCTCCTCTTTAGGTATATGCGCGATAGGACTATCTGCTTCTGTAGCATCAAACCTATCTGTTCGCCAGCGTTGCAACTGTCCGCCCCATAACCCGCCAAAATACATATAATAACTTCCATTATCATCTTTCAACACAGCGGGGTCTATAGAAAAACTGTTTTGAATCGCTTCTTTTTGAGGGATAAAAGGACCGGTTGGAGCATCGCTTATCGCAACGCCGATACGAAAAATACCGGCATAATCTTTTGCAGGAAAAAAGAGGTAATACTTTCCGTCCTTTTCCGCCGCATCCGGTGCCCACATCTGCCTTTCCGCCCAGGGAACATCCTTTACATGCAATGCCATGCCATGATCTACTGCTTTGCTTTCGGGACTGTCCATGGAAATAACATGATAATCTTCCATGGCAAAATGACTTCCCAAATCGTCAAAAGCCTCACCTGCATCCACATCATGTGATGGATAAACATAAATCTTCCCATTAAAAACATGAGCAGAAGGATCAGCAATGTACATATCTTCAAGCAACGGTTGAGAAACCGCTTTTTGATTCAATTCATTAAAATCAATATGTTGAATACTATCTTCCGGCATAATTTATTTTTTTAAGTTTATTTAATCATCTATCCTTCTTTGCTCTAAATCTTTTTCAATCTGTACTTCCATTTTTTTATTTATCTCATAAAAAAACAATAATCCCACGCCTATTAAAAACGGTATAGCAGGAAAAACACTGACCAGCATTTTTATGCCATGTACCGCCTTTTCCGGTTCCACAGTACTATTAGGTATATAATGATATAAGCCCAGTATCCATGCAATCAAAGCTCCTCCAATGCTCAGTCCCACTTTCAATCCGACCAACATAGCCGAGAAAACGATGGCTGTGGCCCTTCGGTTATTCTTCCACTCGCTATAATCTGCTACATCGGCAGTCATCGCCCACAGCAGTGGAATGGTAATCCCATAGAAGAATCCGTGAAAGATTTGGGATACAAACATTGTCTTTACAGATTTCGGCGGGAAGAAGATGAAAGCAAGAATAAACAGAGTGGAAATAAACAGTGCCGCACCAAACACATCTCTTTTCCCATATTTGTCGGCCAGTTTTTTAGAAAACCCTA
>CAZLDH010000108.1:0-10080 GCA_964558275.1 uncultured Chitinophagaceae bacterium
ATTGGAATGCCTTTTTTTAATCAAAATTACAAGTTTTTTTTGTCTTAAACTAAAATGGATAGCGTGTTTCTCTTGCCATTTATTTGAAAGTTAAATGGTTGTTAATAAAAGCGTTCCTCTTCGTTGTGATTATAATAAGAGATATTTTGGCTTGTTTTATGATATAACTTTTGGGTAACAGGGTATTTGTTCAATACTTTTGTTAGTTTTGTATTATATTTATAATTATTAAAATCAATTAACCATGTCAGCAGGAAAAACAATTTTAGCAGTAGCTGTAGGCGCGGCTGTTGGAGCAGCAGTAGGTGTTTTATTGGCTCCTGAGAAAGGAGAGGTAACTAGAGAAAAATTGAGAGCTCAGTCTGGTGAATTATCGGATAAATTTGGACAGAAATTTAATGAAACAAAAGATTATGTTCAGGATAGAATCAAGAAAGGAACAGAGGAAGCTTCTTCTTTTGCCTCAGAAACGGCAAAAAAGGTGAGCAATAAGGCGAAGGATGTGGCCGGAAAGGCAAAACCTAATCCGAGTAAGGCCTAATATTCCTCTCTTATTGATATCATAATTTACTCTTTTAAAGATGGCTTTTAAATCTATAAAACAGAATTTAAAAGAAGTAATTAATTTGCTGAAAGCCTATGCCGATAGTACGCTGGACTATTATAAACTGAAGGTTATTAAGCGGATTGCCAAAGCCAGTGGGAAATTATTTAGGATATTTATTTTACTCCTGTTTATTCCACTGGTTTTGTTCTTCTTTTCTATCGCCGGTGCGATATGTATTGGTAACTATTTGGGAAACTATGCCTTAGGGTTTGTCATTATTGGGGCTTTTTATTTTGTCCTTCTCTTTATTGTACTACTATTAGGTCGGGTAATAGTGCAGCGGCCTATTATAAGAAGATTGGCAAAAAAAATGTTTAAAGAGAAAAAGTAATGAAAAGAATAAGGAATTATAGAGATATAGAACACCAGATAGAACTGGTTGAGATTCAACGAGAAGTTAAACTAGATAAACTACAGCAGGGATTAAATAAGGTAAAAAATGGACTTTTACCAAGCTTAGTTTCTTTTTCACTAAAGTCACTCTTTAACAAGAAAAAAAAGAGAAAGACCAAATAGTTCTTTCTCCTCATAAAATCAATTGATAAAAATAGTACTTACCGTGCAATTTCATCAATAGGATCTTCCGATAAATAATATCTTCTCGCAAGTACTTCCTGTTTGGAGGCGTTTTTATCTCTCCATTTCTGTATTTGTCTTTTTACTTTACCGACACACTTGTCTCTTTGTTTAGAATTTAAAAAATAGCCCAGTGCCACACCTACTCCAAAAATAGTTAATACCTTTGTTGTGTTATTCATATAAATGTGTTTGTTAATTATCTGTAAATCGTCTATATACAATTACAATATAGTCGTTAAATAGTTTAAAGATACAAACAATATTTCAAAAATTAACAAGGTAAATACTTTTTATGGCATATTATGACAGTGATAAAATAAAGCAGTTTTTTTTTATTGCTTTTATTTTAATAATTGGTGGAATTCTCTTCTGGAAATTGGCTATTTTTATTCCTGCTTTTCTTGGCGCATTGACGCTTTATGTTATTATGCGCCCTCTTCACTTCTTTCTTGTCGATAAAAAGCATTGGCGAAGTTGGATTTCTTCTCTTGTGCTCATTATCGTGTCTGCAATTGTTATTTTGGTTCCAATGGGGTTGGTTGCCAATATGATGACTAAAAAGGTAAGTGTGGCAATCAATCATTCTGAAGAGATTATTACATCTATAAAACATTTGATAAATCAGATAAAACTTTCTTACAATATTGATTTACTTTCTCAGGATACTTTACATAAGGTTCAGGAAGCATTAACCACGGTTCTACCTCAAATATTGGGTTCTACCTTTAATGTGTTAACCACGATTGTCATGATGTATTTTATCCTTTATTTCATGCTGGCGGAGGCCAGAGGAATGGAGGCTTTATTGAGCAAAAATATTCCATTGAAAAAATCTAATACCAGGCGATTAGAGAAGGAGATGAAGGCAATGGTGATTTCAAATGCCGTAGGAATTCCATTATTAGCGATTGCTCAGGGACTCTTTTGTATTTTAGGATATTGGATTTTTGGCGTTCAGGATTTTGTATTCTGGGGAATTATTACCGGAATAACCGGAATGATTCCGGTGGTAGGTACTGCTTTAGTTTGGGTGCCTATGGTGATTTATATCATTGCTACCGGCGATATAGGTCCGGGAATAGGACTTGGAATATACTGCCTTGTTTTGGTGGGAAGTGTGGATAATGTTTTTCGGTTTTTACTGCAAAAAATGTTTGCGGATATACATCCGATAATCACTGTATTCGGGGTCCTGATTGGGGTGGCGCTTTTTGGGTTTATTGGTTTAATTTTTGGCCCGTTATTACTTTCCCTATTCATTCTTTTACTTAAAATTTATAGAGATGAATTCGGTGTAGGTAAAAAAATGCCGAAGCCTGTTGATTAGGGTTGGTAATAATGACTCTCCAGAATATAGTCGTACACTTTATCCGGAACCATAAACCTTGCTGACTTTCCTGACTTAATAAGTTTTCTGATTTTACTGGAGGATATTGAGAGGTGAGGAGCATCACAAATGGAGACCTTGGCGCCTGCTATCTTTTGAGGTTTGAATCCCGGACGCAAATAAACGTAAATGGGATAGCTCTTGATGAGGACATCACTATTTTTCCATTTGGGAAGGTTTTGATAACTATCACTGCCCATAATAACTGAAAATTGATGCCGGGGGTATTTTTCGCTTAAGTAGGTTAAGGTATCGATGGTGTAAGAGGGGCGAGGTAAAGAAAATTCATCCTTATTAACTTTTAATAAAGGTTCATTACCAATAGCCATTTCTGTCATGTACAAGCGATCATATTCATTAAGTAATGATCCGGATTTCTTAAATGGGTTTTGAGGACTAACCATTAGCCATACCTGTTCACAATCTGTGTGGTAGGCAATGTGGTTAGCGATAATTAAATGCCCTACATGTATCGGATTAAAAGAGCCAAAATAAAGTCCTATCTTCATAACTGCAAATATATTAATCTCATAGCAATAAAAAGGTCAATAACAAATTGCTATTGACCTCTACGCGAAAAAATAATTTATCAAATAATCTTAGCGTATAGCTTCGAAAGCTTGTTGTAAGTCGGCTTCGATGTCATTGATGTTTTCAATTCCCAGGGAAATGCGTACCCTTCCCGGTTCAGCACCGGCAGCTTCTTTTTCCTCAAGGGAAAGCTGCTCATGAGTGGTTGTTGCCGGATGAATAATTAAAGAACGGGTATCTCCAACATTCGCCAGATGATAGAGTAATTTGATACTGTCTATAAACTTATCGGCGGCTTCTCCTCCTCCTTTAATTTTAAAGGAAAGCACTCCTCCAAAGCCATTTTTTAGGTATTTTTTAGCTAGTTCATGGCTTGGGTGACTGGCGAGTCCCGGATAGCTGACGCTTTCCACTTGAGGATGTTTCTCTAACCATTGGGCTAATGCCAGTGCATTATCAATGGTCTTTTGTAAACGCAGGGACAGTGTTTCCAGTCCTTGAATGAAATAGTAGGAATTTTGAGGAGAAGGAGCAGAGCCGAAAGTCCTTAAACCACAGACCCGGGCGCGGATAATGTAGGCGATATTGCCGAAAGGGCTGTCTGCACCAAAGGTATCCCAAAATTTCATGCCATGATAGGCTTCATCCGGTTCGGAGAATTGAGGATATCGTCCGTTACCCCAATTAAAGTTTCCTCCGTCGATGATTACCCCTCCGATGCTATTCCCATGTCCGCCAATCCATTTGGTGGCAGCATGGACGATGACGTTGGCGCCGAGTTCAAAAGGCCGGCAAAGATATCCGGGACCGGCAAAAGTGTTGTCCACAATGACAGCCACTCCATGCTTCTTCGCTACTGCAGCGATCTTTTCAAAATCAGGGACGATCAATGCCGGATTTCCTATGGTCTCGAAGAAGATACACTTGGTCTTTTCGTCTATGAGTGATTCGATGGATTCCGGATCATTAATGTTGGCAAAACGAGCTTCTACCCCCAGTCTTTTAAAGGTGGTTCTGAATTGATTGTACGTGCCTCCGTACACATAGTGCGCTGAGATAAAATTATCTCCTGCATAAGCTACATTGTTAATCGCCATAAAACAGGCGGAAAGCCCTGAAGCTGTGGCCAATGCAGCTGCCCCACCTTCTAAAGCTGCCATCCTTTTCTCGAAAGCATCCGTAGTAGGATTCTGAATGCGGGTATAGATATTCCCGAATTTTCGCAACGCAAATAAATCTGCCGCATATTTTGCATCTTCGAAAAGGAAAGAGGTGGTTTGATGAATGGGTACGGAAGCTGATCCGTTCGGTTTTTCCGGGCGATAGCCGGCATGTACTTGTAAGGTATCAAAACCTAATTTTTTTTCTTCACTCATAATAGAATTTTTAGTCTACAAAAGTAATAGACTATTTGCAGTATTAAAAATATTTTTCAAATCATTTACTTGACTTGAACAGATCGGAGATCAGTTCGAAAGAGTTAAGCTTCGCTTTTTGATCATAGATATAGCTGGTGACCATGATCTCATTGGCCTGGGTTTTTTCTTGAAATTCGTCCAGCTTATTTTTGATGGTTTCTTTGCTCCCTATAAAAGAATAGGTCATCATCTGTTTCACTGCAGCCTCTTCCCGGGGAGTCCATATCTTCTTCATATCAGCCGGCGGTTGCAATGGTTTCCTTTCATTTCTTATAATGCCCAGTGCCATTTGGTAGAAGGTCGTTGCCAATTGTTGTGCTTCTTCGTCCGTTTCTGCAGCAATTACATTGACACAAGGCATAATGTAGGGTTTGGATAATTGAGCAGATGGCTTGAACTGGTTTCTATAGGTTTCTAGTGCCTCTGTGAGATAAGTAGGTGCAAAATGGCTGGCGAAAGAATAGGACAAACCAAGCATAGCTGCTAGCTGTGCACTGTACAAGCTGGAGCCCAATAACCAAATAGGAACTTCTGTTCCAACGCCCGGATAGGCATTGACTTTGGATTTGGGATTATAAGGAGCCAAATAACTTTGTAATTCCAAAACATCTTCCGGAAAATCATCGACGGAGCCATGACGACTTCTTCTGAGGGCGATGGAGGTAATCTGATCCGTACCCGGAGCTCTACCTAATCCTAAATCTATTCGGTTGGGGTAGATGGATGCCAAGGTGCCAAATTGTTCTGCGATGACTAATGGTGCATGATTGGGGAGCATGACTCCGCCTGAACCTACACGAATCTTGGAAGTGCCGTTGGCGATATGACCGATGAGAACAGAAGTTGCTGAACTGGCAATATTGGGCATGTTATGATGCTCGGCAAACCAGTCCCTTTTATAACCAAATGATTCTGCTGCCTGAGCTAAGGTTAAACTGTTTTGAATGGCTTCTTGTGGATGCTGACCTTCCAAAATAGGCGCAAGATCCAATAAGCTAACCGGTATTTCTGCTATTTTTTTTGACATTGGGTTGATATTTTAGTATTGAATAACAAGGGAATTTTCTTTTTGTTGTCTCTTTTTTAGTGTGATACTGCTTTCAGTCCTATAATAGAACCAATTAATAAAAAAAGAAAAAAGATACGCCAAAAAGTAGCCGGTTCTTTAAAGAAAAATATGCCAATAATAGCTGTTCCGAATGCGCCTATTCCTGTCCAAACAGCATAAGCTGTCCCTATGGGAAGGGTTTGTGTTGCTTTAATGAGTAACAGCATGCTGATGACAAGACAAATAATAAAGCCGGCATACCAGTAAACTGAAGTTGTGCCATCAGCCAGTCTGGCTTTCCCAAGACAAGCAGCAAATCCCATTTCAAAAATTCCGGCTATGATAAGTAGTATCCAATTCATGTGGTGAAAGTTTGTATTCAAAAGTAAATATTTTTTTGGAGGGCGATTGATATTCTTGTTTGTTTAGAAAGCTATTTTATAATCCCTTATATTTGCGGGCTATGGAAAATATCGAGACTTTAGAAGAGATTATAAAGACCCGACGCACTGTAAAAGCAACGAAAATGAATGGGGCGCATATTCCTCATGAGCAAGTTATGAGATTGTTAGATCTGGCTGGGCGTGCTCCCAATCATGGCAAAACAGAACCCTGGCGGTTTTGGGTTTATGAAGGTGAAGCGCTGAATAGGTTCGGAGAAAATCATGCAGAATGGTATTGGCAACATACACCGGAAAATAAAAGAAAAGAAGCCAAAGCAGAGAAATTGAAAAAATATGCGCAAGGGGCTTCGCACCTTATTGTGGCTGTAATGAAACGTACAGAAAAAACGAAAATTCCCAGATTTGAAGAAATGGCAGCAGTTTCTGCTGCGATTGAACATATTCTTTTAGGTGCTACCGCAATGGGGCTGGCTTCTTTTTGGAATACCGGAGGTATGACCAGACATCAGGTGCTGAAAGATTATTTGAAACTAAAAGAAGAAGATATGGTCATGGGGTTGCTATATTTAGGCTATCCGGATAAAATTAAACCACAACAAGAAAGAAAAATATCATTGAAGGATAAAATTTATTGGATGGATTAAAAGGAATAACAGAATAGAAACAGTGTTATTTCAAATGAACAGGCAATTTCAAACTATAGATAGCTATTACACGCTGTAGGCAACTTCTTTTTCTTTTTTTCTTTTTTGCCGGAGGGGTTTTCTTTTCGGTTTCTTTTTTGTTTTCTTTCCCCACCAAATGATAAACCCGGTTATGGGTAGGCTGGCACAAACAAGACTAACCAAAAAAGCAATTATCTTACCCCAAATGCCACCAATAGCACCTACGTGAATGTCGTATTTCATAGCCAGCAATTTCTGACCGGCATTTTTGTCTTTGTATAAGGATAGCCCTAGTTCTTTTCCTGAATATTGATCAAAATAGGCTGCATCATAATCGTAATAGACTTCATGTCTGTTATAAGCACTTACGGTAATTGGCGCTTTTGAAGTCTGAGGAATGGAAATTCCATAGCGTGTTACTCCCTGAAATTTTTGCTTTGAACGCGCAAGTGCTTTATCTATAGGGAGAGCCTCAGGGGAGGCTTGTTCTGTAGCCTGCTCCTCTGAGGTGAAGGACGGAAAAGGAGGTGCTTCCGTACTCAAAGTTGCGGTAGCATATGCTGCTTTCGAAAACCATTGAAAGGAATACAGCATACCTGAAAGACCCAATATAAGGGCAATAAGAATAGTATAGAATCCTAAAACATTGTGCAAGTCATAGTTTAGCCTTTTCCATCTGGCTCTCCATTTTACTTTAAATGCTTTATTTTTTTCAAATTTGCTCCATCTTTTAGGGAGCCACATAATCAGACCGGTTATAAGAGAAATGATAAAAATCAGTGTTCCCCATCCTACAATGGGTTGTCCGTATTTAGTACTTAAATAAAGACTCCAGTGAATGTATTTAACAATGACAAAGAAATCATTCATGTAGTTAATCTTTCCGGTAACCTTGCCGGTATAAGGATTAACAAAAGCTGATTCATAGTAATCTATGGATTCCGGAAAAGTAATGGCATTGGGATCTCCGGCTTTGTAGGCTAAAAATTCCCAGGATTTGCTACGATCGGTATAGGTGGTGATATAGTTAATAGGTTGGTCTGCTCCCAACGCTTCTTGTGCCGATTCTTTTAGTTCACTTATCGGGAGTGGTTTCGCATTGGAGGAAGGAGGAGTGACGAATAACTCCTCCTTATACACTAAACCGGATATTTCTTTTTGAAAGGTGAATATACAACCGGTAATGCTGACTATTACTACGATAATCCCCGAAATGAGTCCCAGCCAAAGATGGAGCCAGGTGATGATGTTGTTTATTGTTGATTTCTTGTTAATCGGCATAGGTACTTATCTTTTTGTTTAGAAGTTGTAGGTAATCCCTATTCTGAAATTGCGTGGGGCTTCCATTTGCCAATAATAAAAGTCGCCATAGGGTGCACCAACGTATAAATAGTCATCTAACACATTTCGAATGGATAAATTCACTCTGAATTTCTTATAATCGTAAAAGACACCGGCATCTAATCTAAAATAATCCGGCAATGCCATTTGATTTTTAGCATTCCAGCTCCAAGTACTTCTGTCAGCTTTGTAGGTGGCTCCGGTAGAGAATCCTAATCCCTTTGCCGCCCCATTTTGTATTTTATAGGTAAGCCAGCTATTAAGGATATGCTTGGCGAATCCGGGCAAAGGATCACCCACTTTATTTTTATCTACGTCTTTTGTTATTTCTGAATTGGTATAAGCATAGTTTACTACAGCATTTAAACCGTGGGTTATTCTTCCTCTTACATCTAATTCAATACCTTCTGTTTTGGATTGTCCAATTTGTAAAGAATAGCGATGATTTGCATTGTTTGTTGTGTCGGGGTCATTGACTAACAGCCCATTTTTATAGATACGGTAAACGGATAACGAAGATTGTAACCGACCATCAAACCATGATTTTTTAAGCCCTATTTCGTAATCAGTTCCCGTCTCAGGATCAGGAAGTTTATTGCCTCTCAATAATCCGGTTTGAGGAATAAAGGATTGATCAATTAATGCATAAATGGATGTGTTTTTATCAATAGATACGCTTAATCCCACTCTTGGCGTAATTTTAGAAGCACTGAAGTCTGTTCCATAGGAAGATTGATTGACATGCGTATATCTTCCGGCCAAGGTGAGTCGAACTTTATTATTCCAAAAACCGAGTTGATCTTGTAGGTATATACCGGAATAACTTTGATTTAGTTTGTTTCCTTGCGCTCTGACATCCAACCTTGTTTCTCTATCAAAATCGGCATATCCGTTGGATGGATTGCCATATTCCGGATGATAGATATTGAAAGGATCTGCTTTCGTATCCAATGCATGGGTCTGATTCCAGTCATAGGTGTTTTTCTTACTTCCCATATCTAATCCGAATAATATTTTATGTTGGACGGGGCCGGTTTGTAATTTTCCGTTGAGGAATACTTGTCCAAATTTATAATCGCTAACAGCATCGGCAATGGAAAGGGTTCTTATCATGTTTCCGGCAGAATCCAGTGAGGCCGGCCAAATATTACTCCCGACTTTGTCGGCATGCATATAGGCTGCATGTACATTCAGTTTCCAGTTTTTATTAAAATAATGATGGAGGTAAAGGAAAAGAGACTGGTTCGTAATCTCTGTAGGTTCTATACCGGGATCCCCTAAAGTAAAATCTCTATCTAAGTCTCCATAACCTTTTGCGGAAAAAATATAAGAGGAGCTTATGTTAGATATCTTGGCATGTTGCAACGAATATTCAATAGTTAAATCTGTTTGAGGGTCAATGATATACTTTAATACGGGATGGATGGTATATCGGTTGTCATATTTATATTTTTGGAAAGATTCTCTCGCTTGTCCCATAACATTCAGACGATACTGCAAACGGTTATCCTTGTCTAGATGTCCATCAAGGTCTAAAGCTGCACGGTATAGATTGAAGCCGCCAAAGGTGAAATTGGCGCTTCCTTTGGTGTGTCCGGTTGGCTTTTTAGTGACGATATTAAACATTCCACCCGGTTCTCCATTAGACATCATAAAGCCGGCAGGTCCTTTTACAAATTCAATTCTCTCTACCATGCTCATGTCTGCGGTTAATGGTCCCCAGTTGGAAGTAAAATTAAATCCATTCCTAAACTCCGAAGCCCGGGCGCCCCGCATATTAATACGAGTGTAGTCATCCCAATGACCCAATCTTGTGGCACCACTTACATCACGTATAATCCCGTCTTTCATACTAATAACTTGTCGGTCTTCTAATACTGCAGCGGTTATAACTTGTATGTTCTGAGGAACTTTATTTAATGGTGTGAGCAACCGAAGACTGTTAGATGTTTGTTTGGTATTGTAGTTTTCGCGGAACCCGGAAACCGTAACTGCATTAAGTTTGTGATTTCTTTCTGTAATACGAATAGATTGTAACTTTGTGGTGTCATTATTTGTGACACTTACAGGGATTATCTTTTTCTTTTTTCCAACTGAATG
>CAZLDH010000109.1:0-3405 GCA_964558275.1 uncultured Chitinophagaceae bacterium
GTCAAAAATAAGAGATAATAACCGTATTGCCGATAGTACGATATCTTTTATAGACAGCCGTTTGGTGATTGTCAACGAAGAATTGACAAATGTAGAGAAGAAAATTCAGCAATTTAAACAAAGTAACAGCATTGCCAATATAGATGCACAGTCGGAATCTTTAATTCAGAGTGTACAGGATTATGCCCAAAAGGTTTCTGAACAAAAGATTCAGTTAAGTGTTATCAACTCTTTACAGGATTATCTGAACAAAAATAAAGGTAATCCGAGGATAGTGCCCACTTCATTAATGATTGAGAATGAAACCCTCTCAAATATTATTAGTCAATATAATGATTTGCTCCTGCAGCGTTCACGTGTTTTGTTGAATGCAACAGAAGACAATCCGATGGTAAAAAATCTTGATGAGCAGATTAAGCATCTGAGAGGAAATTTAGTCCGCGGAATTGCCTCCGTAAAGGAAAGTGCGCAGGCTGCATTACAGAGTATTAATGATCAGCAACTCCTTTTGCAGGGTCAGATTAAAAAAGTACCGGCTCGGGAAAGAGTATTTTTGGATTATAGCCGTAAACAGGAAGTGAGACAACAGCTCTATCTCTTTCTTTTGAAAAAGAGAGAAGAAGTTGCCATCTCAAAATCTTCTTCTTTGGCAAACATAAATATCATTAATTCGGCCATGGCTGATACACACCCATTTAGTCCTAAAAGTAAAATTGTCTTTTTGGCTGCATTGATCTTAGGTTGTGCTTTACCTTTCGGTTATTCTTATTTGAAAGGAATGTTGAATGTTAAGATTGGCTCCAGAAAGGACATAGAAAACGAGACTTCGTTGCCGATTGTTGGAGAGATTGGGCATAAAAAACAAGATAATAGGGTGGTGGTTAGACATAAATCCAGAACGATTATTTCGGAGCAGTTCAGGAGTTTAAGAACCAATCTGCAATTTTTATTGGCTGATGAGCAGCAGAAAACAGTGATGACAACCTCCTCTATGGGGGGCGAAGGGAAATCTTTTGTCACCTTGAACCTGGCGATGGCGCTGGCTATTACCGGAAAAAAAGTGGTGTTGATGGAAATGGATTTAAGAAAACCAAAAATTGCACAGCCATTAGGTTTGAAAGTGAAAAAAGGAATTAGTGGCTATGCGATTGGACAAGCCGAGAAATCGGAAATAATCTATCCTTCGGGTTTGAGTGATCAGTTGGATATTATTCCGGCCGGTGCTATCCCGCCAAATCCGGTAGAATTGTTGCTTCATGATCGCACACAGGAATTGATGGAATATCTGAAAGCAAATTACGATTATATATTTATTGATGCGCCTCCTATGTTGGTAACTGATGCGCAGATTATGAGTAAATATGCAGATACCACACTCTATATTGTTCGTTTAGGTAAAACTCATAAAGATCAATTGAGGATTCCGGAACATCTCAGAAGAAGTAAGAAGATCCCCAATCTGAATATTGTGGTGAATGACATTGTGAAAAAACGTTTCAGAGGAGGATATTATGGCTATGGACAAGGAAATGGTTACGGCTATGGTTATGGTTATGGCGACTATATTAATGAGGAAGAAGAAGGAAAAAAAGGTTGGTTCTCCCGTTAAGAAGTGTCACCAAGATTATTTTTTGAAGGAGGGATTAAATGCCGGAATTGGCATAACAATTGCTTGTCTTCCTTCAAATAATAAATATCATATTCGGAAGGCTGCAAGGTGATAGAAGTTGCAGTCTGTTAGTATCATGTAAAGATAGAAATGTTAAGATAGTGGTATGTCATATATGTGAAAAGTAGAGCCGAAAAAAAAGTAGCGTTGCGGTTAGAGGAAGAGAAGTTTGAGGTGTTTTGTCCAATAAAAACGGAATTAAGACAATGGAGCGATCGAAAGAAGAAGGTTAAAGTGCCCTATTTTAGTTCCTACGTCTTCATTAAATTAAATTATAAGAGCGAACGCATTCAGGTGTTACAAACGCCGGGAGTAGTTCGTTTTCTTTTTTGGTTGAAGAAACCGGCTATTGTGAGAACGGAGGAAATGGAGCAAGTGAAAGATTTCTTCCGAAAACATAAGGATAGAAATATTCAGAAGGAAGAGATTAAACTTGGACAAAAGTATAAGATTACCAAAGGTCCTTTTGTGGGGAAAATAGGTATTGTGAAAGAAAAAAATGCGCAAAGAGCCATATTGGAGATTCCCGGACTGAATCTGAAATTTAGTGTTGTGCAGTCCAGTTTGTCTGATAAAAATATATGATAAAAAGCGTATATTTGCGGCTTCTAAAATAGTATGTTAAAGTTACTTTGGTCTTTATTATGGGACTGAGAAAGGCGGAGCCGTATGCGCGCAACCCTTCGACTACGCTCAGGGTAGCGAAAAGCCAAAAGCAGAAAGCAGAAAGCAGAAAGCAGAAAGCACACTTAAGGTACAAATAACTTAATTAACAATTCCACCATATAACCATTTAACAATAAAACCATTCAACAATATAACCATTCAACCATTCAACCAAATGATAAAGAAACAATATTTAATCAATGCCATTAATGCAGCTTTAAAAGCTGGCGATGAGATTTTAAAAGTCTATGCTCTGGATTTTGAGGTAGAACAGAAAAAAGATAATTCTCCATTAACAGAGGCCGATAAAGCATCGAATAATGTCATTGTGGAAAGATTGGAGCCTACGGGTATTCCTATCATTAGTGAAGAAATTAAGAATATACCTTACAATCAGCGTGCAGACTGGAAAGAATGCTGGATTGTAGATCCATTGGATGGAACCAAGGAATTTATTAAAAGGAATGGGGAATTCACAGTGAATATTGCTCTCGTTTCTAGTGGAGTTCCGGTTGCAGGTGTTGTATATATCCCGGTTTCCGGTACGCTATATTTTGCAGCCGAAGAACTAGGTAGCTTTTCTATTAATTTAAAAGACAAGCAAGAGCTTCCTGATTGGGAGGAACTCCTTGAGAAAGCTGAGAAATTGCCTACAACTGATAAATATGACAAATATACCATTGTCGCTTCTCGTTCACATCTTAATGCAGAAACAGAAAAGTTTATAGAAGAATGTAAAAAAGAGCATGGAGAAGTAGCTTTAATGAGCAGAGGGAGTTCTATTAAGCTATGCATGGTTGCCGAAGGAAAGGCGCAAGTTTATCCTCGCATAGCCCCGACAATGGAATGGGATACCGCTGCTGCACATGCCATTGCAAAGTATGCAGGTTGTGAAGTATTAAATTTTGAAACAAAGAAGGAATTAGTCTATAATAAAGAAAATCTGTTGAATCCCTTTTTTATAGTTAAACGTTAGATTATCAACCTATGGGAAAGCAGACAATCGACCCTTCGACTATGCTCAGGGTATGTAACCGACAACGGATAACAGATAACGGATAACAGATAAC
>CAZLDH010000109.1:3505-10048 GCA_964558275.1 uncultured Chitinophagaceae bacterium
AACGGATAACAGATAACGGATAACAGATAACCGACCATTAAAGAATGTTTCATCTACCTCTATTCATACAACAAATAATTGTCATTGCAGTAACCATTGCATTGATTGTTTCTTTGTTGTTGGATAAAATGCGCCCTGCATTTTTGTTTTTTGTGGCGGTGCTTATTTTTTTGCTAACGGGGATTATTCATACAGCTGATTTGTTAAGTGCTTTTTCTAACGAATCTATACTGAGTATTTTCTTGCTTATTTTCCTGGTGTATGGTGTAAAGGAACATTTTAATTTGATTTCTAGAATGGATCGTTTGTTTGGTAAAGCCAGGACGGGAAAAGGTTTTATGTTGCGAATGACTTCAGGCGTGGCTGTTATTTCCGCTTTTCTAAATAATACGCCCATTGTTGCTTTGTTTATGCCTTATATCTATCAATGGGCAAAAAAACATCGTGTTTCTCCTTCTAAATTATTGATTCCATTGTCTTATGCTGCTATAATGGGGGCTATGATGACGGTTATCGGGACGTCAACAAATTTAGTTTTAAATGGCTTGATAGAATCTAAGAATGCAACCACACCTACTTTTTTAGATTATTTATTACCCGGAGCGCTAGTGACTATAGGGGGGATTATCTTTCTTTATTTTTGGGGATATAAATTATTACCCGATAGAGAAGAAAAGTCAAATACGGTTGCCGGAAAAGTAAGAGAATATTTGGTAGAAGTGCGTGTTATTCCCGGTTCTGATATCGTTGGTAAGTCTATTGTAGATGCTAATTTGAGAAATTTAAGCGGCATATACTTATTTGAAATTATCAGAAAAGGACACCAGATTACACCGGTGGAGCCACAGATTATTATTGAAGAAGGTGATGCGTTGGTCTTTGCAGGTGATACAGAGAATATCATGGATCTGTTGGAGCGGGATGAGGATTTTACCATGCCGGTAACCAATGTGAAGGATGGGAAACCACGTTATGGTAATATCTTGGAAACTGTTATTCCCTTTAATTCTGAATTGATAGGACGTACCTTAAAAGAATTAAATTTTCGAGAAAATTATGATGGTGCTGTAGTTGCTATTCATAGAAATGGTGAACAGCTGAGAGGGAAAATGGGAGAATTAAAGCTGAAGGCCGGAGATCTGTTGCTTGTTTCACCTGGGGAATATTTTCTACAAAAAATTAAACGAAGTGGGAATCTTTATTTGGTTTCTGTCGTTCGTCAGACCACAGAAGCTCGCCCGGGAGCGGCTAAAGGTTTTATAGTTCTGCTGTTAGCTTCTTTGGTGGGGTTAGCTTTTGGTGTTCTCAACTTGTTTTTTGCTTTGCTCTTATTGACAACTTATATGGTTGCTTTGAAAATGATTAGCATTAAACAGATAAAAGAACTGTTGGATGTGGATTTATTAGTCATTTTGGTAGCCTCACTGACTTTTAGCACCGCGCTTATTGATTCGGGAGTAGCTCAGATATTGGCTGATGGCATCATTCAGGTTTTTAAACCATTGGGAATCTGGGGGGTAGTGGTTGGTATTTATGTGCTTACCCTCATCCTTACCAGCTTTGTAACCCATGTTGCAGCGGTCTCTATAGTTTTTCCTATTGCCTATGGAATTGCACATCAGATTCCTGGATTGAATCCTGTAGCCATCTATATTGCTATCGCATTTGCAGCTTCCTGTTCCTTCCATGCGCCCTTTAGTTATCAAACCAATATGATGATTTATGGTCCGGGAAATTATAAATTTAAAGATTATTTGAAAGTTGGAAGCCCTTTGACTTTGTTGTATTCTGTCATCACTTTGGTATTTATCGTTTTTTATTATAAATTATAGTTTTATGAAAGAAAAAACACATATTATTCCACATCATCATTTGGTGAGTTCCGATGATCGTTTTCAGGTGAATGGACACCGGGGAATGACGGTGTGGCTAACCGGATTATCCGGTTCCGGAAAATCTACGATTGCCAGCAGATTAGAACAGCTATTATTGGAGGAAGGTATTCATACTTATATACTGGATGGAGATAATATCCGTACAGGACTCAATAAAGGATTAACTTTTACTTCGGATGACCGAAAGGAAAATTTACGTCGTATTGCCGAAGTAAGTAAACTTTTTGTGGATGCCGGCATTGTTGTGCTGAGTGCTTTTATAGCACCTTTAAGGTCGGATAGAGCCATGGTGGAAAATATTATTGGGAAAAATCATTATCTTGAGGTTTTTGTAAATACTTCTATTGAAGAATGTGAAAACAGAGATGTGAAAGGACTTTATAAAAAAGCAAGAAATGGTGAAATTAGTAACTTTACAGGAATTAGTGCACCTTATGAAGAACCGGAAAATCCGGCTTTGAATATAAAAACCCAAACAGACAGTGTAGAAGACTCTGCACAACGAATATTTGATTATTTATTAAATGAAAGAAAAATTAAAGAGATATGAGTAAGTATTATTTGAATTATTTGGATGAATTAGAGGCGGAAGCCATCTATATTCTTCGAGAGGTCTATGCACAATTTGATAACCCCGTGATTTTGTTTTCCGGAGGAAAGGATTCTGCGTTGGTCACTTATCTGGCTAAGAAAGCATTTTATCCGAATAAGATTCCTTTTCCGTTATTGCATGTGGATACCGGACAAAACTTTCCGGAGACACTTCAGTTTCGTGACCAGTTAGTTAAAGATTGGGATCTTAAACTATTAGTTGGCTCTGTACAAAAATCTATTGACGAGGGACGTGTGGCAGAAGAAAAAGGAAAGAATGCAACACGTAATGCGTTGCAAATAACTACTTTGCTTGATGCCATCGAAGAATATCATGTAGATTGTGCTATCGGTGGGGGACGTCGAGATGAAGAGAAAGCCCGTGCAAAAGAACGCTTTTTCTCTCATCGTGATGACTTCGGTCAATGGGATCCTAAAAATCAACGTCCTGAGTTGTGGAATCTTTTGAATGGTAAATATTTCGAGGGAGAACATTTCCGGGCTTTCCCTATTAGTAACTTTACTGAAATGGATGTATGGAATTACATTACCCGCGAACAAATTCCGCTCCCTTCTTTATACTTTGCACATGAAAGAGAGGTCGTTTGGCGTAATGGAACCTGGTTACCTAATTCTGAATATCTACAACTGGAAGAAGGAGAAGAAATTGTGACCAAGAAAGTGCGTTTCCGTACTTTAGGGGATATCAATATTACCGGAGGGATTGAGAGCGATGCAGATACGCTGGAGAAGATAACGGAAGAAGTGGCTACCATGAGACAAACAGAACGTGGTAATCGCTCCGACGATAAACGTAGTGAAACAGCGATGGAAGACAGGAAGAAACAAGGGTATTTTTAGGAGGCTATTAGCTGTTAGCCATTAGCCATTAGCAAGTTGTCTCTTCGACTATGTTCAGGGCATAGCAAAAAAACAAAAAGTGGATAACAAAAAGCCAATAGCGAATAGCCAAAAGCGAAAAGCAAATACAACATGAGGAACTTTAGGAATTATGAAGTCTGGGAACTTGCAATTGGGTTTGCAAAACAGATTTATACATTGACTAATACCTTTCCTAAAAAGGAAGTCTATGGTATGAGTAGTCAAATACAACTGCGGGAGTTTCTATATCCTCAAACATAGCTGAAGGATGTTCTCGGAAATCAGAGAAGGAATTTGCTCATTTTCTTGAAATTGCTATGGGCTCAGCTTTTGAAGTGGAAAGTCAACTTTATCTTTGCTTAGAACTAGAGTACGTTACAAAAGAAACTTTTGAAATACTCATTGCTGATTTGAATATTATACAAAGAAAATTAAATGCCTTATATGTAAAAGTTAGGAATGGTGGTTAGCCAATAGCCAATAGCCAATAGCCAATAGCCAATAGCCAATAGCGAATAGCCTAAAACCAACTCATTTAAAATTTACGATAATTACACGACATGGAAATAACAACAAACCAACTATTAAGATTTACGACGGCAGGAAGTGTAGATGACGGAAAAAGTACCCTCATCGGCCGTTTGCTGTATGATTCTAAATCTATTTTTGAGGATCAGTTAGCCTCGATAGAGAAAACTAGTAAGAAGAAAGGACATGATCAAGTCGATTTGGCAATGTTTACCGATGGCTTGCGTGATGAACGTGAGCAGGGGATCACAATTGATGTAGCGTATCGCTATTTTAATACGCCTAAGCGGAAGTTTATCATTGCAGATACACCCGGACATATAGAATATACCCGGAATATGGTCACTGGTGCTTCTACGGCCAATGCTGCTGTGATATTGATTGATGCCAGAAATGGGGTGATAGAACAGACAAAGCGGCATGCTTTTATTGCTTCTTTGTTGAATATCCCTCACTTGATGATTTGTATCAATAAGATGGATTTGGTGGATTATTCTGAAGAGGTGTATAATGATATCTTGAAGCAGTTTGAAAAGATTTCCTCTAAGTTATTGATTAAAGATATTCGCTTTATCCCGATTTCTGCGTTATTGGGGGATAACGTAGTTAATCGTTCTGAAAATATGCCTTGGTTCCAGGGTGCTCCTTTGTTACATGAGCTGGAAACCGTACATATCAGTAGTGATATCAATAAAAAGGATGCTCGTTTTGCGGTACAGACGGTGCTACGTCCACAACGCAAAGGATTTGAGGATTATCGCGGATATGCAGGTCGTATTGCCAGTGGTATTTATCGAGTAGGAGATGAAGTGACCATCTTACCTTCAGGTTTTACGTCTAAGATTAAATCGATGAATGCCGGTGAAAAAGAAGTTGAAGAAGCTTACGCTCCAATGTCGGTTTCTATCACCTTGGAAGATGACTATGATATCAGCAGAGGGGATATGATTGTCAAAAATAATAATCAACCGGAAGCAAAACAGGAGTTCGATGTAATGCTATGCTGGCTTAATCCAAAACCGGCCAAAGCACGCAATAAATACACTTTAATGCAGACTTCTAATGAGAAAACAGCTATAATTAAGGATGTAATCTATAAAATAGATGTCAATACTTATGATAGGGATGAAGAGGATAAAGATTTAAAAATGAATGATATCGCTCGCGTAAAAGTGCGTACAAACCGTCCGCTTATGCTTGATCCTTATAATGATAATCGTAATACCGGAAGCGTAATCCTTATCGATGATGCAACAAAGGAAACTGTAGCCGCGGGAATGGTGGTTTAAGAGGTCGTAAGCGGTAAGCAGTGTAGGCAGTAGGTAGCTATTAGAAGTCTAAAGTTCAAAGCCTAAAACCCATGAACACTGAGCGTAGCCGAAGTGTGAGCGTAGTCGAAGCAACCCATGGTGCTTCACTTAATGCTGATGGATTCGCCATATAACTACAGCGTTGTGCAGAGAGATGACACAATTATAAAGGAAGACGAAAGCCCAACATTGAACATTGAATAACTTCTGATTTTTATTTTTATTTTTATTTTTAATTTGAAGTTGAATTGAACATTAAACTTGGAAACCGAAAAAATAATCTCTCCGGGATTAAATGAAGAAATATTTATTCAAGAAGAATTTAATGTTGCAAAAACTAGTGCTTTTTATAGCCATGTGAACCTTAAGTTAATTGAAATATAAAACTGGTATTCAATAACAGTTTTATATTTTATCTTGGGGAATCAGTGAACAATTTTTAATTGAACGAAACATCAATTATTTAACAATAAAACCATTCACCTTTTAACCACAGAGAGAACGAGATCATTCGACGAGATGTAAACCCAATTTTAAATTCTGAACATTACCGATTAAGGCAACCAAGCAGGTATTGGATAAAGTTGATCTTGAAAACAGAAAATTAACAAAAATAACCTCTAGGGAGCGTAAGGAAAAACGGCTTTGGAATGCAATGGCTTTGAGATAAGCTGTAATTAATGCACTGATACACAACGATTATACATATGAATTAGCCTCCAAGTTTGAATTTTTTAAGGATTGGTTTGAGATTACTTCTTATGGTGGCTTGTCAGGTGACATCACCCGGAATGAGTTTTTTTTAAGGCATTTCCTTTCCCAGAAGTAAAGAATTAATGCGTATCTTTAGAGACTTGGAGCTGGTGGTTATTATATGCGTAAAAATGAGGACTAATCTAATTCTCAAACCTTGACTATTCAATCTTGATGATTAACCATGAAGACCACAAAGTAGGTGCAAAATTAGGCAGGGAGAGGACGAGGTTATTAGGCGGAAGGAATATTAAAAATGTACTATAGGAAAATGTTTTTGGGGAACGGTCTCAAATCTAATTTTACAGGTCGAGAAGAGCAAGACGATTAAGCAATAAAAATGAAAATATGAAAACCGTTTTAATCACCGGAGGCGCGGGGTTTATAGGGTCTCATGTTGTACGAGAGTTTGTTTATAATTATCCGGGAACGCAAATTGTAAACCTCGATGCCTTGACTTATGCCGGGAATTTAGAAAACCTTAAAGATGTTGATCAACAGCCTAATTATCGCTTTGAAAAAGTAGATCTCACTGACTACAATGAAGTATTAATGGTTTTTCAAAACTACCAACCGGAAGGCGT
>CAZLDH010000110.1:0-9963 GCA_964558275.1 uncultured Chitinophagaceae bacterium
ACCGGCGGTTTTCATTTTAAAGTCAAAGACCGGAAAATTATTGTAAATCCTTAAATCAAGATAAATAAAAAACCGCCTCTACGGACATAGAGACGGAAGAAATGAGTAAATCAATATTTCCTCATCAGTAGAAAAGAACAATAATGAATAAACTCAAATTTATTCCGAATAATTCGGAACCATACAAAAGTATGCAATTTTTTTTGATTCAAACACAGGGTACGGTTAGAAAGCTTTTGCTGTTCCCTATTAACCTCAAAAACCTGCTGATAATGAAGTTAATTCTTGCTTTATTGCTTGCTACGGGACTGCAGGTGGTTGCCAGCCCAACTAATGCGCAAGAGGTAACAATTACCGGAAATGACATTTCATTAAAAACAATATTCCACAAGATAAGAAAGCAGACAGGATTTCAGTTTTTTTATAATACTAAATTTTTAAAAGCGGCCAGACCGGTAGATATTCAGGTAAAAAATGTGCCAGTAAAACAAGTATTGAATCAGGCATTTAAAGGAATGCCATTGACCTACACTATTATAGGTAAGACGATAGTGGTTAAAAAGAAAAAGAACTTAAGCCCACTCAAGAATAGGAAAATAAAACCTATATTTCTTTCAAATAAGGATATTGGCTATTCTGAAAAAACTACCGGGAAGATATATGGTAATGCCCATACCTCGATTATAAAGGAGATACAAATTACCGGTTTAGTAACAGATAGCAGCGGTTCTCCACTGCCGGGAGTGACGGTTTTTGTAAAGAACAATAAAAGCATTGGAACTACCACTGACATGAACGGGCGGTATGTGATAGAAGTACCTGAAAATGCTACCCTAGTGTATAGTATGATAGGATTTGATCAGCAGGAAATAGTCGTCACCGGCAAAAAAGAAATCAATATACGATTAATGCCGGCAACTACTACCTTGGGAGAAGCTGTGGTGGTCGCTTTTGGCAAACAGAAAAAAGAAGATGTGGTGGGCGCTGTTACTTCCATTAATCCATCTGAGTTGAAAGTACCCTCCAGCAACCTGACTACGGCGCTTGCTGGACGCCTCGCCGGGGTGATAGCTTATCAGAGAAGTGGAGAGCCCGGACAGGATAACGCCTCTTTTTTTATCAGAGGGGTAACCACATTCGGATATAAAAAAAGTCCGCTTATTTTAATTGACGGTATTGAAAGTACGACTACTGATCTCGCTCGACTCCAACCAGACAATATTGCCAATTTCTCTATCCTTAAAGATGCTACCGCCACCGCATTATACGGCAGTCGGGCAGCCAATGGCGTTATTCTGATTAAGACCAAAGAAGGAAAAGAAGGGAAAGCCAAAATTTTTGTTAGGGTTGAAAATTCCATTTCCATGCCGACGAGAAATGTCGAACTGGCCGACCCCATCACCTATATGAGGTTGGCTGATGAAGCTGTACTAACCCGTGATCCACTAGGAAATTTACCCTATTCGGACGAGAAAATTGAAAATACTATTGCAGGGCTCAACCCTTATATGTATCCGGCTACCGATTGGAGAAAAGTGCTTATAAAGGATTACACCATGAATCAAAGAGCCAATATGAGCGTGAGTGGAGGTGGGAAAGTAGCCCGCTACTATGTGGCAGGAGCCGTGAGCAAGGACAATGGTATATTAAAAGTAGATCCACGGAATAATTTTAACAGCAATATTAAACTTATTAGCTACACATTAAGATCTAATGTTAATGTTAATATCACTTCATCAACGGAAATGGCGATTAAGCTGAGTGGTAAGTTTGATGATTATACCGGCCCTATCAGCGGAGGAGCTAATTTATTCAAGCAGATTATGCGTACAAATCCCGTGCGTTTCCCGGCTTATTATCCGGTAGATAGTGATCATGCATTTGTGAAGCACATCATGTTTGGTAATTATGATGATGGGAGTGGTGATTATTACCTGAATCCTTATGCCGAATTAGAAAAAGGCTATAAAAATTATTCCAGATCAACGATGAATGCCCAATTGAGAATAAAACAGGATTTATCCTTTTTAACGAAAGGTCTTAATCTGGATGTCATGCTGAACACAAAGCGTTATGCTTATTTTGATGTAACCCGTGCTTATAGCCCTTTTTGGTATCAAGCCACTTCGTACAATAGAAAAAATAATTCATACAAGCTGGTGCTATTAAATGAAAATCAGGGGAAAGAATATCTGAGTTATGATCCTAGCCCCAGGGTAGTTCAATCCAGTTTCTACCTACAATCCACCTTGAATTATACCCACACTTTTAATGATAAACATAATATCAACGGTTTACTTGTATTTATGGCACAGAACAGGTTGACCGGAAATTTTGATGATTTGCAATCTTCCTTACCATACCGGAATGTAGGCTTTGCAGGACGGGCTACTTATTCTTATGATCATCGGTATTATGCTGAATTTGACTTTGGATATAATGCATCCGAACGATTTTATAAGAATCATCGATGGGGCTTTTTCCCGTCTTTTGGTATAGCTTGGAATGTTTCAAATGAAACATTTTGGGAACCATTTAAAGACGCCGTTTCTAATCTCAAATTCAGAGCCACGTATGGGCTTACCGGGAATGACGCTATCGGAAGTGCCAGCGACCGATTTCTATACCTTTCTAATGTCAATATGAATGATGGTGGCCATGGAGCAACTTTTGGTTATGATAATGCATACTCCCGTTCAGGAATTTCTTTATCCAGGTATTCCAATAAGAGCATTACCTGGGAAAAAGCCACTAAAGCGAATATTGGGATGGATCTTACACTCTTCGGTCATTGGGATATTACGGCAGATTTTTACAAGCAGGTACGTAGCAACATACTGATGACCCGAACAGCCACGCCGGCTACAATGGGGCTATCTGTTCAGCCACAAGCCAATATTGGCAAAGCGGAAGGAAAAGGAATAGATTTTTCCGTTAATTATAACCAGTCATTTGGGAATAGTTTATGGCTACAGGCAAGAGCTAATTTCACTTATGCTGCCAGCAAGTTCCTGATTTACGAAGAGTATGATTATAAAGACGCGCCCTGGAAATCGCATGTCGGATACTCCATCAATCAAAAATGGGGATACTTGGCAGAAAGGTTATTTGTGGATGATGCGGAAGCCGCTAAGTCTCCTCCTCAAAATTTCGGAGCTTACGGTGGTGGAGATATTAAATATTACGATGTAAATGGAGATGGGCAGATTACTACTTTAGACCAGGTTCCAATTGGATATCCCACTTCACCGGAAATTGTATATGGTTTTGGCTTTTCCGCCGGATATAAAGGCTTTGATATATCCGCCTTTTTTCAGGGATTGGCACGAGAATCCTTCTGGATTGATGCGAAAGCCACAGCTCCTTTTGTAGACGAGCATCAGTTGTTGAAAGCTTACGCAGATAATCATTGGTCTGAAAACAACCAGAATCTTCAGGCTTTATGGCCCAGGTTGAGTAGCACGTATGAAACAGGAGTTAATAATAATGCAAAGCGGAATACTTGGTTTATGCGGAATGGCGCTTTTCTACGTCTTAAACAAGTGGAGGTAGGCTATTCTCTGCCACAGGAAGTAGCCAACCGGTTTTATATGAAAACCCTTAGAATTTACTTTAATACGACCAACCCGCTGCTATGGTCTAAATTCAAACTATGGGATGTGGAAATGGGAGGCAGTGGCCTGGGGTATCCCATCCAAAAAGTATTTAACGTAGGTCTCCAAATGAATTTTTAACCTCCTCTCTACTATAGGGAAAAACCAATGAAGGGGTACTAAAACTTTTAAAAAATGAAAAAAGGATTTCTTATAATATCAGTTGTTGCATTGCTGGGAATGTCCGGCGCCTGCAATAAATATTTAAATATTGTACCGGACAATGTAGCTACTATAGACTACGCATTTAGATTGCGCAACACAGCAGAAAAATTTCTTTTTACCTGCTATTCTTATATGCCTTCCCAGAGCTCAATAACCGGAGGTAACCCCGCTTTCTTTGGTGGCGATGAATTATGGCTTCCGCCTACGGATCAAACTATTTCCATGCAAATAGGACGTGGCTATCAACGGGTAGTGAATCCCTATTGCAACTTCTGGCAAGGCACCAAAGGCGGTAAAGATCTATATGAAGGAATCCGTCAATGTAATATTTTCCTGGATAATATTGATAGAGTTCCGGATATGCTGCAATCGGAAAAAGATCGTTGGATTGCCGAAGTGAAAGTGTTAAAAGCATATTATCATTTCTGGTTGGTACGTATGTACGGTCCCATCGTCATCGTCAAAAAAAGTCTTCCTGTTTCTTCCAACACAGAGGCAGTGCGCCCCCCCCAATCTCCGGTGGACTCCTGTTTTAGTTATATTGTACAGCTTTTGGATGAAGCTGACCCCGACCTGCCTGATCGTATTAGTAATGAAGCTTCCGAACTTGGTCGAATGACTAAGGCAATAGATTTATCCTTAAAAGCGTTGGTGTTGGTCACCCAGGCCAGCCCTTTGTATAACGGGAATAAGGATTATTCCAGCTTTAAAAATTCAGACGGCGTGCCGCTTTTTAATACAACACCGGATCCGGCTAAATGGGAAAGAGCTGCAGCGGCATGTAAAAAAGCCATCGATTTCTGTGAGTCGCTGGGTTACCATCTGTATTATTATCACCCCACGCTTAGCCAGTATGATTTATCTGATACAACATTGACAAAAATGAGCATTCGCAATGCGGTATGCGAGAAATGGAATCCTGAGATCATCTGGGGGAATACCAATAGCATGGCCGGCAGTTATCTTCAGGCAAGAGCGATACCTCGTGGCCTTGATCCAACAAAACAGGATAATACCGGTACTAAGGGAAAGATGGCGCCACCCTTAAAAATCGCTGCAATGTTTTATACCAATCACGGGCTTCCCATTAGGGAAGATAAAACCTGGGATTATGCCGGACGATTCAAATTAAGAATTCCTGCAGATTCCAATAAATACAACTTAAAAGTAGGTTATACCACTGCCGCATTTAATTTCGACCGTGAACCGCGTTATTATGCCGATCTCGGGTTTGACGGAGGCATCTGGTACGGACAGGGACATTATGATGATAAAGGAAGTGACCTCCTTTTTGTCTCCAATAAACTAGGTGATCCGGCATCTATCATTAATCAAACATACTACTCCGTTACCGGATACTATCCTAAAAAGCTAGTTAATTTCAAGAATATTATCGGAGACGGTAGTAGCTATACTGTTCAGAGTTATCCCTGGCCGGTCATACGCTTGGGAGGGCTTTACCTGTTGTATGCAGAGGCGCTGAATGAAGCAAGCGGTCCGGGGTCGGAAGTATATAAATATATTGACACCGTACGTGCACGAGCTGGCATTCCTTCCGTAGAAGACGCTTGGACATATTATTCCAAAGAGCCTAACAAATACAAAACAAAAAAAGGGATGCGTGATATAATTCACCACGAGCGTTTGATTGAGATGGCCTTCGAAGGAAAACGATTCTGGGATTTACGTCGATGGAAAGAATCCACACAGAAACTTAACCAACCGATTACAGGATGGGATATTAACCAATCCAGCCCTGAAGGATATTATAGGGAACGGGTTATTTTCAATCAAACCTTTTCCACGAAAGATTATTTGTGGCCCATCAATGAAAATGAACTTTTAGGAAACCATAATTTAGTGCAAAATCCCGGGTGGTGAGATAATGAAAGTAAAAAACAAAATACATTGATCATGAAAAAATATTATTTAGCCGTAGTTTTTCTCTTACTGTTAGGTTGTCAGGAAAATGAGCGGGGCATACCTGTTGGTAAGTCTGATGTAGCTCCTTCGCCTGTCAGCCATGTGCAGGTAGAAAACCTTCCCGGCGGCGCCAGGATATCTTATTCCCTGCCCAAAAGCGAAGGTCTCCTCTATGTAATGGCACAATACACCCTGAAAGACAGCTTACCTGTTGAAAAAAAGTCCTCTTATTACAAAAACAGCATTACAATAGCCGGTTTCCCGGATACAAAAATGCATGATATAAAATTATATACTGTTTCCCGGGGAGGCAAAAAATCTGAACCGGTTAATGTAAAAATAAAACCGTTAACGCCTCCTGTAATACAGGTATTCAGGTCATTGATCATGCAACCTGCATTCGGGGGCGTCAATGTGAGCTTTCTCAATAAAAGCGAGGCCGATGTAAAAATTAATGTTTTAACCCCCGACTCTCTGGGATACCTGTCCACAGCAGATATTCATTATACCCAGATAGATTCAGGTAATTTTTCGGTACACGGATACGATTCGGTCAGTAGAAAATTTGGTGTTTTTGTTCGAGACAAATGGAATAATTATTCAGATACGCTATTTAAAATAATAAAACCATATTATGAAGAGGAATTGGATAAGAGTAAATTTAAGAAGGTTGAACTGGAAGGAGATACTTATGAAGCCTTTTGTTGCGGCTGGGTCATGTCCAGTTTATGGGATGGCATCACCAATATACGTAGTCCTATTTTTCATACGAAGGCGAGCGGTGGAATGCCACAGTGGTTTACGTTTGATTTGGGGGATACGGTCAGACTGAGCCGTTTCAAAATATACCATAGGAATACAGTGGGTACAGAGGGCAATAATGGAGCATATGGTTCCGCTGATCCCAAAGTATGGGAAATATGGGGAAGTAATGACCCCAATACAGATGGCTCCTGGGATAGCTGGACACTCTTGGGAACTTTTACATCTATAAAGCCTTCGGGTCAGGCAGAGCCTACCAGCGAAGATATACAATATGCCTGTGTAGACGGAGAAGGGTTTAATTTCCCATTGAATGATCCTCCTGTCCGGTACCTGAGGTTCAAGACTCTAAAGACCTGGGGAGGTGCTACCCGTATATACATAGCGGAACTTACATTCTGGGGAACGGTACAATAAATTACTTTAATGATATTTAAAACGTGTATGATGAATAAACATACTATACCTGCTCATCGTCGACTATTCGGAGCATTCAATTTTGCCCTGAAGCCGCCTGTATTTATTTTCCTATTGGTAGCTATTGGGATAGTTGGGTGCAGCAAAATGGATGCTACCTACCATGATTTCTGGAAAAATGGAGAAAAAATCTATCCCGCTTTGCCCGATTCCATCAGGATATTTTCGGGAAAGAACCGTATAAAAATGATGTTTACTATCACGGGAGGGACATCGATAACCCGGGCAACGATATATTGGAACAATAAAACAGACTCCTTGGAAGTCCCTGTTCAGCAAGATGAAAAGAAGAGTAAGGATACCATAGACGTCATGCTGAACAATTTGCCGGAAGGGTTTTATTCTTTTGATATTTATACCTATGATGATAAAGGGAACCGTTCTGTTGTGGCCAATGCCATAGGACATGTTTATGGGAATAATTATAAATCTTCCCTGCTCAGCAGGTTGATAGAGAATGCCTCCTATAACAATGACACGGCCACAATAATATGGGGCGACCCGGCAGATAAAACTTCTGTAGGAACAGAACTTCTATACAAAGATACAACAGGTGTCTCCCGCCAACTGTTGGTTGGATCATCGGAAGATATAACTTTTATAACGGATATGGCATTCACTACCGGTGATGCTGTCCTGAGCCGGACTCTTTATGTTCCGGATTCTACCTGTATTGATACCTTCTATACAGCTTATGATACAGTTAAAGTCATAGGTCCCCCGGTAGAAATATCTAAAGCCGGCTGGTCAGCTACAGCCTCAGCGGAACATAAAAGTTCAGGCAGGGTAGCAGCAAATATTATTGACAATGACAAAAATACCATGTGGTTCAGCGGTGTAGGTGGTGGTAAGGATTATCCATATACAATCACAATAGATATGGAACAAATATTTACCAATATATATGGTTTTACTTTTATTCAGCGTATGGCTTTTCCAATGGAGACTATCGAGTTTATCGTAAGCGAAGATGGACAGCAATGGAGTTCTATGGGTCGTTTTGACATACCCAAAAAGGGTGGTGAGCAATACATTAGTTTTTTAAAGCCGGAAAACTTCCGGTATTTTAAAGTGATTTGTATACAAGGATATGCGCATGGTGACCCTGGTGCCTCTATCATGGAAGTGGGTGTATTTACGCGATAAATCTGTTAATATTGTATCAATCATAAAATTTCTAAAAATCTCGAAGTCATCATAAAGAAACTTCGTTGCATTGCTCTCTTTTTTTTATACGTTTCATCTTTATGGGCAAAGTCACAATAAAACGGAAGAAGTATTATGCAAGGTGGCAGATCAGATCATTTAAAAAAAATCCAACTGTTGAATAAGCACAAAAAATCCAAAATTGATTAATTATGCTAAAAATAAAATTGGACGGATTGTTAAAATGGAGGACTATTTTTCCTTTCTTGTTTATTGGAGTATTCTCCTGTAATACGATAGTGCATAAAAGTGCGAATAAACAAAGTGAACGACCTAATATCTTGTTTATTGTCAGCGATGACCAGGGTTATCCTTATGCTTCGGCCTATGGTTGTAAGTTTGTGAATACCCCCAATTTCGACAGTATCGCACATCAGGGCATTCTGTTCACTCACTTTTTTGTAGATGCACCTCAATGTTCTCCTTCAAGGGCTTCTATTTTAACCGGTCAACATATATGGCAAATTGGCCCTGCAGGAACGCATGCCAGCATCTTTCCGGCTGGCCTTCCTGTCTATACGGATATATTGAAAGAACACGGCTATCAGGTCGGTTATACTGGCAAAGGTTGGGGACCGGGGAGTTGGGAAGATGGAGGAAGAACAACCAATCCTGCAGGTGTTCTTTACGATGACAGGACAAATAGATATACGGAAAATTATTCTGAAAAGCGATGGGCAAAGGGTATTAGTAGAGATAACTATGCAGCAAGTTTTAAAATGTTTCTTTCAAAAAGAAAGGAAGATAAGCCTTTTTGTTTTTGGTTTGGTGGACATGATCCTCACAGAGGCTATGAAAAAGGAAGTGGTCTTAGACGAGGAGGAAAATTGTCTTCAGTAACGGTACCTCCTTATCTGCCTGATGTAAAAGAAATAAGAAGTGATTTTTTGGATTATGCTGTTGAAATAGAATGGTTTGACATGCAAGTTGGCAGAGCTTTGGAGACATTGAAAAAAGAAGGTGAATTAGATAATACGCTTATTATTTTTATTGGAGATAATGGCATGCCTTTTCCTCGCGCTAAGGCGTTTTGCCTTGAGGCCGGAGTTCACACACCATTAGCCGTCATGTGGAAGAATCATATTAAGAAGCCGGGCCGAACCGTGGATGACTTAATTTCCGCAGTAGATATTTTCCCAACGATATTAAAAGCTGCCGGATTAAAGGATACTTTTCCTCATACGCAGGGAAAGAGTTTGTTCAATATTTTAAAAAATGGCAAATCTGGTGTTACTGACCCTTCGCGTAAATATGTTTTTTTCGGGAGGGAACGTCATTCAGATTCAAGATGGCATAATCTGGGCTATCCGGTACGAGCCGTAAGAACAGACCATTATCTATATGTTTGGAATTTGAAACCGGAACGGTACCCGGCAGGTGCACCGAAAAAAATTATGCATGATACCTTGGCCTGGGCTTATCAGGACATTGATGGCTCTCCAACAAAAACATACATGATTCAACATCGGAATGCACCCTCTTTAAACCTTAATATTGAATTCCCATCAGCAAACGTCGGATCAACCAAACAAACAGAAAATGACATTTCTTTATTTAACTTAACATTTGGGAAATTCCCTAAAGAGATGTTATACGATATACAGAACGACCCTTATTGCCTTCACAACCTGGCAGGAGATCCCCATTACGATAAAATTAAGGCACATCTTTCTTCGGTACTAAAAAAGAAACTAAAAGAAACGCACGATCCTCGTCTCGGAGAAATGCCTGATATTTGGGAAAGTTACAGACGCTACGGCGTTATGAGAAAATTTCC
>CAZLDH010000111.1:0-9930 GCA_964558275.1 uncultured Chitinophagaceae bacterium
CCGGACATTATTGGCAATGGGTAGAAGCTTCTATTGCTGGTTATGAAAATGATTATAAAGACAATGCGGCACTTCCTGTTATCGGAAAAGAAAAGGCTTATGTAGATTCTCCAATAGTAGGATATGGAGGTCTATTAACCGAATCCGTCCTCATGGGAAATTTGGTGATGCGGAGTTCGGGCTTACGCCAAAAAACAAAGAACGGCTATGAATATCCTGGCCGGCATAAAGAGTTTACATGGGATGGGGAGCATATGAAAATGACCAACTTTAAACCTGCCAACCAATTTGTAAAAAGAGAATATAGAAAAGGATGGGAAGAGTTAAGCGTATAAAAATAATTTACACTTCTTGAAAAGAATAAAATTTAATCAATGATGCAACTAAAGAAAATTTCCAATATTACAATTTTGAGCCTTTGCTTGTTTTTTTTCGGATTTTCAAATGCTTATAGTCAACATATTCACCCTGATGATCTTAGATATGCTGATCCTGTTCCAGGAGCAGAAGCACTTGGTCGTTGGGATATTACCATAAATACCACCCATGGACCCAAAGCCGGCTGGTTAGAGATAGCTCAATCTGGAACAAAAGCTTTAGTAGGCCGTTTTGTTGGAACCGGTGGAAGTGCAAGACCTATTTCGGAAATAAAATATGATGCCCAAAGAGAAACCTATAGCTTTACCATCCCACCTCAATATCGTTCGCATGATCTTCATGCAGAATTTAAACTGGAAAATGATAAATTAACCGGATGGATAGTGCGTGATTACAACAAAAAGGAAGAATTTACTGCAGTACGTGCACCCGAACTAAAACCGGAGAAAAATATCCAATGGGGAACACCGATAGATTTGTTGGAAAACGGACTCTCAGATTGGATTATACCGAGTGGAGGACAATGGACTTTTAAAGATGGTGTAATGACGCATGAAGGTACAGGTGGAAATATCAAAACCAAGCAGAAATTTCAAAATTTTAAACTACATGTAGAATTTAGAGTATCTAAGCATAGCAATAGTGGAATCTATTTACGAGGGCGGTATGAGTTACAGGTGCTTGATAGTTATGATTTACATACAGAAAGTCATCAGGTAGGTGGATTATATGGTTTTATATCCCCAAGTAAAAATATGGCGAGAAAGCCAGGTGAATGGCAAACCTATGACATTACTTTAAATGGTCGCATGCTTACTGTTGAGCTCAATGGCGAGAAAATAATTTGTAACCGGTCAATACCCGGTATAACCGGCGGTGCCTTGGATAGTAAAGAAGGCGAACCCGGACCAATTCTGCTGCAAGGCAGTGAATATGGAAGAATAGAATACAGGAATTTTATTATCACTCCGGAAAAATGATTTCCTTTTGTAATTGTTATAGATATGTATCGGTTTATCGTATATTTAACGTTTCAGTTTGTTGCATAGGCATAGTATTTGGGCTTTGAGGAAAAGAAGTATTTGTTTGATTTTGACAAGAGAGGGTATTTTTTTATGTTTGGACTCTTTTTTGAACAAGCTTGATTTATTTACGATTAGATTCGTAAGGTGCCTGATTGTTTGAAACGGAGATCTGTTTAAACCTGATATTATGAAAAAATCTTTGACACTTATATTCTTTTTTTTTATCGCCATTTGCTCTTCCCGCGCGCAGTCTATGTGCAGGAGTAATAATTTTGCTTTTGGTGATGGGGAACAATTGACTTTCAAAGTTTATTATAACCTGAGTTTTATCTGGGTAGGAGCAGGAAAGGCAACGTTTACCTCGCATCTTGTTCATTATAAAAATCGACCCACTTGGCATGTTGTTGGGAAAGGAAGAACTTTTTCCTCTTATGATTGGATTTTTAAGGTGAGAGATCGATATGAATCTTATATAGATACTACCACCTTACAGCCGCTTACTTTTATTCGTAAAGTTCGGGAAGGAGATTATCGAAAATACAATAAAGTTAATTTTTATCGGGATAAACAGAAAGCTGTTTCTGAGAATGGAACGATAAAGATTTCAAGTTGTGTTCAAGATGTGATTAGCGCTATTTACAGAGCCAGAAATATTGATTTTAGCAAGTATAATGAGGGCGATAAAATCCCCTTGAAATTATATTTGGATGATGAGATATACGATATTTATATTCGATACATGGGAAAGGAAAAGATTGAAACCCATTTAGGAGAATTTAATGCCATCAAGTTTAAACCACTTCTCATACAGGGAACTATTTTTGAAGGAGGAGAAAAAATGGATGTTTGGGTAAGCGATGACAAAAACAGGATCCCACTTCGCGTGAATAGCCCAATATCTGTTGGAAGCGTTAAAGTAGATTTGGTTGGATTTAAAAATTTGAGAAATCCTTTTTCATCAGTTATTGAGTGGCAGTGATTTGGGCATTTATTTGCCATCATGTTCAATGCTAGGTAATAGTGCGGCACAAATCCCTAGAAGTGGTAAATAAGAGACCACTTCAAACATGTAGTAAACACTGGTTTTGTCGGCAAGCATACCAAGCACTCCTGCGCCAATGGCACCCATCCCAAAAGCTAATCCAAAGAAGAGGCCGGACACCATTCCTAATTTATGGGGAATAAGTTCTTGTCCGTAAATAATAATAGCCGGAAACGCGGAAGCTAAAATAACGCCGATAATGGCGATAAGAATAATAGTCCAAAATAAACCGGCATAGGGAAGAAGCAGCGTAAAAGGAGCAGCTCCCAAGATGGAAAACCAAATGACTCTCTTCCGCCCGTATTTGTCTCCCAATGGACCGCCAATCATTGTTCCGGCAGCAACTGCGAATAAGAAAACAAAGAGATAAAGTTGAGAGCTTTGTACCGATACCCCAAAGTAATTAATCATGTAGAAGGTGAGGTAGTTCTTCATGGCAGCGAGGTAAAAGAACTTAGAAAAGATGAGGATTAATAGAATGGACAGCGCCAATATGACTCTCTTCTTGGGGAGTGCTTTTATATGATCCAATCCTGTATTAATAGTACTTGATTTATTGCGACTTTGTTTTTTAAACCACTTGCCTACCTGCCACAAAATGATGATTGCCAGAAATGCTAAAACGGAAAAGGAAGCCACATGTTCTTGTCCAAAAGGGATGACTAATACAGCCGCTAAAAGAGGTCCTACAGCAGTTCCTGTATTCCCACCTACCTGAAAAATCGATTGTGCCGTGCCAGCTTTACCTCCCGAAGCATAGCGTGCCATGCGGGAAGATTCCGGATGAAAAACGGCAGAGCCTGCTCCAACCAGCACAACAGACAGCAAAATAGTCGTAAAACTGCCTGCAAAAGCAAGACATAGAAGTCCGACTAAAGAAAAACTCATGCCTATGGCCAAAGAATAAGGCTGTGGATTTTTGTCTGTAATGTTTCCTACAATCGGCTGGAAAATAGAAGCAGTAAGCTGAAAGACTAACGTAATCATCCCGATTTCCGTAAAAGACAGGTGATAATTTGTCTTTAACATAGGATAAATGGCAGGAACCACCATCTGTAAGGCATCATTTAAAAAATGAGCCGCACTGAGAGACAACAATATAGATAAAGAACCCTTCCCGGAAGACTTTTTTTTACCGTTATTTTTGGGTGTGATAAATCGCATAGATAGCTGCCTCTTATTGGTTTATCGCAAAGTTATACCAATTATTCTGATTCCGCTTCTATAGGTATAAAGACTGCCATATTCAAGTAGCAATAACAAATTATTTTAATTTCTATTTATAATCTGTAATGTGGATATGTTCATCACAATCAATGTATTCTTCCAGGCTGTTGGAGCTGATAATAATAAGTCGATTTTTTACTTGTTCTGAGAGCAGCTTTTGATATAATTGTACGCCTTCTTTGTCCAAATTCGTGCAGGGCTCATCGAGCAACAAGATAGGCGTATCTGAAAAGAATGCTTGTGCTAATTTGGCACGCTGTTTCATTCCGCTGGAGTAATAGCGAATCTGTTTGTTATAAGCATCTCTTAACTGAACTTCTGCTGCCATTTCTTTGAAAGAAGAACCTTTAATAAAAGGTTTAAATTGATGATGGAAATGGAAGAGCTCTTTGAGGGTGTATTCTTCTATTAATTCCAGATAGGGAGCAGCGATGCTGACGTATTGATACAAATGATCTATATTTATTTCAGATTCATCCTTTAAAAAAACAGCTTTCCCTTCGGAGGGAGACAGGCTTCCGGAAATAATTTTTAATAAAGTGGATTTCCCGGCGCCGTTAGGACCTAAAATAGCATAGCGGTTGCCTGATTCCAGCGTAGTACTAAGATTCCTGAAAATCCATTCGTAATTATATCGTTTCCCTATATTATTAAGAGATAATATCATTATTTGATCTGCGGCTGTATCCTCTCATTATACCACGAGTAGAATTCCTTATAAAAGACAAAATTTCATCTCTTTCATCAGTCGCCGGAATTTCTGTTTCTATAATATTCAAGGCATGGGAAACGCTATATCCTCTGACATAGAGAATTCTATATATGTCCATAATATGATTAATCTGCTCTATGGAGTATCCGCGGCGTTTCAAACCAATAGAGTTGACACCAACATAAGAAATAGGCTCTCGAGCAGCTTTAGCATAAGGCGGAATATCTTTTCTTACCAGAGTTCCTCCGGTAACAAATGCATGTTGTCCGATATTACAAAATTGATGAACCGCACACATCCCCCCTAGAACGGCATGATTCCCAACGGTTATATGTCCCGCTAAAGTGGCATTATTAGAGAGAATACAATTGTTTCCGACAATACAGTCGTGGGCAATGTGACAATAGGCCATTATAAGACAATTTTCACCAATCACACTCTTGCGTTTGTCTTTGGTTCCCCTATGGATGGTAACGAATTCTCTGATGGTGGAATTATCTTTAATAATTACTTCAGAATCTTCCCCTTCAAATTTTAAATCCTGTGGGATAGCTGAAAGAACGGCGCCGGGAAAAACTTTACAATTTTTTCCGATACGAGCTCCTTCCATGATGGTGACATTAGAGCCTATCCAGGAGTTTTCACCGATTTCCACATTTTTATGAATGACGGTAAAAGGATCAACCTTTACATTAGGAGCTAATTTCGCATCAGGGTCTATATATGTTAAAGGATGAATCATTGTTCTCTCATTTCTTTGTTTACAAGCTGCGCAACCAATACTGCTTCAGTACAAACCTTGTTTCCTACAAATACCGTACCTCTCATTTCACAAATACCTCTTCTTATCGGATTCAGCAATTCCAGTTTTAAAATCATTGTATCTCCGGGAATGATTTTATTTTTAAACTTACATTTATCTATTTTGATAAAGTAAGTATCATAATTTTCAGGGTCATCGTAGGTGTTAAGTGCCAAAATTCCTCCGGCTTGTGCCAACGCCTCTACTTGTAATACCCCGGGCATTACCGGATGACCCGGAAAATGACCCTGGAAGAAAGATTCGTTGAAGGTAAGATTCTTAACTCCTACTACGTGTGTATCACTGAGTTCTATAATTTTATCTACCAAAAGGAAAGGATAGCGATGTGGTAATGTCTTTTGAATTCTGGGAATATCGAAAAGGGGTGTTTTATTCTGATCGTAAACCGGGATGTCGTGAGCATGACGGTTCTTCTTGATATATTGCTTTATTTTTTTTGCGAATGCAACATTAGAAGCATGTCCGGGACGGTTGGCAATAATTTGAGCATTAATATTATATCCGGTCAAAGCCAAATCTCCAATCACATCTAAAAGCTTGTGACGAGCGGGCTCATTTGGAAATCGGAGGCTGACATTATTTAGAATACCAATGCCTTCTTGTTGGACAGAAATATCTTCCCGGTTAAAGGCTTTTGCCAGCTTCTTCAATTGCTCTTCTGAGACTTCTTTATCTACCACCACAATGGCGTTATTTAAATCCCCCCCTTTGATTAAGTTATGATTTAATAGGTATTCGAGCTCATGCAAGAATACGAATGTTCTGCAAGAAGAGATTTTTTCTTTGAAGTTGGTTATGTTTCTTAAAGAAGCATGCTGCGTACCGAGTACCGGAGAGTTAAAATCTATAAGCGTTGTAATTTTAAAAGATTGAGATGGCAGTGCTACCATTTCAACTCGTTTTTCCGTGTCTGTATATTCTATGTTATCTCCAATATCATAGTAGGATTTTTTTACATTCTGTTCCTGAATCCCGACTTTTTCAATGGCTTCTATAAAAGGAAGGGCACTACCGTCCATAATGGGGATCTCCGGGGCATCTACGCAAATTAGCACGTTATCCACATTAGCGCCAACCAAAGCAGCCATAAGATGCTCTATGGTTCCTATCTTCCCTCCATTATGTTCCAACGTAGTGCCTCGGGAAGTATCTACAACATAATCTACATTAGCTCTGATAACAGGTTGATCCGGAAGGTCGATGCGTTGAAATTTAATGCCATGTCCGGGTCTGGCCGGTTTTAATGTTAAATTCGATTTTACTCCGGTATGCAGTCCTACACCGGAGATGTTTATCGTTTCTCTGAGAGTGTGTTGATTAACAGTCTTTTTAATATCCATAATTGAAACAATTTCTTCAATAAAGCAGGTATGCTATTTTTTTTCTTCTTGAAGTTGATTGATAATCCCTTCCAGTTCTTTAACTCTTTTTTCTAATTTGGGTAAATTCTTATAAATAGAATAGCTTCTCAATGATTGCGTGTAACCCATTGCCGGTGTTCCATTGAGTGCTTTATTAGAATCTGTATTAGATCTTAATATGCCACTTTGTGCTCCGACACGGGTTTGATCTGCAATCTTAATATGTCCGACTATTCCTACTTGTCCGCCAAAAGTACAATTTTTTCCTATCTTAGTGCTCCCCGAGATGCCTGTTTGAGCGGCAATTACTGTATTTTTATCTATTTCAACATTATGAGCAATCTGAATAAGGTTGTCGAGTTTTACGCCTTCTGAGATAATGGTTGATCCCATGGTAGCCCTATCAATACAAGTATTGGCTCCTATTTCCACATTGTTCTCAATGCAAACATTGCCAATCTGTGGGATTTTGTTGTATTTCCCCTCTTTGTCGGGGGCAAAGCCAAATCCGTCGCTGCCAATAACGACCCCCGAATGTAAAATAACCTGATGCCCTATTTCGCAATCAAAATATACTTTAACTCCGGCATAAAGGGTTGTATTACTCCCCACCGTTACATTATCTCCTAAATATACACCGGGATATATTTTTGTGTTATCTCCAATGGATACATTTTTCCCCAGATAGGCAAATGCACCTATATATACATCATTTCCAAGTTTTGCGCTATCGGCGATGTAGGCCGGTTCTTCAATCCCTTTTTTGTTTATTCTGTCTTGATTGATGATTTCGTTGTATTGTTCTAATAACTTAGCAAAACTGCCATAGGCGTCTTTTACCCGAATTAAGGTGGGTTGTACGGTCTGATTTATTTCAAAATCTTCGTTGATAATGACGATGCCGGCCTTTGTAGAATAGATATATTCTTCATATTTTGGATTGGCGATAAAGCAGATGGTATTTTTTTCTGCTTCTTCTATTTTGGCAATATCATCAACTTGAACGTCCGGATTGCCTTCGAGCTTTCCGTTCAACATTGCTGCTATCTGTGAGGCACTAAACTGCATAAATATTGGTTTTACACCAATTAACAGCCATGTTAACCAGTGCGTGAGGTGTTTTAATCAAAATCTTTTGGATGACAAATGTAAAATTTTTTTACCGGTATCATAACAGTTGTGTTGATAAGTGCATTTTCCACTTCTGAAATGTCTTTTACTGTTCCGTTTTTAAAGAGAATCTTAATCTCTTCATTGTGAATATCATAGGTCTTGTTGGTTGCGGTGCCGTGAAAAACAAAGTAGTGAATTTCTTTTGGGGATAATTGACCTTTTTCTGCCACCCTTTTCTGTAGTTTCTTAAAATATTGGTCATCTACCGGCTGGCTTTGCAGGGAAAGATGAAAAAGCTTCCTGTTAATAAGCCATTGGCTGAGCGTTGATAGAATTTTATCTGGATGGTGCATCCATGCCTTTATTGAAGACAGAATGTCATAATCGTCAAGTTGACAGAATTTCTCTAAGTAAACTGACGACTGTATAAAGGCATCACGATCTATCTCCTGTTTCATGAAAAATGCCAATGTCGGTGTCGCAAAAACAGCCTCCCCTTGAAGAAAGAGTTCTTTTGCTCGAGAAAGAATATGGATTAAAAGCTTTTCTGTACTTAGCACGGTTTTATGTAGATAAACCTGCCAATACATGAGTCGCCGAGCCACAATAAATTTTTCAATAGAATGTATTCCTTTTTCTTCTACCATCAGTTCATCCTGGTGAACGGTCATCATTTTTAATATACGATCATAGCCGATAACCCCTTCTGAGACGCCGGTATAGAAACTGTCTCTGCTCAGGTAATCCATACGATCCACGTCTAGTTGACCGGAGACCAGCTGGTGCAGGAATTTTTTATGATAGTTGTTTTTAAATATTTTTATCGCCAAGCTAATCTCTCCATTCAATTCGTTATTCATCTGCTCCATTATTAAGGAAGAGATCTCTTCGTGAGAAACGTTTTTGACCAATAGGTTTTCTAAAGAATGAGAGAAAGGACCATGGCCAATATCGTGTAAGAGAATAGCTACTTGAGCTGCAATTTTTTCCTCTTCTGTGATTTTAACACCTTTATCACAAAGTTCCTTTAAAGCCTGTCTCATCAGGTGGTAAGCCCCCAGAGAATGGGATAGTCGGGTATGTACAGCCCCCGGATAAACCATGTGAGCCAGCGCCATTTGTGAAATACGGCGCAGTCTTTGATAGTTTGGATGTTCCAGGACTTTGAACACAATAGGGTGATCGATGGTTATAAAACCATAAATCGGATCATTGATAATCTTTCTTTTGTCCTGGTGCATAAAAAAGGAAATTAATAATAAATACCATAAGTTTTGTTATCTTACAGAACGATATGGTCAAATATAAAAGATAATTTTTGATTAAATAAATAGAAATTTATGAGTAATATTCTTTGGATAGACGATGAAGTAGATTCTCTAAAGTCACAAATATTGTTTTTAGAGAATAAAGGTTACCATGTTGCGGCTATGAGTAATGGCTATGATGGTGTTGAACATTTAAAAGAGAATGCGGTTGATGCCATTTTATTGGATGAAACCATGCCGGGCATGACCGGGATGGAAACGCTTGAAGATATTCGGATGGTCAATCAGCAGATACCTGTGATTATGGTGACCAAGAATGAAGCAGAAGATGTGATGGAAGATGCCATCGGTCGACAGATTAATGATTACCTCATTAAGCCGGTAAATCCAAATCAGGTTTTGCTTGCTCTGAAGAAGAATATTGACAATAAAAGGCTGGTAGCTGAAAAAACGACAACAGCATATCAACAAGATTTTCGGAACCTGTTTATGACGCTCTCTTCCAGTCAGGATTATAATGAATGGAGAGATACTTATAAAAAATTAGTGCATTGGGAGTTGCAGATGGCAAAGAGTGACAGCCCCGAAATGCAGGATGTATTCAACTCACAAAAAGCAGAAGCAAATACAGAGTTTGCCAAATATGTAACAAAAAACTATAAGGATTGGGTACACCCCAAAACACCGGAGGCTCCCATCATGTCGCACACCTTATTCCGGTACAAGATTGCACCGCATATTGAGAAAGGGAAACCGCTTTTTGTTGTTTTGATAGATAATCTTCGGTTTGACCAATGGAAGGTGATAGAACCTATATTTGCAGAGTATTTTTCTTTAGAAGAAGAAGATACTTTTTACAGTATCTTGCCTACTGCAACACAATACTGTAGGAATGCCATTTTTGCCGGGATGATGCCTGTAGAAATTGAGAAAAAATTTCCTATGGAATGGACAAATGATAATGAGCAAGGCGGAAAAAAC
>CAZLDH010000112.1:0-9756 GCA_964558275.1 uncultured Chitinophagaceae bacterium
CTTATGGTGTATTTGTTGAAATGGAAACCGGCATTGGCGGTATGGTACATATCTCTGACTTAAGCTGGACCAAACGCTACGGACATCCAAATGAGTTTACCAAAGTAGGAAATGATTTGGAAGTCGTTGTACTAAGCATTGACAAAGAAAACAGAAAACTATCTCTGGGTCATAAACAAGTGGAAGAAGATCCTTGGGACACTTTCGAAGGCGTTTTCCCTATTGGCTCTGTACATCAGGGAACCATTGTTCGCAAAGACGACAAAGGCGCCTCTGTTCAGTTAGAATATGGCTTGGAAGCTTTTGCTCCCGCTCGTCATCTAAAAACAGAAGACGAAAGAGAGCTTAAGGTTGACGATACCATAGATATCATGATTATCGAATTTGATCGCGATGATAAACGCATCATCGTTTCTCACACACGCACTTGGCAACAAAAAATTGCTGATGAAAAGATTGCAGCAAACAAAGAGAAGAAAGCCAATGTGAAGAGAACAAAAAAAGCGGTTAAAAACGTACAATCTAAAGTTGAAAAATCTACTTTTGGTGATTTAGATGCATTAGCCGAAATCAAGGAAAAATTAAAAAATCCAAAGGCTAAGGACAAAAAGTCATCTGAAGACAAATCCTAGTAGTCAACTTGACTTTTCTACAGGGTGGGCTCTAAACATTAATAGAGACCACCCTTTTTTATGCACGATTAAACAAAAATGGTTAACTTCGGGCATCCTTCTCATCAATGAAAGAGATATATTTCATAAGCGGCCTGGGAGCTGACAGACGACTCCTGGAATATTTGGACATTAGGAACGCCCATGTCCATTATATATCTTGGATTACCCCTAAAAAAAACGAAACTTGGGAAGCTTATGCCCAAAGACTCACAGCGCAGATTGTACACCCCCACCCCATTTTAATAGGCGTTTCCATGGGCGGAATGATGGCTGTTGAAATCAATAAGGTTATTGATGTAGAAAAAACAATCCTTATCTCCAGTTCCAAAACTTGTAAAGAGGTTCCTCCCTATTTTCATCTCTTACAATATTTTAAAGTTCATAGATGGATAAATTACAAATGGATTACCCGTATGGGACTTTTTGCCGGACAATTATTATTTGGTCCCACAAATAAAGCTGAAAAAAAACTACTGAAAGAAATCATTCAGGACACAGATGAAACCTTTTTTAAATGGGCATGGGATCGAGTAGCCGACTGGAAAAATCAATACATTCCTTCTCACCTCTTACATATACATGGCAACCGGGATCACATGCTTCCTATCCTATTCGTAGAACCCGACTTAAAAATAAAAGGAGGAACCCATCTTATGGTTTTTCATAAAGCAGAAGAAATATCAGAAGTTATTAACGAATATATAGGCTTAAAGCAGAAAGATTAAAGCAAAAAGTGCAAAGTTTAAAGCAAAGCCTTATTAAAACCTTAAATGTTTAATAGTGAGTCCTTTATTAATCAGTTGTTTCAGAGAATCAATGCCTATTTGTAAATGATGATCCACAAAATTTTCAGTAACTTTCTTATCGCCAGCTGCGGTTTTCACACCTTCTGCAATCAAAGGCTTGTCTGATACAAGCAGCAGCGCCCCGGTAGAGATATGGTTATGAAAACCCACAGCAAACAGCGTAGCTGTTTCCATATCAACGGCCATGACTCTGATTCTATTCAAATACTGCTTAAACTGCTTATCGTGTTCCCACACCCGGCGATTGGTACTATAGCAAGTGCCGGTATAATAATCTCGTCCATAATCCCGAATAGTAGTAGAAATAGCCTTCTGTAAAGCAAAGGCCGGTAAAGCCGGAACTTCAGGTGGAAAATAATCATCAGAAGCTCCCTCTCCCCTAACTGCAGCAATCGGTAATATTAAATCTCCTACATGTGAACCGCTTTTCAAACCACCACATTTTCCTAAAAACAAAACCCCTTTAGGATGAATCGCACTCAATAAATCCATAATTGTGGCTGCACTGGCACTCCCCATCCCAAAATTAATAATAGTCACACCATCGGAAGTAGCACATTGCATCGGATAATCTGTCCCTTTAACGGGGACCTTGTTTTTTTCCGCGAATCGTTCAACATAGTCCAAAAAATTACACAACAATATATGCGAGCCAAAATTCTTTAGCTCTTCCCCTGTGTATCGAGGCAACCAATTGGTAACAATTTCTTTTTTTGACTTTAACGACATTTCATTCAATTTTAAGATTTCGCCTACCCTGCTTCACAAAATTATCAACACAACCTACTGTATATAGTACAGTTAATAAGCCCATCTTGTTTTAATTTCACAATAATAATCTTTTAAAAATTTGGACAACAAATTTTTTTGTATTTACTTTGCATTTCAAAGTACTTTAAATCATTCTATATGGAAAGGGATTATAAAAAAGATATTGAACACATTCATTCTTTTATGGAACAATCTTCCAGATTTATTTCCTTAAACGGATTATCGGGAATCGTTATTGGTATTGTTGCTCTTATTGCCACCGGGCTTGCCTATGGCTTCATGAGCCAAAATCATGCTTTGAACTATCAAGGAACTGAGAAACTTTATACTCCCGATCTAATGACAGCATTGATTTTTATTGGCGTAATTACTCTTTTCATTGCTTTGTCTTGTGGAATATTTTTCACTATCAGAAAAAGCAAAAAAATTAAAGCTCCTATTTGGACTAATTTAACTAAACGATTATTAATCAGCCTATTTATCCCATTAATTGCAGGTGGCGTATTCTGCCTATCTTTGATTTTTCATCACCATTTTATCATGGTAGCCCCTACTACTTTAGTATTTTATGGGTTAGCCTTGATAAATAGTGGAAAATATACCTACAATGAATTGACCTATTTAGGAATTTGTGAAACAGTTTTAGGGCTTATTGCCTTATTTTTACCGGGATATGGATTGATCTTTTGGGCATTAGGTTTTGGTTTATTACACATCATTTATGGATTTTTGATGTACAAAAAGTATCATTAATCCTATAATTCTTTTTAAATGAATTTAATTCAATCATTAAATAAAAAATTTGAAAGCAGAGTGCGTTTGGGAATGATGTCAATTCTCATGGTCAGCGACTGGGTGAGTTATAAAGACATGAAGAAACAATTGGATGTAACAGATGGCAATTTAGCCAGTCACTCTTCAGCTTTGGAAAAAGCCGAATATATCGAAATAAAAAAAGAATTTGTAGGCAAGAAACCCAAAACATCTTATCGAATTACTCATTTGGGAAGAACTGCATTTAAAAAACATTTAAGCATTTTAGAAAAGTTGATTCAATAATTTTTTTCGTCATATACTTTGAATTTCAAAGTACTTTTTAAATATAAAATAATGAAAAAATTCACTAAATTTCTTGTTACTATTCTGATTTTTGTTGTACTCTTTTATCACCAAGGTTGGAAACCGGGCTTTAATTTAAGTATTTTTTGTTTGCTGCTATGGTGGATATTAAGTTCCTTTCCTATGAAACGACCAAAGGGATTTTGGTGGTTATCGGGAACTGTTATGCTAACGTCTCTCTCGTTTGCTTGGTATGGAGATTTCTTCTCTTTTTTGGCTCTCTTTTTATCTACCCTAACCTTCGGACTTTATCTACAATATCCAAAAATAAAAATAGTATTATATCCGGTACTATGGATAATCAGTTACGTTACTTTTATCTTTCGGATATTTTATTTTGATTCATGGATGCCCAAGCAAGTTATTCAGGGAAAATCAGGAAAAAAGATACTGGCCTATTTTGTCATCCCTTTAGGAATAGGAACTATTTTCACCTTGGTATATACGAGTAGTAGTCGTCTGTTTGCATCCTTTTTTCAAGATTTTTTCGGAAATTTTGACATCCTCACACTCCTATTATTAATTGCCATTGGTCTTTTCTTTATGTTTAATCTATGGTTTCCGTTAATCCCTAAAGAAGCCATCAAATGGAACATGAGGCTACAAAATGACTTTGCCCCACAAAAAGCAGCCTCTTTAAAAAAGAAAGCAAAGTCGGTAGATTTGACCACACAAAAGTGGAGCGGTATCATCTCCCTATTGCTTCTCAATCTTATTCTTCTACTTTTTATTATCAGTTATAACTACGAACAATTCTTTCAAACTTTAGGAAAAACGTCTCTAAGTCAAGAAACACACCAACGAGTAGGTTCAGTCATCTTCTCCATTATTTTGGCCATTGGAATTATTTTATTCTATTTCAAATCAACTTTCAACTTCGACCCTGAAGCGGTATTATTAAAAAGATTATCCATCCTTTGGATCATCTTGAACAGCCTGCTCATCGTATCTACTTTTCTCATCAACAGCCATTACATTTATGAATACGGACTTACCTTTAAAAGAATCAGTGTTTATATTTTTCTACTTCTATGTTTGGTAGGACTTTATTTTACCTATTGCAAAATCAAAAGAAGAAAAACAAACAGTTATCTCTTTAGAAAGATGTTACTTGCTTTTTTTATTACCTTTATTATCTGTAGTACTTTGAATTTTAGTTGGATTGTGACTAAATACAACATCACTTTTCAGCAGCATCCCGATACCATTTATCTCAAAAGCCTACATTATAACAAACAACTTTTACGCAAAGAATATGGTAAAAATCCTGCCTGGCAACCCTACTTTAAAAGAGAGTGCCAAGAACAAAAGGCAAATCTTAGACAACCATTTCTTAGCCACAGCCTTTATGATTATCTATCCATTCAATAAGGAGTCCGCTCCAAAAAGTATTTATTAACCATGAATGAATAAATAGGAAATTTTGCAAAAAGAATAGATTTCAGCTAACTTGCTCGTAAATCTTAAAATTGTAAAAACCATTAAAACATGAAAACAATCAAAGGACCGGCCATATTTTTGGCACAATTTGTAGGAGAAGAGCCACCATTTAACAATCTCAAAAACATTTGTGACTGGGCAGCCGCTTTAGGATATAAAGGCATACAAATTCCCTCGAATGAGCCATCTCTCATAGATATTAAAAAGGCTGCTGAGAGCCAAACTTATAGCGAAGAAATAAAAGGTACTGTAGAAGAAGCCGGACTTCAGATTACAGAGTTAGCCACTCACATTCAAGGACAATTAGTAGCGGTTCATCCCTCTTTTGACACTTTATTCGACAATTTTGCGCCGGAAGCTTATAGGAACAATCCTAAAGCGCGTACCGAATGGGCTATCGAACAGCTAAAATACACGGCAAAAGCTAGCAATAGAATGGGACTCACCGCTATGCCTTCCTTCAGTGGCGCCTTACTCTGGCCAACGATGTATCCATGGCCTCAACGCCCTAAAGGACTGGTAGAAACCGGCTTTAAAGAACTGGCTCAACGCTGGAAACCCATATTAGACTATTGTGATGAACAAGGTGTGGATGTATGTTACGAAATACATCCGGGCGAAGATCTACATGATGGAATTACTTACGAACGCTTTTTGGAAGCCACCGGCAACCATGATCGTGCCTGCCTGCTTTATGACCCCAGCCATTTTGTTTTGCAATGTCTGAATTATTTAGATTATATAGATATTTATCATGAGAAAATAAAAGCTTTTCACGTGAAGGATGCAGAATTTAATCCTACCGGAAGATCTGGGGTTTATGGCGGCTATCAAGACTGGATTGACCGTCCGGGAAGATTCCGCTCTCCCGGAGACGGACAGGTAGATTTCAAAGCCATTTTTAGCAAATTAACACAATATGATTTTGACAGTTGGGCAGTATTAGAATGGGAATGCTGTATGAAGCATCCTGAAGATGGCGCAAGAGAAGGTGCCGAATTTATTAAGGATCAAATAATAAGAGTCACAGAACGCGCTTTTGACGATTTTGCAGGAGGTGGAAAACCTGATGAAAATTTCAACCAACGCATTCTTGGTCTAAAATAGGAATTGCAGTACCTTTAGCCCCATTTTTATTAAATTAAAACGAATCGGCAGTGTTGCCTTTTGTTTTTTATTTTACTTACAAAAACAATTATATGCGTAAAAATCTTTCAGTATCTGTTTTAGGAGTAATCACTCTCTTATGCTTTGGTATTCTACCGGCATGTACTTCATCAACCGGTAATCAAAACAATTCCCAAAGCGGCAAAGCAGATTCAACGATTCAAAAAGTTCAAACTCAAGAAGCCATCTCACTATTCAATGGAAAAAATATGGATGGCTGGCACACTTTTAATAAAGATAGTGCCGATCCCTGCTGGCATGCAGAAAATGGCGTATTAACCCTTGACCCCGACCTGGGCGGTGGAGGCACTTTAATTACAGACAATACCTACGAGAATTTCATCCTGACCTTAGATTGGAAAATCAGTCCGGAAGGCAATAGCGGAATCTTGGTCAATGTCATTGAAGATTTGAAGTATGATCACGCCTATTTAACAGCTCCTGAGATGCAGGTATTGGATAATAAAGATGCTGAAGACAATAAAGACAGCACCCATCTTGCCGGTTCTTTATACGACATGATTGCCTGCAACCCTGACAATGTTAATCCTGCCGGAGAATGGAACAAGGTAAAAATCAAACAAAACAATGGCGATCTCACCTTTTGGATTAATGAGCACAAAGTAGCCAATGTACAAATTGGTTCTCAAGAATGGAAGGAACGCATTGCAGATAGTAAATTCAGCGGTGTTGCCGACTTTGGTAAATCCAAAAAGGGACACATCGGCCTACAAGACCATGGTCATAAAGTTTCTTATAAGAATATAAAAATTCAAGTTCTTTAAGAGGATTTAAATCAAGAATAAAATTGTGAAGGGAGTCTTTATTCCTTCACAATTTTATCAATATCCTCTGCCAATTTTCTATCCTTATCCGTCACCTTACTGCCTTCATCATGGGTGCATAGGTGAATTGTTACTTTATTATATACATTACTCCACTCCGGGTGATGATCTTGAGAATCTGCTAAAAAAGCTACTCTGGTCATAAAACCAAAAGCTTCTTTAAAATCTCCAAAAGTAAACGTTTTTACCAACTGATTATTTTCTTCTTTCCAAGCCATAACAAACTTATTTTTAAATTAAATAATTAAATTAGATTTACTCTTCAATGAATAGGCATCTATCGGTGTAACCATCTGTATATTATTCATTTGACGTAAATCTTTCATCAGCACCTTAATTTCTTTCTCTTCGTAAAAATCGCCTTTAATCAACCACAAATAGTCAATATGCTTTAATTCGGGCACTAAAAATTCCCCTTTAAAATGATTACTATATATATAATGCTTTGTATAGTTGATTGGTTCATAACAATCATAAATTTGAAAAAAACAATGCTTCCCTTTTTTCTGAATAGACATCTCTAACTCATTCTCACTATCTAATCTAAAATCAAAATCCAGCGTCTGATTAATTCGCCAGCAAATTTGATAGCCTTTCTGAGAAGAAATGATTCCTAACAGATGCGTATCCGAAAAAAAAGAATCAAAAGCAGAAGTAGAATCCAACTTCAATTTAGTAGTTCCCATATATAATGTAAAAATTTATTCTCAAGACAAAATCACAAACAACCTACGCCGATGAAGCACGAAAATTTAACCCAAACTAGCAAAATTAAACCACTTTTCCTCATTTAGATCAACATTATTCAATAAAATAATCATTATGGAACAATATACCTTACCTTTGGTATGAATTTTTATATTTAATGTGGATTTTTGTCCAATTTCACTTAAATTTATCATTCCTATCCAATCTATAGTCTAAAGAAATTTGTTAACTATTAAGAAAAGGAAGTCATCATGTTGTCGAAGAAAACACAATATGCTTTTCACGCTTTAATATACTTGGCAGAAAATGCACAGGAACATCCCGTATTAATATCTGAGATTGCACAGAAAAAAAATATATCGCTAAAGTTTTTAGAAAACATTCTTTTAGAATTAAAAAAATCAGGCATATTAAGCAGTAAAAAAGGGAAAGGCGGAGGTTACTTTTTACTTAAACCTCCGGGAGAAATAATGCTGGCTAAAATCATTCGATTACTAGATGGACCTATAGCATTGCTTCCCTGTGCAAGTCTTAATTATTATCAAAAGTGTGAGACTTGCCCCGATGAGGAAACCTGCGGACTCAATCGAGTCATTGCACAAGTAAGGGATGCCACTTTAAAAATATTGGAAAATAAATCGGTGGAAGACATCGTACATCATCCTGAGCTAAAGGAAATATAGCAAACTTAACTGACCGGGTTTCCATTCTGGTTTTTAACTCTGGCTCCGCTTCCACTAAAATTGCTAAAGTTTATTTTTTTACTTGAATAGAAAGTGGTAAATTATCGAATATTTGCTAACTTTGCGCCTCGATTTATGTAGGGAGGTTTTATTATGAGGGAAAATAAAGCATTTGACATTGCATTTGTTGGACTAAAGAATGGGCAACATCAATTTGATTATGAAATAGATAATGCCTTTTTTGAAACTTTTGGCACACCTGAATTTCAGGAAAGTCGATTGACTGTTCATATAATTCTTGATAAAAAAGAGAATTTTCTACAGCTGGACTTCGACATTACAGGTGATATCAGAATCAACTGCGATAGGTGTGGTGATCTTTTTGATATGGATATTTGGGATGCATTTACTCTGCTTGTAAAAAGAGCAAACGATCCACAAATAGCACAAACAGAGAATGAAGATCCCAATATTGCCTTTATCTCTCGTCATGAAACTGTGATGAATGTGGCAAAATGGATTTATGACTTTGCATTACTCAGTATTCCAATGCAGAGAATACATTCGGAAGATGAAGAAGGACAAAGCCAATGTAACCCGGAGGCACTGAAAATATTGGAAGGTTTAAAAGAAGATAAAACAAAAGAAAATAATCCAATTTGGAAAGGATTAGAACAATTTAGAAAGTAAGAAAATTTAATATCATGGCACATCCAAAAAGAAGACACTCACAACAACGTACTGCAAAACGGCGCACCCATTACAAGGCAACACCTAAAACATTAAGTGTAGATCCTACGACCGGAGAAACTCATGTACGCCATCGTGCACATTGGTCTGAAGATAAACTCTACTATAAAGGAAAAGTAGTTCTGGAAAAAGAACAAGCATCAGAATAATTTTTTTACCTTTAGGCAGCGTTAATCAAGTCAAAAGACCGAATGAAAATAGGAATTGATACAATGGGTGGGGATTTTGCCCCATTCGAGGCCATTAAAGGTGTAAAAAATTTTTTAAGCTCTGCATCCTCTGATGTTCACATCGTACTTATTGGCGATGAAGATAAAATCAAGCCAATAGTAGAACAGGAGTGTATTGATGAAACGCAATACACTGTCTTTCATGCTCCGGAAACAGTAGGGATGCATGAACACCCGACCAAAGCACTAAAAGAAAAACCTAAGTCAACTATAAATGTAGGTTTTCAACTACTTCAGGGAAAAAAGATTCAAGCCTTCATCAGCGCCGGAAATACAGGAGCGATGATGGTAGGAATGCATTACACCATTAAGACTATTGAAGGCATACAACGCCCTACAATATTCACCCTACTTCCAAGAATTAACACCTCGAAACGGGGCTTGCTTATGGACGTAGGCATCAATGCAGATTGTAAACCTGAAAATTTACTTCAGTTTGGTATTTTAGGCAGTCTTTTTTCAAAAAGCATACTCCATAATCCTAATCCCCCCAAAGTAGCTTTATTAAATATTGGAGAAGAAGAAGGAAAAGGGAATAAACTGGCACAGGCAGCTTATCCTTT
>CAZLDH010000113.1:0-9648 GCA_964558275.1 uncultured Chitinophagaceae bacterium
GTCCTTTACCGGTTTTAGTAGTAATCAAAACCACTCCATTGGCTCCTCTAGCCCCATAGATAGCAGTTGCCACAGCATCCGTTAAAACACTAATACTTTCAATATCGGCAGGATTTATACTATTCACACTTCCAACAAAAGGAACCCCATCTACCACATACAATGGATCTCTGTTACCATTCACAGATCCAAATCCTCTCACTCGAATCTTAGCCACTTCTCCTGGTTGCCCAGAGGTATTAATCACTCTTACACCGGCAACCTCACCCGCGAGAGCTTGAGCAACATCATCTACATTCTTCTTTTGGATTTCTTCACCACTAACCGTTTTCACGGTACCGGTAAAATCTTTCTTTGTGGTTGTACCATAACCCACTACCACCAATTCATTTAAACTCTGTGTACCAGATTCAATAGTAACATCCACAACAGATTTCCCGTTTACAGGAACTTCTTTTTGTTCATACCCTATTCCACTAAAGATTAATACAGCATTATCTTCAACTGTGATATTATACTGACCATTCCCATCAGAGGCCGTGCCATTGGTAGATCCTTTGATATGAATAGAAATTCCCGGTATTGCTTCACCACTCGGATCCGTCACCGTTCCACTAACTTCATGATCTTGTGCGAAGACCATGGAACAACTCACCAATAAAATAGTAAGTGTAAGTAATGTTTTCTTCATAAGATAAAGACATTTTATTTATAGATATATGCAATTTTACACTTTTTTAACAACCTACCAAAGAAATGTTAAGATATTTTTTATTGCCAAAAAGTTCTTTCTTACATGATATACAGCTATTTAACTTTTTACTATACGATGAAATATAAGCTATTAGCATGCTTTTAAGTAAATATAACAATAAACAACACCTTATAATTGCGTATCAAAAACGCTAACTATTTTTATTCTTCCGGTTTTTCATTTTCCACAGGAATAGAAATCGTATTTACAGGATGAGAAGAACCTCCGTGACAAGTCTGACAGGTTACTGCAAATTTAGAGTGAAGATAATTTTCCATAAAACCACCTTTCACATCAAAATACTTTGCATTTATTTTTTTAACCATCTTCATCATTTCCAAAGCGACTTTCTTGTTTTTTTTATCATAAGACATCCAATCTATCTCTGAGGGATCTTCTTTTGACTTGGCATGACAATCAGTACACTCAAAATCCAGCGCCACGGTAAAACTCTTCATGATATTCATAATCTGTTCATGAGAAATATCTTTAGGCAGCACCTTTAAATTGTTGGGATAATGAGGTTTAGCTTCTTCTGTGGGTGCCTTAAAAGCAAAAGCGCCGAATGTCAAAAGACCGACAATCAGGGACAACACCAATAGTTTCTTACGGGAATGAATCTTCATATCTGCTTAATTATTTTTACATAACCTTTACAATAATAAGCAAAAAGGGATAAAAATCCAAATAATGGCCATTGGCTATTGGCTTTTAGCTGTTGGCTGTTGGCTGCTTTTAGCGGTTGGCTTCGTGCATCGGACACTTCGACTACGCTCAGTGTCCGAAGGCTATTGGCTTTTGGCTTTGCGCTAATCACTTAGCACCAGACTCCACTGAAGGTTCAAATCCATTTTTTATTTTCCAAATACTCCGCAATCTGGACGGCATTAGTAGCTGCGCCTTTTCTAAGATTATCAGACACCACCCAGATATTCAGGGTATTGGCCTGACTTTCATCTCTACGGATACGTCCTACAAAAACTTCATCCTTGTCATGTGCATCCAACGGCATGGGGTATTTCAATTTTTCAACATCATCCACAACAACCACTCCCGGGGTTTCTGAAAGGACTTTCCGAACCTCTTCTAAGTCATAATCATATTTAAACTCAACATTCACAGATTCACTATGTCCTCCCATCACGGGAATACGCACTGCTGTCGCTGTTAATCTAATGCTCTCATCTCCGATAATCTTATTGGTTTCTTTCACCAGTTTCATCTCTTCTTTGGTATAAAGATTTTCCTGAAAGACATCAATATGAGGCAATACATTTTTATCAATAGGATAAGGATAGGCTTTTTCTCCTTCTTTTCCGGCTCTTTCATCCATCATCTGATTCACTGCTTTCACGCCACTACCGGTTATAGACTGATAGGTGCTTACCACAACTCTTTTAATGCCAAATTTATGATGCAAAGGATTCAAAGCCATCACCAACTGAATAGTAGAACAATTGGGATTAGCTATCACTTTGTCCTCAGGGGTTAAAGTATCTGCATTCACCTCCGGAACAATCAATTTATTATTAGGGTTCATGCGCCAGGCAGAAGAATTGTCAATGACAGTAGTGCCTACTTCCGCAAATTTAGGAGCCCATTCCAAAGAGGTTCCCCCACCGGCAGAAAATAATGCCACATCCGGTTTCATTCCAACAGCAGTTTCTGCATCTACCACTTTATACGTTTTCCCTTTATAAGAGATTTCTTTTCCTACCGATTTTTTTGAAGCTACCGGAATCAATTCATCAACGGGAAAATTTCTTTCTGCCAAAACCTGCAACATCTTAGTACCTACCAAACCGGTTGCACCTACGACTGCTACTTTCATGATATAATCCTTTTTTATTTTTCAATTTTAAAACCTACAAAGGTACATTATAAAGTTATAATATTATAAACCGGTTGTAATTATTCTTTTTGGAAAAGGCGTTTAAATTCACCTTATTTAAGCGTAAATGAATGCCCAATTTGAAGATTCTTTGATTTTATCACATGTATATTTTTTTATAATTAAATATTTATTTTATATATTTATGAGTTAGAATTTTCAATACCATGAAAACGATCTCTCCCATTTTATGCCTACTCTGGCTTTCGCTGCCTTTACAGTTACAGGCACAACTAAATGAACATTTTACGGATGGTGAGTTCAAAACCAATCCGAGATGGATAGGTGATACAGCATTATTTAAAGTTAGGCAGGAGAAACTAAACAGTAACTATATTTATCCCGGTGGCAGGTTGCCGGTGAATTACAGCCTGAGCACCGCATCCACCCCTGTAAAAAGTACAGTTTGGCACTTCAAATTAAAAACCGAAAACACCTTAAAAATCAAGGATCTTCCGGATATAGAGGGAAATAAACTAGACACGCTACTCTCATTTTCCTATTACTGCCCCAAAAAATCAGATATACTCATCAGCGAAATCTTTCCCGATCCTACTCCTTCTCGCGGTTTGCCGGAAATTGAGTTTATTGAGCTTTACAATAGAAGCGATTATAATATTACCTTAACAAACTGGAAGATTTGTGACAAAACAAGATGTGCTGTATTTCCACCTGTCTCAATTTCTTCCGGGGCTATCCTTTTGATTTGTGACCAAGGAGATGAAAATCAACTTCTTCCTTATGGCACCGCTATAGGGCTAAACAGATTTCCCAGTCTGAATAATGGAGGCGACCATTTATATCTAAAAGATGATAATGGACAGATTATTTCTGAAGTAGATTACACTAATGACAGCTATCAGAATGAAAATAAAGATGACGGTGGTTATACGCTGGTTTTGCAATATCCCGACCATCCCTGCCTCATAAAAAACTGGGCAGCCTCAATGTCAAAAACAGGAGGTTCGCCCGGTAATATCTTACCCAAAGAGGCAGAAAAACAACCACATATCAAAATAAAGTCTCTTAAAATTATAGACCCTTCCCATCTTTCCATTACTTTAAATGTAAGACCACAGAAAAAAGAGGTGGCGAATGCCGTTTTTACCTTAAATAATAGAAATCTCAAACAGATCAGACAAGATTCCGTCCACCGCAACATACTGCAATTCACGCTTCAGAATCCGCTTCAAAAAAGCAAACGATATTCCTTTAAAATTGAAGAATTTGCAAGTTGCCGACTATCTCCACAACCAAAGAATGAAATCATTTTTGCACTAACAGAACAACCGCAAAAAGGGGATATCTACATCAATGAATTACTCTTTAATCCCATCAAAAGAGATGCAGAATTCATAGAATTATACAATGCCTCCAACAAAATAATAAATCTCCAAGCGTTATTTCTTGCCAATAAAAGGAATGGTAGTTTTTATCAAATATATCCCGCAGCTACACAGGCATATTATCTTCTTCCCGGAGAATATGTAGCCATAACTGAAAACAAAAAACATCTTCTTTCACAATATCAACCAAAGTTTCCCAAGCACATTCTTTTATCAGAACGCGTTCCCTCTTATCCCAACTCATCGGGAAATGCATTCTTACTGGATAGCACAAGGAGCGTTCTCGACCAAATGAGTTACACCAAAGACGCCCAAAGTACTTTCTTTCATAATCAAGATGGTGTTTCTTTGGAAAAAACATATCCTTCCTTGTCTTCTGAGGATATTTCCAATTGGGTATCCGCCTCTTCCGTTAGCAACTTTGCCACTCCGGGATACCAAAATTCTCAATTCACCTTACCGCATCAGACAAAAACCTACTTTAAAATCAAACCCGAAACCTTTTCTCCGGACGGCGACGGTCTTCAGGAATTGTGTGAATTAAAATATCAATTACCACCAGGCTATTCCGCTAAAATTATCCTTTTTAATGAATATGGTATTCCTGTCAGACACCTGGGAACAAACATTTCATTAGGAACAAAAGGAAGCATCCCCTGGAATGGAAAAGATGACAAAGGAGAAATACTCCCTACCGGTATTTATATCTTTTTCATCAATAGCTACCACCCTTCGGGAAAAACTATTGTAGAGAAAAAACCTGTAGTATTGGTGAAATAGAGGCTTTGTCGCATTATCCTCCATCTTCTTTCACATCCATCGCATCCCGTAGTCCGTTTCCTAAAAGATTAAATGCCAACACCATAAGCATAATAGCCAAGCCGGGAACAATTGCCAAAAAAGGATTATCCGTAATAATAAAACCATAATTTTCCTTCAACATCAATCCCCAGGAGGGCGTAGGAGGTTGAATGCCTATACCCAGAAAGCTCAATCCTGCTTCAATAATAATAGCCGTGGCAAAATTATTTGCTGCGATAACCAAAACAGGTCCCAGAATATTGGGTAAAATATGTTTGAAAATAATTCTGAAAGAACCAAAGCCCAGCGCTCTGGAAGCTTCTATGTATGGCATTTCTCTAACACTCAACACCTGTCCGCGCACAATACGGGCTACACTCACCCACAGGGTTAAACCAACGGCAATAAAAATCTGCCAAAACCCTTTACCAATAGCTAAAGTTAAAGCAAAAACAAGTAACAAAGAAGGCAGCGACCAAACTACATTGATGAACCACATGATAACATCATCCGTTTTTCCTCTAAAATAACCTGCCGCAGCACCCAGACTGATGCCTATAAGTAAAGAAATAATAACAGCTACCAAGCCTACACTCAAACTTACCCGCGTGCCTAAAATTATTCGACTCAAAATATCCCTTCCATATTTATCCGTTCCTAACCAGAAAGTTTTCTTTTCAATCTGATGCGCTTTCACCTGTTTTCGTAAAGAGGCTACGGCTACATTCTCCACTTTACCATCCGATCCTTTATAAAACAACCGGCCTCCGTCTTTTCGTATCAGGCGCTTTCCCAGAGGCAACCTGTAAACTACATGCAATAGATCAATGCTCTCCCGGGAGGTGGTATCTTCATCTATATAACGTTGATAGTGTAGGCTGTCACCCTCAAACTTCCATGCTTGTATTGGAATATAAGTATAGGCAGAAGGCGAACCATGCAATAATTTTGTCCATATAGAAACATCCTTCACCGGAATCTGTTTATGTACTTTTAGAATCTGTGCCTCATAACCCGGACTTTTACCACTAAGTGCTAATATCATTCGATTGGCATGAGGAGTTTGATCCGGCGCCAAATAATACGCAAAACAGGCTGTCAATACAGAAAAGATAATCACAATCAGCCCACCAACAGCTCCTTTGTTTTTTTTAAGCCGTTGCCAGGAACGATGACGAAAAGAATGTGATTTTTGCGTTGCTGTTTCTTTCATGAATGATGTAAAGATAAGAGAGAAAGCGGAAAAAGGAAAGGGGATGCAGAAAGCAGAAGTTGGAGAACTCCTTGGGGGCAATGTTTGGCTATTGGCTATTGGCTTTTTGCTTTTCGCTTTTTGCTTTTCGCTTTTTGCTTTTCGCTTTTTGCTTTCTGCTTTCTGCTTTCTGCTTTCTGCTTTTTGCTTCTCGCTTCTCGCTTCTCGCTTCTCGCTTTTCGCTTTATGACAAGCAAATCGACGAACATTTATTAATTTTGTATTTTAATTTTCACAATTATGAAAAAAATAATATGTCTAATCTTTCCCTTTGTTTAATACAAACCAATCCCTACTGGGAGGATGTCTCAAAAAACTTGGAATTATTTGAGGAAAAAATAAGCACCTTATCCAAAGGGCAAGTGGTTGTACTTCCTGAGATGTTTTCCACCGGTTTCAGCATGCAATCAGAAAAATTAGCAGAAACCATGAAAGGAGAAACTGTAAAATGGATGCAGAAGATGGCACAACAGCAAGGCATTATTTTAATAGGAAGTGTTATTATCAAAGAAGAAGAACATTATTACAATAGATTATTGTGGGTATTACCCAATGGCAAAACGGCGCACTATGACAAAAGGCATCTTTTTTCCTATGCGCAGGAAAATGAACATTATAGCCCCGGAAGAAAGCGATTAATAACCCAAGTCAACGGTTGGAAAATAGGATTGTTTATTTGTTATGACTTGCGTTTCCCGGTATGGCTGAGACAACAAAAAAAACAAGAAGCGCATTATGATTTGATAATTGTTGTCGCCAATTGGCCCGCCTCCAGAATTCAAGCATGGGATACCCTTTTGAGTGCAAGAGCCATAGAAAACCAATGCTATGTAGCAGCTGTTAACCGGACAGGAATCGACGGGAATAATATTTCTTACAATGGGCACAGCAGTATTTTTGATCCTAAGGGAGAAAAATTAAAACAATCTGATGCCGACGATATTATTTTGCAACAAGTTTTAGATAAAAAGGAAGTAGCAGACACACGACAGCAATTTCCCTTTTTAGATGATGCAGATGAATTTAATTTCAAAATTAACCCAAAGCATAGCACCGAAAGAAGGGAGTAAGCTGCTATGCGCTGCAAACAACTTTACAACTATGGTTCATCACAAAGCACTTCCCTACATATGCTATCTGTTAAGAAATCGTTATCCCCAAAAGCTTATAAAACTCCCTGAGTATGGCAGGATGTCCTGGCCAGGCAGGTGAAGACGTTAGGTTTCCATCGACAACAACCTCTGTAGCCGGTACATTTCGATAATGACCTCCTGCCATTGTCACATCCGGTCCAACTGCCGGATAGCAAGTTAAGGTTCTGTCTTTCACTACATCGGCAGCCACTAAAATTTGAATCCCATGACAAATAGCAGCTACCGGTTTATTAGCTTCAAAAAAATGCTTTGTCAAAGAAATAATTTTAGGATCCAAACGAATGTATTCCGGGGCACGACCACCGGTAATATAAAGCCCATCATAATCTTTCGCATCAGCAGACGCAAAATCTTTATTAATCTCAAAATTATGCCCTCTATACTCCAAATAAGTCTGAAACTCCGTAAAATCATGAATTGCCGTTGCTATCTTATCGCCTTTTTTCTTTCCCGGACAAATCACCTCCACATCACAACCTACTGAAATCAAAGCCTGATAAGGCACCATCAATTCATAATCTTCTACAAAGTCGCCTGCAAACATTAATATTCTCTTACTCATGATACTTTTTTTATTATTTAGTAAATACATTGACTTCCATAAATATACTTAATTTTGAGTAAAATTCAATCTTTTTTATGTCACAAAAGATCTATCTCCCCGAGAAACTCTTTGATGGAGAAAAATTCAGAAAAAATACCGCAATACTCACGGATCAGGAAAAGGTTATCGCTCTTCTGCCGGTTTCAGAACTACCGGAGAACACTGAAGTAATTTCGTTTCCAGAGTCAACTATTGCTCCCGCCTTCAAGGATATTCAAATCTATGGAGGAAACGGTCAGATGTTTTCGCTCTATCCATCCGTAGAAACACTGAAAGCCACCTATGCCTATAGCAAGGCAGGAGGTGCTACTTCATTTATGGCAACAATTCCTACCAGCAGCCCCAATATTGTGCAAGCAGCGATCAAAGCGGTAAATAAATACCGGGAATTGGGTCTTCCCGGATTATTAGGGCTACAATTGGAAGGTCCCTACCTCAATCCAATAAAAAAAGGTGCTCATCTTGAAAAATTCATTCAAAAACCGATTCTGGATGATGTCAAGAAGCTTATACATCAAGGAGAAGGAGCCATAAAGATGATGACTATCGCTCCGGAATGCTGTTCTGATACGGTGATTCGCTATCTTGCACAACAAGATATACTGTTATCTGCAGGGCATAGCAATGCCACCTATGAAGAAGCCAGACGTGGATTTGACCAGGGAATTACCACTTGTACGCATTTATTCAATGCAATGTCAGGGCTTCATCATCGTGCACCGGGATTGGTAGGCGCCGCTTTTGACAGTACTGTTTTCTCCAGTATTATTCCGGATGGCTTCCATGTGGATGAAGCCGCGCTCCGTATTGCTTCACAACTAATGGGAGATCGATTATTTGTCATTACTGATGCCATCACCGAAGCCAAGACAGATACCTACCATTACATTCAAAAGGGAGACCGAATTGTGTTGCAAGATGGCACACTCGCAGGTTCTTGTCTAAGCATGGGAAAAGCTGTCAGGAAAATGATTGCATTTGGTCTCGCCCCTGAAGAAGCTTTGAAAAAGACAGCAACAATACCATCTAAAGTACTTGGAAAAGAAACTGTTTGGGGGAAAATAGCCCCGGGATATAGTGTGGATTGGGTCTTATTAAATCGAGAATATCAAGTGCAAAAGACCTTATCTGTACTAACCTCAGATGATGAATAAAGCGAGTGAAATCAAATAACGCGCATCTTACTTTTGTTTGGGATTACCCATAAAAATAGTATAATTTTGTATTTAATACCTTAAACGATACCGGTACAATAGATTTTCAGACTTAGAATCATTGGCTATGAAGACTAAATTCATTTCGGACAAGATAGAGAAAGCCCTCAATGCACAAATGACACAAGAGGCAAAAGCAGCGCAATTGTATTTAGCACTTGGCTCATGGGCGGATGTACAGGGCTTTGAAGGAATTGCTCATTTTTTATATCATCATATGAAAGAAGAGCGCGAACACATGATAAAACTAGTGCAATATATCAATCAACGTGGCGGCTACTGCAAAGTACAAGCCATTCCTGCTGCTACAGCAAAGCCTAAAAGTCTTCACAAACTTTTTGAACTGGTGTTAGAACATGAACGAAAAAATACCGCTCATATTCATGCGCTTGTACAATTAGCAAAAAAAGAAAAAGACTATGCTACTATAGACTTCTTGGCGTTTTATGTTTCTGAACAAACAGAAGAAGAAACACTTGCACTCCGTATTATCGACAAATTAAACATCATTGGTGACAGTCGAGACGGGCTATACGAATTTGACAAAGACATGGCTAAACTTGCCGTTAAACAATAATAATGTTAGGTAGCAAAGACATGGGCAAAAAAATAATTAAGCTTTTTCTCAGGGT
>CAZLDH010000114.1:0-9604 GCA_964558275.1 uncultured Chitinophagaceae bacterium
TAAAATCCTATGATAGAAATAGTAAATTCAAACCAAACTTTACGAGTAATGTCCCTAATAATTACTTTATGGTTTCTATACTATCTAATAATATTAATGATTGAGTCTATAAATAGACTTCAATAGAACGTAAAAATAAACTTAAAATGTTATTCACAATATAATATTATTTAATATTTCAAATCCTTGTTAAATCTATATTTTTAAAAATATCTTATCCACAAAAAATGTGAATAACTCTGGAATAATAAACGACCTTTTGTTAATGAACCCTTAATTTTAAAAAATCTTTGCATTTATTCCCATTTTTAAAAATCATCCTGAAATAATTCACATGAAATTTGAAATAAAAGCAACAAGTAAATCAAAATTCTTTTTAAGATATGACTTTATCCACATGGAAGTGGAAAATCCTAAAAACTAAAAGAAGCTTATGATTATAAAAGCATTCCAACAATATATCAGCTGTGCATAAGGTATGGATAAACACCAATTCAATATTAAAAACCAAAATATCAAATATCTTTAAATAATCTTACACACAAATCCACAGTGCTAATAGTAGTATTAGTTTATTTAAATAATTATATAATAATACTATTACGTTGAGGGGAACGATCAAAAAAAATTTCAAAAATAAATTCTGACCTTTGAAATTCAGAAACAAATTCTATGAAAAACTTTAGTCGATATTTTTATGAAATTGTTTTTTTGGTTAATTTGAAAGTTATTTCAAAAAATACTTAAAGGATAAATGAATATGTAACAATGATTTCAAAAAATAAAATATTATAAAACATTCTTGACAATAAGACTGACATACAGGGGCATGATTAAAAAGGAGACTTCGAGAGCCTCAGTCTCCATAAATGTAATATTATGAAAAAATACATACAATATTTACTGGGAATTAGTTTACTATTTTTATTTTTAGGTATAAATGGTTGTAGAAAACATGATACAGTTTCCAGTAATGAAGAGGAAAATGAAAGTTTAAGTTCGAATGATATAGATTCTTTAAAATTTTATATTTGGCACATGAACATTTCTGATTCATCAAAACCAATTCCCGGTCTGAGTAAGGAGATTTGGGGATGGGTACCAATGTACTATTGGGTGGATCAGGTACCTAAAAATTTAAAGTGGTATGATGATAAATTTAATGGTAATTCACTCTTAGAAACGGGTTCTCGATTGCTGGGTACTATTGCATCTTATTCCCCTAAATTAAATGGGGTTCCAAAAGATAAATATAGTTTTATAGATGTGAAAGGTACGGTTTCTTCTGAATTAGAAGGTGGAAGGAAGGGAGGATACGGTTATATGATTGGAGCCGCAATGGATCAAAACGGTAAAATCCATCTTTTTATTGAATATAGTTATAAAGGATCCAATGCGTATAAAAAAGGTTTAAAAAGAGGAGATGAAATTATTGCCATCAATAATGAAACGAATATGAATTTAGATGATTCTGCTACAAATGACAGAATTAATCATGATCTCTTTCAATCAGAGAGCGTGAGTTTAAAATTAAAACGTCCTGATCAAACCGTATATTCCGCGCAAATATCCATAAGCGATTTCCATCTTAATCCTGTACTTTATCATGATATTTATACTATTGATGGAAAAAAAGTAGGATATTTTGTTTTTAACTCATTTGTCAGTGTGAGTCCTAATGCACCTAATGGAGCCGATGCCAGAACGGAAATTGATACTGTTTTTGCTAAATTTAAAGATGCCGGTGTAGATGAACTTATTGTGGATTTAAGATATAATGGGGGAGGAGCTGTAGTTACTACAGAGTTTTTAGATAACTTAATTGCTCCGGCTTCTGCGGTAGGAAAAGAAATGTACAAATATGAATATAATGATCAGTTAACCAGTTTATTTAAGAATACAGACAATCTGAAGAATTTTCTAAATCCTATAAAATTTGAATCAGAGGGAAACAACCTTGATTTGAATCGTGTATTTTTTGTAACCTCCGGTGGAACTGCTTCGGCAGCCGAATTAACTATTAATAATTTAAAGCCTTATATGGATGTAGAAATAGTTGGGGATACAACCTATGGAAAACCTGTTGGTTTCTTTACCATACCCATTTCATTTGTTACGGAAGATAAGGGGTATCAGCATGTAGCGGATATGTATTCTATTAACTTTAAGTCACTCAATAGTAATGGTGTTTCCGATTATTTTGAAGGAATGATTCCCAATGTACTATATCACGATTATGTTGATGTTAGATGGGGAAAGGATGATCCAATATTGGGAACTATTTTTAATAAAATTAAAACGGGTAACTATATTAGTGAAAGTGACTTCTTTAATCAATCAAATGCCAGAAAAGCAAGTGGTGTTGTTCATCCTTATTTGAGAAAGTCGGGTAGTGCAAAACTGAAGAAACCTTATCAATTTAATGGTATGGTTGATTTTGACAGAAGCAGATTATTAGAAAACTTTTAATAATAAAGCCACGGAACTTTATTTCTGTGGCTTTTATTATAAGCATTATACAACAACATTTATCATTCTGTTGGGTACAAGAATAAATTGACGAATATTTTTCCCATTTATCCATTTTTGTACGACCTCATTGTCTAAGACCGTTACTTTTATTGTCTCTTTATCTGCTTCTGCATCAAAGGATAGTGTTAAACGCGTTTTCCCATTTATGGCTATAGGATAGGTGATTGTGCTTTCTTTAAGATAATTTTCATCGTAAACCGGAAAATTAGCGTTTAAAATACTATCCTCATGTCCCAATTGATGCCAAAGTTCTTCAGAAATATGTGGTGCATAAGGAGTTAAAGAAATAATGAGTGGTTCTAAAATTTCTCTTTTATGCGATTTTAAAGAAGTTAATTCATTCACACATATCATAAACTGACTTACTGCAGTATTGAAAGAAAAATTTTCACTATCTTCCGTTACCTTTTTAATGGTTTTGTGAAGGATGCGTAATTCAGCTTCAGTCGCTTTTTCATTATTTACCATCCACTTTTCTCTGTCATAGAATAATCTCCAAAGTTTCTTTAAGAATCTTGATACACCTTCTATACCTTTGGTATCCCAAGGTTTAGATTGTTCTATAGGACCAAGAAACATCTCATACATTCTGAATGTATCTGCACCATATTCTTCTACTACTGCATCCGGATTAACAGTATTGTAAAGCGATTTGCTCATTTTCTCAATAGCTGAACCACAAATGTACTTTCCATCTTCCAAAATGAATTCTGCATCTTTAAATTCGGGTTTCCAGCTTTTAAATGCTTTTGTATCTAATTCAAATCCATCGACGAAATTAACATTTACGTGTAGTGGATCTGTTTTATAATTATGTTTTAATCCTTTAGATACGAATTTATTGGTTCCGTGTACACGATAAACCAGTCTGGAATCTCCTGTTATTTTTCCCTGATTAATCAATTTCTTAAAGGGTTCTTCAAAGTCGATATATCCGAGATCAAATAAAACTTTTGTCCATAATCTGGAATACAAGAGATGCCCCACTGCATGCTCTGTACCACCTATATATACATCTACTTGATTCCAATAACTTGTAGCTTCCTTGGATGCAAACTCATGGTTATTATGGGGATCCATGTATCGCAAGAAGTACCATGACGAACCAGCATATCCCGGCATCGTATTGGTTTCCAATCGCTTATTCGTCCAATCGGAAATATTGGTCAGGGGACCTTCCCCCTCAGGACCGGGTTGGTAAGTTTCTACATGTGGTAATTCCAGAGGTAAATCTTTTTGATCTAATGCATAAGCATTTCCATTTTTCCATTCAATAGGGAAAGGTTCTCCCCAGTATCTTTGACGACTAAAGGAAGCATCTCTCATCTTAAAATTTATCTTTCTCTGACCTAACCCTTTTTCTTCTATTTTATCGGAAATTAGTGGTAATGCATCCTCCATTTTTATTCCATCTAGGAATGCACTATTTTGTAGGGTCGCATCCTTTGTGGGATTTGCTTCTTCGCCATTATAGTAAGCTCCTATAATGTTGGTAATAGGTATATTAAAATGTTTTGCAAACCGATGGTCACGTTCATCTCCGCAAGGAACAGCCATGACAGCTCCTGTTCCATATCCGGATAAAACGTATTCAGATATCCAAATGGGAATTTCCTTTCCATTGAGTGGATTTATTGCATAAGATCCTGTAAAACAACCTGTTATTTTCTTTTCTGCAATTCTTTCTCTTTCGCTTTTTCCTCTAGCATAAGCCACGTATTGATCTACCTTATCTTCTTCTTCCTTTGTTTTTATTTGATTAATAAGCTCATGTTCCGGTGCTAAAACCATAAAATCAACACCAAAAATGGTATCCGGTCGGGTAGTGTAAACGACCATGTTTTCTTCATGGTTTTTTATATTGAATTTGACATCAACTCCTTCACTTCTGCCAATCCAATTTGATTGCATTTCCTTCATTGCTTCACTAAATTCAACACTCTTCAATCCTTCCAATAATCTGTCTGCATATTCTGTTATTCTTAAATACCATTGGCGTAACTCCTTTTTAATGACTGGATGTCCGCCTCTTTCACTTACTCCGTTAACTACTTCATCATTAGCTAATACAGTTCCTAGAGCTTCGCACCAATTGACTTCCCCTACTCCTGAATAAGCTAATCTGTAATTCATGAGAATATCTTGTTGCGCTTTTTCGTTTAAGGATTTCCATTGTTCTGAAGTGAATCTATTATGTTCATCTCCCGGACATTCATGATTTTTATTTCCTTCTTTTTCAAATAGCTGAATCAGGGTATCGATAGATTGTGCTTGTTTTTTCTGTCGATTATACCAGCTATTGAAAAGTTTTAAAAATATCCATTGCGTCCATTTATAATAATTTGGTTCTGAAGTTCTTATCTCTCTACTCCAATCAAAACAAAAGCCAATATTGTCCATTTGTTTCTTGAACGTTTCAATATTATTATCTGTTGTGGTTGCGGGATGTTGTCCTGTTTCTATTGCATATTGCTCTGCTGGTAGGCCAAATGCATCAAATCCCATCGGATGTAACACATTAAAACCCTTTAGTCTTTTATATCGGGCATAGACATCGGAAGCAATATAACCAAGCGGATGACCTACATGTAAGCCTGCTCCTGAAGGATAGGGAAACATGTCTAAAACGTAACTTTTAGGTTTACTGTTATCATTTTTTACATGATATATTTTGGATTCTTTCCATTTTTTTTGCCACTTTTTCTCTATTTCTCTGAATTTATAGTCCATTTTATGGTAATCTTTTTCTTAAAGTAGCAAATATAAAATTAAAACATGGCAATCTATTTTTTTTAGTATTTTAGTATTAGGTCAATAATGTTTTGTTATTAGTGGCGTGAATGATGAAATACCTTTTTAGCACTTTAATTTTAGTTTTGATGAATAACTTTGTGAATGCTCAGACGAAAACGGATGATTTTTTAAAAGAATTACTGTTGCAGCAAAATGACAGTCTCCTTAACGAGATTATTCTTCACTCCAACAAATATAGAGTGCAGATTATTTATACTCAGATAAACAGAGATAGGAATAATAGCCCTCATTTTAAAAATTTTTATTTTCATGTAGATCCGAGTTTTTATTTTAATCCGGCTTCTACAGTAAAAATGCCATTGGCATTTTTAGCATTGGAAAAATTAAATAAATTATCTATAGAAAGTGTTGATAAATATACTTCAATGCTGACAGATAGCAACCAAGTTTGGGAATCTTCGGCTTATAAAGATACTACCTCCAAAAATGGATATCCATCTATAGCTCAATATATTAAGAAGGCATTTTTAGTAAGCGATAATGATGCTTATAATAGATTGTACCAGTTTTTGGGACAGCAAACTATTAACCGAAGACTTCATCAGATGGGATATGAAGATGCTCGTATTATCAGACAGTTTCTGGGATTGACAGAGGAACAAAACCGATATACGAATGGAATTCGGTTTATTGATTCTCTGGGAAATGTGCTTTATCAACAACCTCCGGCTTATAATTCGGATCAGTTTGATTTTAGTCATATTATTAAATTGGGGAAAGCACATTGGGATAAAAATGATCAATTGGTTTCTACACCAATGGATTTTACAAAACAAAATAATATTTCATTAGAGGATTTACAGCAGATTTTACAATCTGTTTTGTTTCCAAAATCTGTTTTAAAAAAACAGCAGTTTTATTTGAACCAAGATGATTATCGTTTTCTGTATAAATATTTATCACAATATCCGTCAGAGACGAATTATCCAAAATATGACTCATCCGTATTTTATGATAGTTATGTAAAATTCTTTTTTAGAGGGAATGTTATTCCGGATTATCTTAGAATTTTTAATAAGGTAGGATGGTCTTATGGTTTTCTTACGGATGTATCTTACGTTGTCGATTTTAGACATCAGATTGAATATATGCTTAGCGCCGTCATTTATGTTAATAGCAATGAAATCTTGAATGATGGAAATTATGATTATGAAAAAATGGGCTATCCTTTTTTTAGAAAACTTGGAAGAGTGATATATGAATATGAAAAAGAAAGAACACGGAACTTTAAACCTGATTTGAGTAGATTTAAAATGGAATATGATGTTAGGAAAGTAGAAGACCATCGACCAACGGTTAAAAAAGTAGCTAATTGAGATCTTCTGTAAGAAAGGGTAGTTGTTTTAATAATAAGCGATTAGAATGGTGAAAAATAGCAAATTTTACATTTTTTGGCGTTTTAAGGCGTTTTAAGCTTCTTTTTTCGTTTTGTGAGGAATATTATTCGAAATTTATTTTTATGGAAATTTGCTACGTTTCTGTAGATTGATTTTTCAACTCGATATAGAACTGATTTACAAGTATTTAGGAGGATTATCCCATATTCTCTACAGAATTTGGGATAATATGGGATTTCAGACTACCTGCCCATGTAAATCATTAAAACTTGAATATCACTTTGTCTGACTCCACTTATTCTACTCGCTTGACCTACTGTTTCCGGTCTTATTTTTTCGAATTTTTGTTTAGCCTCAGCAGACAATGAATGTAATTTATCGTAATTGAAATTTTGGGGAATAGCTAAATCTTCTATATGTGCCATTCTTCCTACTATTTCTTTTTCTTTTTGAATATAGGTTTCGTATTTTATTTGTATTTCTGTTTCTTCAATAACGTCATTGTCTTGTTGTTTAAAAGTTTCAAAAGTTTGCACGTTATTTAATAAATCTTTTAATTTTATTTGAGGGCGAAGCAAAAGTTTTTTACCCTTAATTTTTTGTTTAAGAGGGGAGGAGTTTTTAGATTTTAATAGTACTTCAACATCTTCCGGACTTACTGAAATGGCTGATAGTTCTTTTTTGTTTTCTTCTATGGCTTTCTTTTTTTGCTGTACATTTTCAAATCTCTCTTTATCTGCCAAACCAATTTTGTATCCTATTTCTGTTAATCTCAAGTCTGCGTTGTCCTGTCTTAACAAAGTTCTATATTCTGCTCTGGAAGTAAACATTCTATAGGGTTCTTTGGTTCCTTTGTTGATTAAATCGTCTATTAATACCCCAATATAGGCTTGATTTCTTTTTAGAACGAGCGGCGATTTATTTTGGAGTTTCAAACTCGCATTGATTCCTGCTATAAGGCCCTGACATGCTGCTTCCTCATATCCGGTAGTTCCGTTGATTTGTCCTGCCAGAAAAAGGTTTTCAATTAATTTGGTTTCCAGGGAAAATTTTAATTGTGTTGGAGGAAAATAGTCATATTCTATGGCATATCCCGGTCTAAAAAATTTACAATTTTCAAATCCGGGTACTTTTCTTAATGCTTTATATTGTATTTCTTCTGGCAGAGATGTTGAAAAACCGTTAGCGTATAATTCAATGGTATTCCATCCTTCGGGTTCTACAAACATCTGGTGTCTGTTTCTTTCTGCAAATCGACTTACTTTATCTTCTATACTCGGACAATAGCGAGGCCCTGTACCTTTTATTCTGCCTTGGTACATGGGTGAGTATTCAAATCCCTCTTTTAAGATGTTGTGAACCTCTGAATTAGTGTATGTAATCCAACATACTTTTTGGTTTTCAGGAGGTATAGTATAGCCTTTTTTGAAGGAAAATCCTGTAATTTCTTCATCTCCTTTTTGGATTTCAAATTTGCTATAATCCAGACTTCTGCCGTCTATTCGTGGAGGTGTTCCTGTTTTTAATCGATCACTCTCAAATCCTAATTTTTCTAAATCTGCGGTAATTCCGGTGGAAGCTCTATCCCCAAATCGACCACCTCCAAATTGTTTATCTCCTATATGAATAGTACCGTTCAAGAAAGTTCCGGCAGTTATAATTACTGCTTTCCCTTTTATTTTATGACCGAGTTGTGTTTTAATTCCTTTTATTGTTTCGTTTTCTACTATCAAACCGGTGACCATGTCTTGGTAGAAATCCAAATTAGGGGTGTTTTCTAATAAAGTTCTCCATGTTTGGGAAAATAACATTCTGTCGCTTTGCGCTCTCGGGCTCCACATTGCTGGTCCTTTGGAACGATTTAACATTCTAAACTGAATAGCACTTTTATCCGATACAATACCGGAATAACCCCCAAGTGCATCGATTTCTCGAATAATTTGCCCTTTTGCTATTCCGCCCATAGCTGGATTACAACTCATTTGAGCTGTTTTATTCAAGTCCATTGTGATTAACAGTGTAGAAGCTCCTATGTTTGCTGCTGCTGCAGCTGCTTCACTTCCTGCGTGTCCTGCACCCACTACGATGACATCATATTCTTTAAACATGGGACAAAGTTACGAACTCTGAAGTTTATAGCATAATAAAAGGATGTTCCTCGTGGAACATCCTTTTATTATGCTTGTATCTTTTATGTTCCACGTGGAACATTTACTCTTTTTTACTTCCAAAATCCATTACTGTTACTATATATCCATTACTTGCTCTTGCGCTTTGTATGTTTATTAGTTTGTAATTTTTATTAAGAATATTTTTTCTATGACCTAAAGAACGAACGCTCTGGTCTATTAATAAATCAAGTACTACTTCTAGCGCTGAGTTTTTGGTAGCTCTGTATAGATTTTCTGCAAATCTGTGCAGGTTGCTCCCTTTAATTCTTTCTGAAAAAGAGATATTGCCTTGTCTATGTGAGAGCTTTCTCCCTTTAAGTTTATGTGTGAGATAATGCAGTTGCTTTAATGTAATAGGTTGCAGTATGTTGCTTTTTTGAAAAGGAGGAAGGGGGGGCTGATTCAATAATCTTTTACGTAGGGATTTGGTATAATAAGAAGTGAATTTGTTACTATTTTCTTGAATATAGGTTTTTACATATTGATTGTAGAACTTTTTAGGATTTTGCCTTACTTTATTAAGATAATAAAGGATTTGTTTTTCATATCTATCGGCATTGAAAGATTGTGTAACTTTAGAGGATGTATATGACCTCTGTGTGCCACAACCAGTAGCAAAAGTGATAGTAGTGAAAATGAATAGAATAGATAAGAAATATTTCATCTGTTTATTTTATTTTTTTTAAGGTCACATATAGCCTTTGATGATAAAAATAATCATTTCTCTGTGTGTTAATAATTATTTTTATC
>CAZLDH010000115.1:0-9255 GCA_964558275.1 uncultured Chitinophagaceae bacterium
CAATGAGCTTCATGGATTTCATTTCTTCCACCCATGTCATTTAGCTACAGAGCTTCTGACTTTTACTCTGATGGGACTTGCACCCACTGGATCTGTACGCCTTCGCTGGACGCACAACCGTGCCTAAAAGTTTCCCTTCACACGGCTCTTCATGTTAATAATCAATCAAAGATACTAATTTATCTTTATGGATGCACCTATAACCAATGCTCAAATAATGTAGAGTGCTCTTTGTATTTGGTTTGCAAATATTTTACCATTGTGTACTTATATAGGCCTTTTCCTATTTGACCCATTTCAACAATCTGTTATTGAGCTGCCATCATATCTTTCGTAAGGCATCCTTGCAAAATTTGTGGTAATAATTGATAATTCCTCTGGCGATGGCTATTTATTCTTTTGGCGAGTTCTTCTAATGATTTTCTTCTTTTATAAAATACCATTCTCTGAGCTTCTGAGCAATAGCTTTCTCGGACTTTGTATTTGCATAAACCCCAAGCAAAGATTTTATTCTATCCTTGTAGCCGGTCGGATAGTGAAACCAAGAAAATCAAATCCTTTTGGACATTTCTTTTCAGCATATCCCCCCGCAGATTGACAATTTTAGTCTTATGTTAGTGCAATTCAAGTTTACATTTTCTAAATCTCTGTTAAATTTATCTCAACATACACAACACTTACCTTTCTAAATGGGATTTTACAATTTAATGATTATTCTATTCCAATCGTGCTGGAATACCCAAATATCGTATCTATCCATCTTTCTTAGGGATACTCACTTGTCTGACAGGCGGTGGAAAGTTACTACCCGAAGTAAGTCGGTTCCATAGTTTATAGAGCTCAGGCTTGGCATTCTCTCCCAAATACTCCCAAGCCATATTATCTATACCCCCACTTTTTTATGGACTTTTACCTCTTTGTATGCCGGTCAAACCATAACTTTGGTTATTGGCTGCTATTTTGTCTCATAGTAATCATTCATCACTTTTAATCGGTTGTTAATACTTGTTTTACACAACACACTTAATCCTTCGCTCCATCTCTATTACAGCCATTCCTTCACTACTACAACTAAGGCTGTTCCCCTTATCTCGCTCACATCCTTTGGCGTCTGCTTCCTCTTTTGATTTGACAGAATAATAATGAGCTCCCTTGTTTCTTAAAATAGCCGGCGTTTGTCCCGTTTTTCGGGATATCATTCCTGTATTCTTCCGATAATTCTATCAGAACAAGTATTCCGCTACACGTTATCATAGATACAATCGTAGCTATCTATTTTTGACACTGTTTATTGCGCAAGGCTTCGTCGAATGGTTCACTTTCGCTCAGCTATGATATACACACCTTCAGAAATCACTTGTTTCCCTTTTTCCGTGTCTCTCAATACCTCCATTGTTTCCAATGGACTCACCATATAAGGTAGTTTGATGAGTCTTCCTGAAAAACCTCATCGAGAGACCTACTCTCATCTGTTTTAAAGTTACGAACATTTTACAACGTTCTCAAGGCACACACAGGCGGCGGCTTGATGCAGGCGGGGATTTCCACCACCAAACGTCAATCTAAGCCGAAACTTTAAATATAGTACTTTTCATTCAATCTAAGCCGTTAATCCTTGCTTACGTTCAAATCGCTTATTAGCTGTGGCTTTTAAAACCCTTTATTGACTAAAGGCCTAATTTTTTCTAGTTCAGCTTTAAATTTATCGCCTAATTCTTTTTTAAATTTGTCTGTTATGTCTATTAAAGTAGCAGCTAAATATTTTCTTGATAGCATTACACAAATAAGACAGTATCTTATATCAGCTTCCGAGCCACCGCCCCTTCCATTTGTATTATTAATTCTCTCAATTGATAGAGGTAACGGATGCACTAAATTTGAAAGATGTCTGTAATGCTGCCTTAAACCTTTACACACAGGAAGATTTTCTTCAAAATACATTTTTGATTTATAAATCTCATTCACCTTTTTTACTCTATTCAGTTCCTGTTTGGTTAATTTACTAAGGAATGGGTGGCTAAATAACCTTTGTTTTTCATTTGCTATTCCATTTTCAAATTGTTTTAACTCCATTAGTTCCATCTCACCCTTTCTAATTTTGTACCATTCCATATTTTTATGTAACTGGAGTAAATAGAAACGTAATTCGGCCTCGCTTTCAGATATATTTTCAATACCGAAATAATAAAGGCTTATATATCCTTCAATTAAATTTCTAGATAATGATGCTACTGAACCTATATCCCAAAACTCGTCTTTCCGTAAGTCCGGGTTTGGTAATAATTTACAGAGGGAAATCGCGGTAAGAGTTTGTCGCATAAATATTCTCATTGCACGTATTCCGCGTCCATCTGTTTTGATTCCACCTTGATTAAGTGAGATTAACTGTACCTTGTCTATAATTTCATATAGTAACTCTAATTCGTCTTTATAATCTGTTTCGACTTGAATTTTCATTTTCATAAACGTTTTAGATGAAAATCATAACCAATGTCTGGCCACTTTCTGCAGTGCGGGGAAGTTTACCACTTTCGTTCGCTTGAAACTGACACCTTAAATATACTACCTTTCGTTTAATCAAAGACATTTGCCTCACCTTGCAAAAAACCGTTTGTTGAATGCTGATGTCATTCTTTGATGTCAATTTGCGTTAGGCAAATACTGGCTGTATTTAGCTTTTAAATAATTAAGTCCTTCTTCGTTGTCTTGCAAGTTTAGATTCAACTTTTCTTTTATGAATTCGTGTCGTTGTTTCGCTTCACTAATTATGTCGCCCCAAGATAAGATAAATACGTCAAAATTGTCACCTTCTTGGATATGTCCATACTTTCGATTCTTTTGTGTTAACAAGGGAATAATTTCATTTTTAAATTCTTTTGTTACAAGAATAAACTTCCATCTTGTTTTACCCTTCGGAAATCTTTGGTCATTTGCAACTTTTGTAGCATAAGATTCTATTTGAGTTTTTTCGTCAAAACCAGCGTTTAAACTTGGTCTTTTTAGTTCAATTACTAAATTTTCTTTACCTGCTGTCCCTAAACTAAATTGTTGCCAAAGACAAACATCGGGAAGAGTTTCTAAATCTGTATTGTCCCCTGTATTTATAACACCTTCAAAATCATCTCTTCTTAAACAGTCTTTCAAATACGCTCTCAGTACATTTTTTAAGGTAACATCGTCAACGCCATATGTATACTCGTCTCCAAAGATCCAAGTTTCATTTATTATAATTTTGTGTAAATGGCGTCTTTCAAGTATGTTTTTGTTTAAATCTTTGTCGTAAATTACTTGTTCCAATCCATTAAGGAAATTTAGACGATTTCTTATTTCTGTCATTGCATCAATTATACTTGAAAGAGATGTACTTTCAAGCAATTCCGCTAAATCTTCTCGCCGTTCTTCGGGTAATTCAATAATTTCATTAAGTATTTTTCTTAAACTTTTAGAGTCGTTTTCAAGTGATTCACTAATTAATGATAATGTAAATCTTTTATTCTTATCATCTTGTTCACTAAATGATGGTAAATACTCATTAATTTGAAGTGCAACAATATCGAACACTTGCCGTTTGGATTCTTCTATTATATTTTCTGCCGGTTCTTTATATGGATAAATGCCTTTTTGCTTTAAATCTTTAATAAATTCCTTAGAGTATTCGTGCAATCTTTTTCTGATGTAATCTCGTGCAAATTCTTTTGAGGATTTAAAAACTCCCAATAAAATTTCATCTGTCTCATAAAGGTTTAATGTGTTGTCTTTGTGTAACTTTTCTATGTAAACAGATTGAATAAAGACTGATATTGGGATACTGGAACGAATGCCCAAATTCGTTTCCAAGAACGGAATCCCTTGGGTATTGCAGAGATACGTTTTCTTCTTATTCTCAAAATTCCATTCTAAAACTTTGATAACAAATTTGTAGGTCAATTCTCCAACTTGAACACTAATTTCTGTTTGGTCTGAATTTTTAATAAGTGATGCAAATTCCAATTCAGAATTATTAAAAAATATTTTAAACTTTGGATAGCTAATCCAATATGAAGCAAACTTTTCTTCGAGCTCCTTTCGATTTTCTGCTTTTAAAGCATAGTCTGCATTTTTTAAATTTATATTTTCTATTTCAACTGTAAACCCTGTTTTCCCTTCACCTTTTTTTAAATGCTTTAAGTCACTTATCTGAGTCCTTGAAAGTTGATTTCTGTCAAGAGTAATTGTGAACTCAGAAGCAGTACCGTTACTCTGATACACGCTTGTGAATTTAACCAAATCACCTAATGCTAATCCCTTGTATCGTCCTTTTCCTTCTTTTCCGTGATATTGCCTGCCATTGGGACTTTGCGTTTTTGTTTTTTTCTCTGAACCTCCAAGCCTCGAAAAAACATTTTGTGCTTTTTCATAGGTTAATCCGTGTCCGTTATCTACAACTTTAATGTATTCATAGTTTCCCAATTTGGTCGGGACGTATTCTATCCTTACTTCGCTTGCATCTGCGTCAAGTGAATTCCACAGAAGTTCAGCAAGCGCATTTATTCCATTTGCCCTTGTCAAGGATTCTATGTGGTCTTTCTCAACTCCGATGTCTATAATTTTACTCATTTAATTAGTTTTCTTTGTTGATCAAGGTTGCGAGATGTATCCACTTACACTTACAGTCAAGCCGTTTGTTGCCTGTAAGTGCTTTTATTTAGGTTTACAACTTGCAATAAAAATTTTTTTTCCTGCAACGACTATGGCCCCCATGTCATCATGATAAATTAAAAGTCCTGCAACGCCTACCAATTTTTCAAAATCTCCTGATTCATAGACTCTATCAACAGGAATATCAGGTGTCATGTCTTTTAAAATAAATTTGAAGATATCTGGATGTCCTGAGAATTCATAATCTTTACCTACCTGTAAATAACCATAAATTATTTGTGCTGTTTGAAGTTTGTTTTCGTCTCCGTCTGCAATTATTTGAATTTCAAAATCACTGGGGACAGGAAATCCATACTTTCTATAAAATAATGCTTTGAAGTTTTTTATGTGCAGCTTTCTTAATTCATCGTAGCTAAAATCTACAGCAACTATGTTCCCGTTATTATTAAAATGAAATCTGTCTTTCCAATTTGACCTTCTTAAAATTGACCTTATGCCTTTCCCTATCAATTCTTTTTTTTCTTCTGGGTCATTATTACTAATAACCGCTAAAGCATCTCTTAATTCTTGGTCAATTTTTGAATACATCTGGTTACATTCAAAACATGCCGGGACAGTTATTCTATTTACTTTGAATTCTGGTTCAAGCCCATTATAAAGAGTCTTTGCCGGAACATGTTCAACTGTTGCGTTTTCCTTCGTTAGTGGTGTCCCACAATTGTAGCAAATTTTCTCCATTGTTAAACTATTGGAAGTGTCCACAAGCATTGCAAGCAAGGTCTGACCGGCTTTGCGTTCGTACTTTTTATGTATGGCTCTTTATAAATTCTCTCATTTCTCCAATTGATTGTTGCAATTGCTCATTTGTAAATCTAACATTCTCTATATTCTCTGGATGATGAATTTGATGACGTATATATTCACTAAGAATTTTTTGCTCATCAATGACATTTCCATTTCTTAGTCGTTTGTATAATACCGTTGTTTTCCCATTCTTATAATCAGCCAATAATTGTTCACTTTCGATGAAGGCGTAAAGTTCATTGTGATATTCATCATTTGATTCGTCAAAAGCCAAATAATTTACTTCGTTTAAGGATGGATAGGGTAGGTTTCCTTTGTTGATTTTGATAACCTCTTTACCATCTCCGTTTTTTACAAGTTGTAAATGTTCAAAATCCAATAATTTCACAATCGCAGGACTATGAGTTGTCATAATTACCTGTGTATTGTCAGCGTTTGATAATTCTATAAAAGCTTCAATTAGTTTTCTTTGGTGGCTTGGATGTTGAGAAGTCTCCGGTTCTTCGATTGCATAAATTACACTTGGAATATTCTCTTCCCGTTTTCTTCTTTCCGCTTCTGCTCTAAAAAAGTTTAGAAGGACTAATCTTTTTACTCCACTACCTCTTTTATTGATTGGAATATCTTCATCGCAAGCAATTGAAACACTTTTAAAAACATCAATCCATTTTAAACTCTCGGGACTTGGGATAATTGGTGTAAGACTATCGGCAATTTCGGGGTTCATTTCATCTAGTTTTTCCAAGGTTTTATTTGAAACCTCAGTCAACTTTTTTTTAACTTCTTCTGCCACTCTATCCAGACTTGCCTTTAATTCATTATCTTTCAGAATCTCTTTTACAGCAATCTTCATTGGATTTTGAACTTCGCTATCTCCATCACTATTTTTTCTGTCTGACTGGAAAAGAGAGTACAAAGGCATATAATTTTTAAGCTGTTCCCAAGTATTTTTAGCATCAAGTTTAGCGAGTTCAATTTCAATTTCTTCTAATTGTAAATCATCAGAAAAGTGATTCCAAATAGCTTTTCTAATTACGGCATTTTTAGTTTTATCATCGCAGACGATGTCGTCCGTTAGAAGTTTTTTTAAGTCCGCATTCTTTTTTAGTAATAAATCAGAACAATTTGAATTAGTCGGGTGGTAAGATTTAATAAATACTTGTTCTTTCCCCGCATTTGGATATCGTTTTATAATCTCAAGGGAACCATCCGTTTGTAAAAGATATTCTTCGGCAAGTGAAGTTGGATTTGTTGAATCTATTGTTAATGACTCTGGAAGCTCATCAAAAATCACACTAATTTTTATGTCTGTATTTCCATTGTTTAAACATCGTTTATTTACGTCGTCTTTATCTATTTTGATGGCACCTTTATTTTCGTTAAAAAATATGTCTAAGGCTTCTAATATTGAGGATTTTCCAACGTCATTTTTACCAACAAATACGCTTAGATTTTCTAAATCAATAGTTGTTTCTTTTTCATAGCCTCTAAAATTTTCAAGTTTGACTTTTTTAATTTTCATTTATTTCTGTTTGGTTAGTTAGTTCCGTGTCGGTTAGTATGACGCCCAACGCTCAAATAGGCGCATTAGATTTCTGATTTATTTAAATATCTAATTATTAATCATTTCCTTTTTCGCCTATTGCACATTTCTTATATATCCTCAAGCAGTCTAGAAACATTTATAAACGTTTAAACAGCTAATACAAACCCTAAATTTAATCTTTTTAAAATGGAACAATCAATTTGAACTCCTTAGAAGAGAGCGTTCCACAGAAAAGTAATCGTCCACGTTTAAAAATAGGTTATATGTATGCAAGGTATAAATATTTGAGACATTTTAAAAAAATATTCGGCGAAGAACAAAAGATTTTTCAGGAAAATGCCATTTTCTCCTATAAATGCCTTAGCTGCATAGTCGTAGTCCCAAAATCCTGGATAACAGCATGGTGGTCAACTCCCAAATAGTTGGTCATCAATATTGTCTAAAAATATTTGTAAATTTTCACCATCGAGGACAACTTCCCTAACTACATCCAATATGCCCTTGAGATATTGCAATGGACTCCCACCTTCACTGGTAAATGGGAATCCATCGAAAATTGCCAATATGGTGGAAAACAATAGAAATAGACCGGATTGGCTTTTAGGGTGCTAACGATTCAAGAACCACCAATTACTTCAAGCTATCAACTAATTTTTCAATAATTCTTTCTGAAGATCAATGGCTTCAATATCCTCTAAAAGGTTCGACACTTTGCAAGTCCCTTCTACACTACACGTGTGATTATCAACAAGTTAAGTGTAATAATGTATGGATTGTTGTATGGTTTGATTGGGTTAGGTTGAGATATCTAATATAGGTACCCATTTCAGTTTCGAAGTTGCGCCTGGCTATGCTTTCCTGTATGCTCCTCAAGAAAAAAAATATGGAGGAACGATTACTTTAAAACTTAGGATAGGCTATATTTTATTTTAAATGGATAGGAGAAAATATAAGCATATAATTGTGTGGTTATTGTCGGGAGGAATTCTGATCTCTGAAGGCTGTTTTATAATCCCTCATCTATTTGAACCACGTGTTACAGGAGATTGGGATAAACAGCCTCCTTCCGAGCCTTTCTTTGAATCCAGACTTTTGTTTGGACAAAAAAAATTAAAGAAGCGGCTTCTAAGGCCTCCGATTTCCTTTATTGAAGGTTTGAGAGAATACAGAACAAAGATGAATTCCTTCCCTTTGACTATGAATGAATTTCGAAGCTATTCGATAGCGACAAGAAAGGCAACAGAAAGCCTTAAGGACCGAGGATATACCAAATTGAAAATTGAATATTGGTCGTTAGATTCTTTTAGAGTAGCTTGGGATCATCCTTATATTGAAGGATATCCTGGTACTCATGAGAACCCAAATGTTAGTGCCTCTGGCGTATTTATTTTCACCTATAAAGATTCTTCATTTGCAACGAGTGCTGTTTTAAGGTAGTTGAACAGAGCTAATAGTGTGGATTTGTAAAACTGATAAACGGGAAAACTGGCAAAGTCGTATAGGTTCTGTAACTTAAACTACAGGTCCTTAATTAGCTCATAACTTTTTAAATTGTCAACGGAACTTAGCGGAATTCGTCCACAATACATAAGTTCTTTGTAACTTCGCAATAATTAGGACATTAATTATTACGATATTTATTACTTGGGTTATAAACAACACTAATCCCAATTATTATTGATAGGACTTGGGTTAAATAGTAAAAATATGCGAATCAAAGCGCTAAATAAAATTCTACCCCTTACATGTGTCTTCTTTTTCCTTACCGCCTGTACCATTTCCCGCTTAAATCATTCTAATATGAGTCGGCTTAAGCTGGGAATGAACAAAGGAGAAGCTACTCACATATTGGGTTCTTCCTACACCATTGCAGAAAAAGAGGTTAAAGACGGCGATCAAATAGAAGTACTTTCTTATCGGAATCTCCCCTATGATGATGAATTTTATATGTTCTTATTCAAGAACAATAAACTGACAAAATGGCATAGGGTATTTAAGCCAAAATATAAAAGCTCACCAAAATAAATCAGAAGAAAATCATTAGGTAACGTGGTCAAAAATTAAACTGGTATGATACCGAAGGTATGATCGGTAACAAGCTAAATTGCATCAACTGCCGGATACCGTCTTTCTGCTTTTGATAGTAATAGAAATAGGGATTCTGTCGGCTATATACATTGTAAGGACTTATATTCCAGGTTCTCTTTCCATGTTTTTTTGTTTCTTAAAATCAATACCTACATTTAAACGGTGAAAGGCTCTCATTC
>CAZLDH010000116.1:0-9147 GCA_964558275.1 uncultured Chitinophagaceae bacterium
AATTCCCAACTTCTCATTCAACATTTTCAAATTATAGACGTCCCCTTTCTGAATACCCAAAATATTATTTAATACCGAATCAGAATATTGTGTATTCCCTTTCCATGATACATCGCCATAATAATACTTATCGCCTTCCTTTATTTTCATTGCGACATTCACTCCACCGGCAATGGAAGGATAAACGGTATCTGCAACGATAACAGCATCTCTATATCCATGCGCATTATAATAATCCAATACTTTTTGTTGATCCGCTGCCAGTTTATCTTTTTTGAATTTAGAGGAGCTGAAAAATTTTATACGAACATAAGGTTTCAAAAATTGACGTGTTTTTGTGAAAGAGAAAATGCCCCAATTATTAAAATAGTCCTCAAAAGAAATCCTTTTTGCTTTTTCATAGACCTTTTCATCCGGTGCAGCATAAATGCTCACTCTTGTTCGCTCTTTCGTATCTTCCATTTCTCCCGCCAAGTTGCGAGAGGATATATGATCATTTCCGGCAAAATAAATATTATTCACCTTTACTTTATCCCCCTTATGAACAACAAAAGTAAGATCAACCGTATTGGTCATCTGCTCATTCGGTTCACTTAGGATATTTACAGAGGCATTTGAATAGCCTTTTTTAGCAAAATAATCCTCAATGGTAGTAATGGTACTTAATGTAGTATTTCCCGTAATCACACTATTTTGCGTGAGTGAAACTTTGTCTTTCAATTCAGAAGCCTGCGTTCTGGAAACGCCTTTAAAGTAAAAATGAGCCAATCTCGGACGTTCTGTGACATGAATATTCAAGTAAATTTTGTCCCCCTGGATTTTGTCTATAAGTATGGCCACATTAGCAAAAAGCTGCTGACTCCATAACTTCTTAATTGCATCAGACAATTGATCTCCGGGCAGAACAATTTTTTCACCTCTATAAATGCCAGTAACCGAAGCTATCAAAGAAGGATCTAAATAATTTGATCCGGTTACTCTTACTTTAGCAATAACATAATGTTGTGGATTAGCAAAGGAGAAGGGAACATCTTCATTCAATCCTAAGCTATCTGTAGAAGCAACGGTTAATCCTGACGTATCTGTCATGGTCTTTACCTGAGGATTCAATTTCATCGTTCCTTGCCGGGCTCCGGGTATCAAACTATTAGGCGTTATTGATAAGCTATCTGTCTTCTTTAAAATTTTATTAGTAGTAGGTACCTGAGCATTCACTGTATTTACAACAGTTAATAAGCAAAAACCGGATATAATAAAATATCTAACAGGGAATAATTTCATTCTATTTTATTTGTTCACTTGTTTTTCCAAATCTTCTTTCTCTGGATTGGAAATCCAATACAATGCTAAATAAGCTTTCTTTTCTAAAGTCCGGCCAGCGTATATCTGTAAAAAACAGTTCCGCATAAGCCAATTGATAAAGCAAAAAATTGCTTATTCTATATTCGCCTCCGGTTCTTATCATTACCTCCGGATCGGGAAAATCTTTCGTACATAGATAGTTTTGAAATAATTCATTATCTATTTCATCAGGATTCACTGCCCCATCCTTTATTGCTGCTCCAATTTCCTTAGCGGCATTCACAATCTCCCATCGAGCACTATAACTGAGTGCCATAATAAGATTCATTCCTGTATTATCAGCAGTAATACGGATGGCTTCATTGAGCTCTTTTATGCAATTTTCAGGCAATCTTTGAAAGTCACCTATCACATGCAATCGGATATTATTTTTTTGAAGGGTCGCCACTTCTTGCCTAATCGTTGTCACCAACAATTCCATAATCCCCTGCACTTCTTTTTCAGGACGATTCCAGTTTTCGGTAGAAAAAGCATAGAGCGTTAAGTATTTGATACCAATCTCTGCACAGGCTTCCGAAACCTCGCGCACGCTTTGAACCCCTTCATGATGTCCATACAAGCGATCTTTATGACGTTCTTTCGCCCACCTGCCATTGCCATCCATAATAATGGCTACATGCTCCGGTAAACAATGTAAATCAATTTTTTCTTTTACGCTCATTCTCTCTTTTTATACCTCAATATTGCGGAAATAAGTATCCAATTCTGTCAATTATATGCTACTTAATATTAAAGACCGGCAAAGATACAAAAATAGATTGAAGGGAATACTTCCCTGTTTACAACAGACGATTTAACAGGATTTTAACTGCGCTACGGGCAACGATACCGTGTAAAAAGATAGGATATTCCTACCTGTAATAAAACATATTGATCTTTATTTTCGGGATTCCCTCTCGAACGACCTTTTATCCCGATGGGATCTCCATAAACCACCGATCGATCCTGTAATTTCCCGGCTATAGGTTCTACATCCGAACCAAATGCTGCAGCTCCTGCATAACGCGTACTCACATCATCTAAATAATCCGTTCCCGTAAATCTATACGAGATTGACAGAAATAAGTTCCAACGTTTATTTAAATTATATTTAACACCCAACTCAACCGGAATTTCCCAAGACCATAAATCATATTTCGTTCCCAAGGAATCTGCCCTTCCCTGCCCCTCGGTGCCCAATGGTTGTAAATAATATTTATCTTCCTTATAATAGGCATAGGGGTTGTAATGAAAAAGCCCCCCGCCAACACTTAAATAAGGAGTAAATCTATGTTTCATACTCCCGGGAATAAACCTGAAAAAATTAAAATCACCCTGTAAACTAAAAGAGAAAATAGAACTGTTAAAACTTAAATTCCGTCTATGTTGAAAGTCATTTGAATTATAAACATCCGAATATCCCAAATTTGCATAATTCACATGAATACTGGCGCCAAAATACTGTCCTATAAAATAACGATAAAAAGCACCTACCGACATTTTCACCGCCTCCATTCCTGCATGCGTATTCAAATCTCCATAATAATTGGCTGCACCAATTCCCAGACCAAGCTCTCCTACATATACTTTATTTATATTCAAATGCTTACGTTGCCCCTTGACGCTGTATCCATAAATGAATAAGAGACCTAAAATCAATCCCAATTTAAAGTATCGTGAATTACACATAGATTTAGTTTCTTTTATCCGCCCCCCATAACAGCTTATCTCTGAGTGTTTTCAAAAAATCACTTTCATCATATCTGATAAGACCAACAGTAAATTGCTCTTTTCGCACAGACAACTTTACTGTACTGTCTATTGTTTCCATTCGGGTATCTAAAGAACAGAGAAACTGATCTCCTCTCCCGCCAATCTCAAAAGAAATTTCACTATCATCAGAGACCACAATCGGTCTTACATTCAGATTGTGAGGAGCCACCGGTGTAATAATAAAATTAGAGGTTTCAGGTAAGACTATCGGACCTCCACAACTCATAGAATAAGCCGTAGAACCGGTAGGAGTAGATACAATTAAGCCATCTGCCCAATAAGTATTCAAAAAAGTCCCGTTAATATAGGTTGGAATCTTAATCATAGCAGAAGAATCCTTTTTATGAATACCAAAATCATTCAACCCATATGGGATATCACCAAATAATGATACATTAGAATCTACATGAATAAGATTGCGACGTTCAACCTGATAAGTTCTGTGAATGAGCGACTTGACCAATCCGTCCATGTTGTCTTTGCCGATAATAGATAAAAAGCCCAGTCTGCCAAAATTAATCCCTACAATTGGGATATCTCTATCCCTCACATAGCAAAGGGATTCCAAAAGCGTACCATCTCCACCCATGCTAATCATGAATTCCACATCACTTTTAAGATCTTCTGCTTTGTCAAACGTCAGACAGTCTTTAAATCCGTTCAATGCCTCTACAGCTAATTTATAAAAAGGCTCATAAATTATGGGCACAATCTCATAAGTATGAAGATGATCCAGCAATTTCTGCAGATTATCAGCATCCACATTCGAAGAAGTCCTACTGTAAATAGCAATTTTCATGAAATTTTATTTTTTAAACTTAATCTAAAAAGCAGATGTAAAATGTAAAAATACTCCTTTTTCTCCTAATTGGTTTATACTGCATTCAACCCCAAGCACTGCATCATAAAAGGAAACTACATCAAGCCCAATACCATAACTATATAAAAATCGATTGGAGAAATAATCATGAGATCTATCTACCTTTGAATGATTATACCCAACATCTCCATATACCTTAAAATACATTTTTATCGGAATAGTTGCAAACTCTTCCGGCAAAAAACGGGAATGTATTCGAACTGCCAATATCCTCTTTTTCAATGAATTAGACAAAATAGCAAAATAATTTCCATTCATTACGTAATATTCCATCCCTTTTAAATACTGCCCTTTATAACCAATCCCGTCAAACAAAAAATAGGGCTGTTCCGCAGGCAAACGAATACTACCGGTAAAATCATTTTCTAAATAAGTATTCTCAAAGAGTTGCCAATATTTACTTCCATTTACCGTAATCTTTGTTTCATTTACATCACCCAGAATACCTAATCCTTTTCGGGAAAATGTTGCAGAAAGACTATATCCATGCAAAGGATAAGCCCAAATATCGGTTCCTATATAAGAAAATTCATACTTTAATTCGAAATACCTTTGGGATAAATCTTCATTGGGAAAATAGTTCGAATTCAAAGCGAGTACAGTATCGGCCACTTTAAAGCTATTATAAGATAAAGAGACAATGTGTTTCAATCTAATATCTTCTTTAAACATATATCGTAAACCAATCTTGAAATTTTCCTTTATAAAATCTTCCCCTTTAAAGAATTCTTGTTTGTTGGAATCTATCTTATAGTTCAATTCTTTATTTCGTGAATAAGAAAGCTCAACACCAACCCCCTGATTAAACGCTTCATTAAAATAAGGAAATTCATATTCCAATTCAAATTTTTGCGTATAGCCCAAAGTAAATCCCGCACTCAATCGGTCTTTATTTCCCGTCAGATTATTTTCATACAACTTAATCCCATAATTCAATCTATTCAACTTGTGATGGTGCTTCACCCACCATACATTAAAATTACGATCGGCTAACCCCAGCAGAGGCAACACCAAAAAATATTGCCGTTCCATCACCTCAATATTCAAATCTACCGTATGCAATCCATGTCTCAAAGGATAAATTTGCACCGTCAAAAAGAGGGAGGAATTTAACAAGCGTTGTCGTTTCTCCTCCAAGAAGGCATCCATCACATCAGCATAAATGGTATCTCCAGGATAAAGTTCCAACTCTCTCAAAACAATCTCTTTATGCGTCCTGTCATTCCCAAAAATATTGATGTGATTAATCACCAAAAAAGAACTATCATCTGCCGGATGAAACTTATGTTCAAGAGAGGGGGACGCTTCGGTAGTAATTGGTTTAATAGAAATCCAAGGCATTTTCTTTTGCTGCCCTTTTACCTGCACAAAACTTTGAATGAAAATAAACAATAAAAAAAGTATCCTTTTCAGCATAAAATCCCATTCAGCAGTTACAAGGCTTATAAAGCTTAGAGCGTAAAAATAAAATTAATTAAGTAAACTACCAACACATCACATGTTAATATAATTCATCAGATGGTCGTAATTCTGTTTTAAACTGCTTTCGTCTTCCGGATGATCAAACCTATAAACGATTTTATAATCAGCCTGTTGCAGAGATGCAATAAAGGAGTTAAGATTTTCCCTATTGGTCTTTAAGACAATTGTCAATTTTCCGATGTTCACATCTGTGATAGAATGCATCCCTAAGATGCTTACCTCTTCCCCTTCCGCAATTTTCACGATTTCAGAAAACATAAAACCTGCAATATCCACTTCCAACACCACCAGGCTTCCAATCTGATGTGCGCTATTAAACCGAGATAGAGCGGTCAGCAGACTTTCACTTGTAATAGCCCCATTGTATCGATTGGCAGAATCCACAACCGGCAGTATATCCAAACGGAATTCTCCCATTATTTTAAGGGCATCAAAAAGAGACGAAGCATTTCCTACAGCAGGTTTTAATTCAGGAATATTCAATGAAGACAAAAATGCATCTGCAGATTCCTCCGCTCCCAACTGCTGTTCTTCTAGCAGTCCGATATAAAGATCCTTATCTACTAAAGGAAGTGATTTCAACTTCAACTTTTGTAATAAAGATAAAGAATCCGACACCTTTTCTTCCGGAGATAAGGCTGGAATCTGAGGTGATATGAGATCGACTGCAAATATCATATGCATAAAGGAACTTATTCCTCCACGGTTTTTTTCTTTAAAAAATTATCTAAAATAATATTAAATTCTCTGGGAACTTCCATCATAGGAGCATGTCCACAATGATTAATAAAAAACAATTCGGAATCGGGCAATAATCTATGAAACTCTTCGGCCACCATAGGCGGGGTAACAGTGTCATTCTGCCCCCAAATTAGTAAGGTAGGAATATGGAGCGCTTTCAATTCATCGCCTAAGTTATTTCGAATAGCAGATTTTGCTAAAGCGATTATTTTAATCACTTTCAATCTATTATTTACAATTTCAAAAACCTCATCTACAAGTTCTTTTGTCGCTATTTCAGGATCATAGAAAGTAAGCTCCGTTTTTTTCTTGATATAATTATAATCGCCCCGCTTCGGATAGGTTTCTCCCATTCCATTTTCAAACAATCCTGAACTACCGGTTAAAATCAGCGTTTTCACCTTTTCCGGATGTTTCAACACATAAACCAACCCAACATGTCCTCCTAAAGAATTTCCTAAAAGATGAATATTATTGTATTCTAATGAATCTATAAAACGTCGAACATATTTTGCCAATCCTCCTACTGTGGTATCAAAAGTTTTCATACTATACAAAGGCAATATAGGCACCACTACTTTATGCGTCTCTTTAAAAGCATCTATTAAGTATTTAAAATTACTTAATGCACCAAAAAGCCCATGTAAAAGCACCAATGGCTCTCCTTCTCCTTCTTCAACATATTTAAATTTCCCTTTTTGTTTTAATTCGTATTCCATTCTATTCTGGTAATTTTATGCTAAAGTACCCTTTTTCTTATTTTTAGCCATTATTTAAACCCTTTTTCTCTACCATTTAGCACACAACAGCCTTATCATTCCCGGTTAAATTTAGCAATTACCGTTTGCCGCCCTTTCACCTCTTCATTTAGACTGATTTTCACATCAATATCAGTCGGAAGAAATAAATCAACGCGGGAGCCAAACTTAATAAAACCAAGTTCTTCACTTTGCTTCACATCTTCACCTTCTTTATGATAATTAACAATACGTCTTGCCATAGCTCCAGCGACTTGGCGAACCAAAATAGCTCCATGTTTTTCATGCTGAATTACCCCGGTATGTCTTTCATTCATTGTAGAAGACTTGGGATGCCAAGCCACAAGATACTTGCCCGGATGATAAGCTGTTAACTTCACCTTGCCTTTTAAAGGATTATAATTACAATGCACATTCAGCGGGCTCATAAAGATAGAAATTTGAAGGCGCTTATCCTGAAAATACTCCGACTCAATCGTTTCTTCAATAACCACAACCTTTCCGTCTGCCGGAGCTATAATGGCATCATCATCAATAGTTATTTCTCGTTTAGGGATACGAAAAAAGGATACAATCCATAGGAATAGAACTAAAAAAATAAAACTAAAAATACCTGTCAAAATCGTCAAGGGAACGGTTAACCACAAAATAACATCTATAACCAATAACACGAAAAAAGCTATAGCAATACTGGCAAATCCTTCTCGATGAATATACATAGACTAATGATTAAATGCAAAGATAACTTTTTTCCCATATAGCATATCTTTTTTCCTATATTGATTTTATATCATCTCATAGAGAAACTAACTTTGCCATTGTGACATGGATTTCTACTCCATATTGTACTTAATATTGCCTTACATGGCAACTGATCTTTTTTATAAAGCAAAACAATTCATGTCACCAAAAAAGGGGTTATCTTCATCCGTGATAGCCTCTTTTTGTTTTTATCTGTCGTAACATAGAAGATGATTATGAGATAATTTTCCCGTAAGGAGCTAATACTAAGGTTTAGCGTAGTCTGAACAATAACAAAATTCTAAAAGTCAAAAATACAACACTTGGTATAATCCTTGCATTTGTACGAAATAAGAATAACTGCAAAACTGTTTATAAAAGACCTTTATATCTTTGCATCTATTACCATAACATCTAAATTTAAAAAATGAAAAAAATTATCCTTGCCGCTTTTCTAATGATTGGAACACCTGCATTAATGAGTTCAATGAGCTCATGTAGCACATTAGGCGGAATGAGTGGCAACTCAATCCAAACCATTAGTAAAGTAGCTAATATTGCATCTACAGCAAATCAAATTGCCAATCTTCTAGGGATAAATTTGGGCCTGAATAATAATCAACAGTCTTCTGTCGCCGGAATATTTAAAGACTACATTAAAGGCTCTAATGGCATAGCCTCTTTAGCCAAAAGCAATAAAAGTACTTACGCTAAAAAACTATCCAAGCTAAATGGAGGAACATTAAGTAAGTTAGGAGATGTTTTAACCATTGCTCAATATGCTAAACTTTTAGACTTTGGGAAAAAAGATAATTCTAATGGTTCTTTTTTAAGTGGATTAAAAGGGGGGAATGATTTATCTAGTAGCGCTGTAAATGTATTAAGTGGATTACTACTTAATAACTTATAATAGACTACATCAATAAAAAAAGAGTTATCTCTATTATGAGGCAACTCTTTTTTTATTGAATAATAAGATCCAATTTCTAACTCAATCCTTCCAAAGTCAAAGTTTTTCTCTCCTCCTCACCTCTGTTAATTTTGTTAATCAACCCTCTTAATACTTTTCCCGGACCACATTCTACATATTCTGTCACTCCTTCCTGAAGCATATTTTGTACAGATTGTGTCCAACGAACAGGAGAAGTCAATTGATTAATCAGATTTTCTTTTATCGTTTCCGGATCAGAAACTGCTTCCGCAGTCACGTTCTGATATATCGGACAAACAGGTTCGTGAAATTGGATACTATTGATAGCTTCCTGCAATTCTTTCTTTGCAGCACCCATCAAAGAAGAATGAAAAGCACCGCCAACCGGGAGCAACAACGCACGTTTGGCACCTGCAGCCTTAAATCTTTTGCAAGCTTCATCAACCCCTTTCAAACTACCGGAAATAACCAGCTGTCCCGGACAATTGTAATTGGCAGGA
>CAZLDH010000117.1:0-8995 GCA_964558275.1 uncultured Chitinophagaceae bacterium
TCACAAGAGGAAAAAGAGGAGGAAGAAGGAACGCTCACTCCCTTCCCTACAAAACGCCCCCATGTATTAATTGCAGACATTGTACGTTTTCAAAATAACAAAGAAAAGTGGATTGCCTTTATTGGGAAAATAAATGACCAACCGTACGAAATATTTACCGGACTGGCTGATGATGAATATGGTATTCTCCTTCCACGATGGGTAGAACAGGGTTTAATCATTAAAAATAGAGATGAGCGGGGAAACTCAAGATATGATTTCCAATTCAAAAATAAACGTGGATATAAAACCACTATTGAAGGCCTTTCCCATAAATTCGATCCGGAATATTGGAATTACGCCAAACTTATCTCTAGTACCTTAAGATATGGCATGCCAATCGATAAAATTATTGATCAGATTAACAGCTTGCAACTCGACAGCAAATCCATCAACACCTGGAAAAATGGAGTAGTTCGTGCACTCAAACGCTATGTAGAAGATGGCACCCAGGCAAAAGGGAAATGTCAAGATTGTGGCTCTGACCATCTTATCTACCAAGAAGGATGTTTAATTTGTACCAATTGTGGTTCTTCCAAATGTGGATAATTATCATCTATTTCTCCTAACAATTCTTTCTTTAATCCCTACTTTAATAAAGTGGGGATTTTTTTATTCTTATTCTGCTACCTCACCCCAAATAAAGAAGATTAAAAACAACAATTCGATGTACCTATTAATGAGTAGATACTAGTATTAATTTATTAGTAAGCAATAAAACTTATAAAAATATTTTTGTAAGTCATAAAACTTACTTACATTTGATATATAATTTAAAATACTTTTAAGCAAAATAAGTATCCAGGTTCATGAAACAAAATTACTATCTCGACAGAATATTTAAGCATTTATATTTCCAAGGAGCGAAAAGCAGCTCGGAACTTAGCCATTGGTTGCATAAAAGTCCTCCTTCAGTCACGAAATTATTAAATACGCTGATTGACTATGGTTGTGTAGAAACAAACGGTTTTGCTCCTTCCACCGGAGGAAGAAGAGCAGCTAAATACTCCATCAAGACCAATTTCAAGTATATAGTGGCAGTTTCAATGGATCAAATCTTTACCACTATAGCTATTTTTAATCTTTCCCATAAGAAGGTTACTCAAGAAGAAACCATTGTGTTGGATTTGCATCAAACCCCCAATGCATTACAAGTTCTATCCCAAAAAATTAATACTTACATTCATAATATCCCCATATCCACTAAAAATATTATCGGGGTAGGTATAGCCATGCCGGGATTAATCAAACCCAAATCCGGAATGAATTGCACTTTCTTTAACCAAGACCCAGCTATAAGCCATAAAGAATATCTGGAGAAGGAATTAAATCTACCTGTATTCTTAGACAATGATTCAAGTTTAACAGCCTTAGCTGAATGGACTTTTGGAAAAGCAAAAGGACAAAACAATGCAATGATTATTAAAATTGGCTGGGGAACGGGTTTAGGGATGATTGTCAATGGAGAATTATTCAGAGGAGAAACGGGTTATGCCGGAGAATTTAGCCATATCCCTATCAGCAACAGCGGAAAATTATGTGAATGTGGAAAGAGAGGTTGTTTGGAAACAGAGACTTCCCTGCTGATTATGGCGGAGGAGGCGATGAAGAAAATAAAAGAGGGTGAAGAAACCGGCATTCAGCTCAAAGAACGAAAATATATGAGCGATGAAATTATAAATAAAGCCCTCAATGGAAATCAATACTGCATAAATTTATTATCCAAAATCGGACATAATCTGGGAAAAGGAATTGCCATTCTGATTCAGATTATGAACCCGGGCATCGTACTGCTAAGTGGAAGAGGCGCCAGAGCCGAAAAAATATTAAAAGCTCCTATCGAACAAGCCTTAACACAAAACTGCATTCCCAGAATTGCAGAAAATACCCGAATAGCAGTTTCTGATTTAGGTTTACAAGCACCACTATTGGGAGCAGCCGCATTGGTCATTGAAAACTGCCCCATACAAGATATTTTACAACAAACTGAACGAACCAAAGAAGCCATATAATGCAACAACAATTATCATTTATTCACCTTAAAACAACAGTTATGAAAAAAACACTACTTTTTACAAGTATTTTGATGCTTGTGGTTCTTTTTTCTGTGCAAGCGCAGAAGAAGACACTGAGTGGTCAGGTCATCGATGCTGATGGAAATCCGGTTCCTGTAGCCACTATTGTGGTCTCCGGAACAACAAACGGAACCACAGCAGACGTGAATGGACAATTCACCCTGGAAACCGAAGCAGGAGCTCAATTAGAAGTTTCCAGTATTGGGTTTAAAACCAAAACAGTCACCGTTCCAGCTGACAATTCATCATTAACCATCACCCTTCAATCCAGCGCACGTTCTTTGGATGAAATGGTCGTTACTGCCTTAGGTATAAAGAGGAAGAAAAGAGCTTTGGGATATTCTTCTCAACAAGTGAGTGGAGAAGAGCTTGCCGCTATTAAGAATCCAAATCTTACCAACGATCTTACCGGTAAAATTGCCGGTTTACAAGTCGTTCGTGGCGGAGGCGGTATCACCGGTTCTTCGAAAATTGTTCTCCGTGGATACAATTCTCTTACAGGGGATAATCAACCTTTGATAGTTGTAGATGGTATTCCTTTTAGCAACTTTTCCGGTAGAGCAAATGGAAACAATGATTTCTGGAATCCTACGGAGGATATGGGAAACGGTTTAAGTGATATAGACCCTTCCAATATTGAATCTATAAACGTTTTGAAGGGACCTTCAGCCGCAGCTCTATATGGTTCCAGAGCGGGTAATGGGGTCATTTTGATTACCACCAAGTCCGGTCAAAAGAGTAAAGGATTAGGAATACATATTTCTTCTTCTATTGGTTTTCAAAGTATTTTCACTCGTCCGGAAAAACAAACTATTTTTGGTCAAGGAACTTTAGGTAATTTCGATAAAACAACCAATTTAAGTTGGGGACCTAAAATAGAAGGTCAGGAATATACCAGATGGGATGGAAAAAAAGTCCCGATGAAAGCTTATGACAATGCAAAGACTTTTTTCAGAACAGGAGTTCTTTCTAACCAGAGCATCTCTTTTTCTCAAAAATATGGAGGCACCGGTATTTACACTTCCTACAACCGAATGGACAATAAAGGATTAACTCCGGGAACCAAATTGGGAAGAAATAATTTAATGGCTAAAATAAATTCTAACTTTGGTCCCGATAAAAAATGGACTTTAAGTACAAAAGTTCAATTTATTAACTCAACTGCGCATAACAGACCGAGAACAGGGTTTGCAAGGGAGGTAGGAATGCCCTACTATGATGTTTATAATCTGCCGGTAAATGTAGATCTGGCTAATTTTAAAGACCCTACCGATGAGGACGGGAATATGATATGGTATTTACCCGGAAATGCACACAATCCTTTCTGGACTACAATGTATGATCTCAATGAAGATACGAGGAACAGGTTTTTGATGTATGGGAGCTTGCAATATGATTTCACCGATTGGTTAAATGCAAGAATCAAAGGAGGTGCCGATATGTACACCAGGAATACTTCTGCCAGGGTGTATGCAGGTAGTCCACAAAATAATTCCTATAGTGTTGGTAAAAATGTATTCCAAGAGACCAATTATAGTTTCTTAATTACCGCGCAAAAAGATAATCTGTTCGGAGAATTCGGCGCGAATTTTTCTTTTGGTGGTAATTTAATGGATAGAAAGAAATCCAATATAAACGGATCAGCTACTGAACTGGAAGTGCCTAATCTATTTGCTTTAGGAAACAATGCAGGAGGTAAACCTGATGTAGGTTATGGAGAATCTCATAAAAGAATCAATTCTCTTTATGCTACTTTAGAACTTAATTATGGTGGTTACCTATTCCTTACCGGAACTTTCAGGAATGATTGGTCTTCTGCCTTATCTAAGGCTAATCGATCTTATTCCTACCCTTCAGTTGCCTTATCTTATATATTTTCCGATATGATTCTTAGTAACGGAGGTGTCTTGCCGAGTTGGTTAACTTACGGAAAGGCTCGTATTTCTTACGCAGCAGTAGGTAATGACTTACCTCCTTATCAGTTGTATAATACCTATGGTATTGGGAAAGATCCGTTTGGCAACACTTCTGCATGGAGGGGAAGTACGCTATATAATCCCAACGTAAGAAGCGAATTAATTAAGTCTTTAGAGGTAGGTGTAAATTTGCGTTTCTTTGACAGCAGATTGGGGCTTGACCTGACCTATTATAAATCTAATGCTACACGGCAGTTAATTAACCTCCCTATGGATCCGCTTAGTGGTTATTCTTCTAAGAAGATTAATGCAGGTAATATCCAAAACGAAGGTATAGAAGTGATGTTAGACGGACAAATTATCAAAAACAGAAACAATGGTTTCAATTGGGATATTTCTGCAAATTTAGCAATGAATAAAAATAAGATTATTGCCTTAGCGGAAGGAGTTGATAAATACCAGTTAGGAGGTTTTGATGTCATAAGCGTCAATGCTGTTACAGGGAAAAACTATGGAGAAATTTATGGAAGAAAATTTCTCAGAGTAGAGGATGAAAACAGTCCTTATTACGGAGAATTAATTCTAAATAACGGACTTCCTCAGATGACTTCTGAACCCTATGATCTTGGCAACCAACAACCCGATGCCATATTAGGATTTACTACTAATTTTAGCTACAAACATTTTGGCCTTTCCGTGTCGGTAGATGGAAGCTTCGGAGGTAAGATGTTCTCCTCCACGCTTGTAGCTATGCAACAAAGAGGTACGGCAGCAGTTACAGTTGTCAATGGAAGGAGAGACTCCATTTTTGTAGCCGGAGTTTATGATGCAGGAGAAAATGACTACAAAAAGAACACCACTAAAGTCTCTGCCCAAAATTATTGGCAGAACGGAATAGGTGTATCAAATACCGGTATTACAGAAGCTAACTTATACGATGCTACCAATGTAAGAATCCGTAACATTCAACTAAGTTATTCTGTGCCGAGAAACATTTTAGCCAATTCTCCCTTCCAACAGGCTTCTCTATCTGTTTCTTGCAACAATGTTTTAATGTTAACTAGCCATATGCATGGTTTGGATCCGGAAAGCACTTTTGCTTCAGGTTCTAATGCAACAGGATATGAAAGTGGGTCTGCTCCAACGTTGAGAACCTTTTATATTACACTAAACTTAGGATTCTAAATTTTAAAATTATGAAATTATGAAAAGGATATTCAATAAAATTTATTTGCTTGCATTGATCGGACTCGTTTTCGGGGGATGTAGCAAGTTTGAAGAAATCAACACTGATCCTACTGCCGCAACTGCAGATCAGGTACAGGTACAATACTTTATAAATCAATCTCTCATAAAAGATCAACAAAATCCCGGAATATCTGAAAGATCTTTTATACTCTATTGGGTAGCTGCCGGAAGACAGATTACGGATGCCGATGGAGGTACTTTCTCTCACGGGAAATATAACGACCAATGGCTTGGTGCTTATTATAATAATATCTCTAGTGCCTTAAATAGTATCAATACTGCTATTCAGGTAGGAAAAGAACAAATTGAAAAGGGCGTTAATAAAAATTACACCAAAAACATGATTCAGGTGGCGAGGATCTGGCGTACCTTTTTGATGAGCGAAATGAGTGATTGTTTTGGTCCCATTGCTATAAAGGCTTTTCAAGGATCTAATCCTAATTTTAATAGTGTAAAAGAGGTCTATTATTACATCTTGGATGAATTGAAAGAGGCCAGTCATACTATTGATCCTAACATTACTATCACTGATCAGAACATTAAAGATGAAGATCTTATGTTTGGATTCAATTTTGAATACTGGCAAAGGTTGGCCAACTCCTTACGCTTACGTTATGCCATACGCATTTCTGATGCTGACCAGAGTTCAAAAGCAAAAGAGGCATTTGAAGACGCTGCGAAAGGCCCATTATTAGTCAATAACGATCAATTGTTTGCATCCCCTCAACAGCCTGGTTGGGATGATGCTACCGGGATATATTCTCGTAGCTGGTACAGTCTCCCCCTCGCTGCTACTTTAAACAACTTAGCTGTTAACTTAGGTGGAATAACTACGGCAGATCAGCTTAATAATTCTGATATTGTACCGGGAAGTGATAAACCGGAGGCCATCGCTAATATTAAACCTGCCGATTATGTAGGGATTAAGGCTTTTGATTATTTCCCGACAGCCACAGATAATCCTGTTGCCGGTTACTGGTTTGATGGATTACATCAAACCATTGACCCTCGACTATATAAGATCTTTTACATTCCGGGTAATTCGAATGGATCATCTTTTCCGAGTGTAGTAGGAAGTACAAACACTATGGGATACTTGAAAGATATTCAAAACGATGACCCGAACACCATTGTAGATTCTTTAGATGCAAAATTTACCTGGAATGCACTACAAGATGGGGATGCCGGAAAATTAGGTTCTTATAATGAATTGACTCAAACCAGTGCTACAGGTTTTATCCCTCTATTAGCTCAGGAGTTCAGAACAAGTACGAAAGACCGTATTTTATTTGGGCCTTGGGAAACTTACTTCTTATTAGCTGAAGGAAAAGTAAAAGATGGATGGAACACGAATGGAGTTTCAGCCAAAGAGGCTTATGAAAAAGGAATTAAAGCAAGCTTCGATTTTTGGGGTGTTTCTCAATATGCAAATAGCTATATCAATTCTACAGATTATAATATTAATGGAACTTCTGTGAAATGGGATCACACTGCCGAAGCCGGAAGCAGCCATACCATGACTTATACAGATATAGATGATGGTACTACACACACTGTATCGATTCCTTATCCGACCAATGAACTCTACAAGAATGGAACAGTCAACAATGATCATTTAACTAAAATTATGACACAAAAATTCATTGCACAAACGCCATGGTTACCCCGTGAAACTTGGAGTGATCATCGTAGATTGGGTCTTCCTTTCTTTGAAAATGTTGTAGTAGAGCCAAGCGGAAACGGATTACCGGCTTTGCCCGGTCTGGCATCTGACTATAATACATCAAGTCAAAAATATCTACCACAAAGAATGAAGTATCCTTCAGGACTTCAGAATAGTAATCAGGAAGGGTATGAAGAAGCGCTGAATTTCTTAGGAGGCTCTGGTGCAGATAAAATTTTAACTCCTCTTTGGTGGGCTCAGGAAGCACAATAGAAATGAATTGATCGGTCTGACAATTTTGAATCGACTGACTGATACAACAAGAAGAAGAAAAGAGGTTGCTATTTTTCGCAACCTCTTTTTTTTATGGATAAACCAATGAAAACAATATCTTTGTCAATAACTTTTTCCTTTGCGTCATTACCTATCAAAAATACTCAAAATGAAAATCACATCTATTCTATTTTTGGCCACTTTTCTGTTCTTCATGGGCTGTAAGTCTTCTAACCAACCTCATAGTCAGCAAGAAAGCGGGGAGCGACCCAACATTATCATCCTTCTGGCCGACGACATGGGCTACGGCGACCTCCAATGCTATGGCAACCCCACCATTCGAACGCCTCACATAGATTCTTTAGCTGATTCCGGCATTCGCTTCACCTCTTATGAAGCTGCACCATGGTGTGTTCCTTCCCGAGCCGAACTGATGACAGGACGCTACAAACTAAGAACCGAATTCAACGGTTATACCGGCGCCGGTGGGCATGGAGGATTGCCCGACAGTATTCTTACATTGGCAGAAGGATTGAAAGCAGCAGGATATGCCACCGGAATGGCAGGAAAATGGCATCTGGGATATGACCCTAAAAAATACCTACCAACGAACCAAGGCTTTGACAGCTGGCTGGGACTTCCCTATTCCAATGACTATAAACCACCTTATGTACAAACTGATGTTCCGTTGGTGATGTACCGAGATACCACCGTCGTAGAATATCCGGTCAATCAGGATTCATTGACTGTAAAATATACGACAGAAACCATCCGATTTATTCAACAACATAGCGAGGAAGACCAGCCTTTTTTCTTCTATCTTGCCTATAATATGCCCCATATGCCACTGCATACCACTAAAGATCGATATGGCACTTCCAATGCCGGATTATACGGAGATGTGATAGAAACTATTGACTGGAGCGTAGGAAAGGTTCTAAAGACACTGAAAGAAGAAGGAATAGCCAAAAATACGATTATTTTGTTTGCCTCCGACAATGGTCCTTGGCAAAATGCCCCGGATCGAATGTTTGGAAAACCCAAAAAGCCTGAAGGCAGTGCCTGGAAGAAACGAAGAAAACTTTATGGTGCAGGAAACAGCCCATGGGATGCCGGATCGGCTGGTCCATTACGAGGCTATAAACACACCACGTATGAAGGTGGAACCCGTGTCCCTGCCATTATCAGCTGGCCCGGACATATTGATTCCGGTCAGGTATCTGATGAATTAGTAACAAACATGGATATCTACACCACTTTCCTTAAGACCGGGGGCTCTCAACTTCCTAATTATAAAATAGACGGATTTGATATGATGCCATTCTTCACCGGAGACACCCTACACTCTCCCCGCATGCAATATGGCTACTTTATTTCTCAAAGTGAAGGAATTCGCGTAAACAATTGGAAATTGAGAGAAGTTAACGAAAAGACGCAGCTTTTCAACCTGCAGGTTGATCCAAATGAAAAATACAATCAGGCTAAAAAACACCCTGAAATTGTAAATCGTTTGAGAAAAAAAATGAAGGCTCTGGCAAAAGATGTAGGCGTACCATTGACTGAATAAATGATGAACAGCACGCCAAAATAAATATAAAAAAACCTCTTTAAAATGGATACCCAATGGCAATATTGAGTATCAGATTTTCTTTTCGCCATGATTTATCACCAAAATCAATTTTATCGAAAGTCCAACGATCCCCTTCAGGCAACCATGGTTTGCGCACCTGACTTCGACACTGGGACACCCTAATCGAGATTTCGCCAAAAATCGTCCGTAA
>CAZLDH010000118.1:0-8978 GCA_964558275.1 uncultured Chitinophagaceae bacterium
TGAAAACCTTAACCACACGATATTTTATATATGGTTTAATATTAATGTTTTTTTTAACCGCTATTTTTTCTTGTAGCAAAAAGGAAGATAAAGTTGAAAAGCCGTCTGTAGTAAATATTTCTTCTGCAAAGGATGTAAAAGCCTTTCCCGGCCTTCATCGCGTAAAACTTACTTGGAAAGTTGCGGATGAGAAAGTGAAGAAGGCTGTAGTTTATAATGCTGCCGGAGATTCTGTGGAGGTTTCTTATAATGGTGATGGAAGCATGAGTGTTATATTTGATGATTTAAATGAAGGAAATCAATCTCTGAGTATTTATTTGTATGACAATAAGGGACATGCTTCATCTGAATCCAAAATTATTGCTCATGTTTATGGAGAAGACTTTATACAAAACATGGAATCGAGAAATGTAAAAAACGCTATTTATGTGGATGGAACGGTCAAAATTGCAATGGGAGCAGCAACTTCCAAAATGACCAAAACGGATATTAAATATGTAAATACCTCTAGCGATACCTTGCATCAATATATTGAAGCTGATAAAGATAGCGCGTTCTTAACAGATTATAAACCCGGAACATACTTCGCTTATCGGACGATGAATAAACCTGCTCCGGATGCCATTGATTCTTTTTATGCAGCTTATACTTCTTCAAAAGAATGGAGTACTTTTTCTAATCCACTTTTTACCAACAAAGGAGCTGATCCTTGGGTAGCTTATAAAGATGGAATGTATTATTTCACTTATACACAGGGTGGTGGAATTACACTATATGCAACAAAAAAAATGTCGCAATTAGGAAATGCCCAACCGGTTGAAGTATGGCGACCACCGGGTGGCACGATGTATTCTAAAGATCTTTGGGCGCCTGAATTACACTTTATAAATGGGAAATGGTATGTGTATTTTGCAGCAGATAATGGCTCGGATGTCAATCATCGTATGTATGTGATTGAAAATTCATCTGCCAATCCTTTAGATAAGACTTGGGTATTTAAAGGAGAGTTAGAAGAACCTTCCGATAACTGGGCGATTGACGGTACGCCTTTGGAATATAATGGAGAATTGTATTTTATATGGTCCGGAAAAACAGCAGGCGGCTCTACACAAGATTTATTCATTGCTAAAATGACAAATCCCTATACCTTACAAGGAAGTAGAGTGAGAATCTCTACCCCGATTTACGATTGGGAAAAACATGGAAACCCTATTAATGAAGGACCTGAAATTTTAAAAAATAAGGATGGAGATGTGTTTCTTATTTATTCAGGTAGTGGCTTTTGGACAGATGATTATTGTCTGGGTATGTTGAGTTTGAAAGATGGAGGAGATCCCTTAAATCCATCTGATTGGACTAAAAATAGTGAACCTGTTTTTGAGAGAAATGATGCTGCCGGCGCTTATGCACCCGGTCATAATGGTTTCTTTAAATCCAGAGACGGCTCTGAGGATTGGATCATTTATCATGCAAGATCTTTTCCTAATGGAGGTTCTACCAATCACCGAAATCCACGTATTCAAAAGTTTACTTGGAATCAGGATGGAACACCTAATTTTGGAGAACCGGTAAAGATAAATGCGCAAATAGAAGCTCCTTCGGGAGAATTTTAAAAACAAATTATGAGTAAAGACATTTCAAGAAAAGATTTTCTGAAGAATATGGGAATAGCTTCTTTAAGCATTCCGGGAATGAATGCATTTAGCAATTCTTCTATCCCTGATTTTGAAAGTGAAGCAGAACGCACCCGGTTTTTTAAAAAACAAAACAAAAATTGGAATACAAGACGCGGCTCATGGGTTAATAGAGGCAAGAGTAAAACAGGAGATATTGTTTTAGCCAAAGATGGGAAAGGCTGTCAAATCCTGCTCAATAGAGATGAACATTCAGCGGTTCATCAAGCTGCTCAATTCCTTGCAACAGACCTTAAAGAAATAAGTGGAACCCAACCAAAAATTGTTACAGGTTCGCAATGGGCAACTGACAATGGACAAAATAATCCAACTATTCGATTAATCACAATAGGTAATGATAAAATACCGAATAATCTGGATATCTCAGATATAAAAGGGAAATGGGAAGCACATAAAATAATTACCACGAAAGATACGGTTTGGCTTATAGGGGCAGATTTTCGAGGAACTGCCTATGCAGCATATACACTCAGTGAAAGGTTAGGAATAGATCCATTGTATTTATGGACAGGATACAAGCCTGAAGTACAAGAAACTTTGGTTTTAAAAAAGACGGATTATAAGGCCGCATCTCCGACTTTCAAGTATCGTGGCTTTTTCCATGATGATGAAGATATTTTGCCTCGTCCTTTTGAGTGGGGAGGTTATCCTTTGAGAATTGGAGATATAGATATTCATTGGTATGAGAAATATTTTGAAACGGCTTTGCGTCTTAAAATGAATATGGTAGCTCCTTATACGCGTGTTCATCGTCGCTATGAAGTGCAGCAATGTGCCGGAGAATGGGGATTGATTTATACTTCACACCATTATGATATTTTGTTGTCCAATCCATTTGGAATTGTTCGCTTCGGTTTAGCAGATAAAAGGAATGTGAATCCGGATTGGGATTGGTTTAAGAATAAGGAAGATATGATAAAATTTTGGCGAGGAGGCGTATGGGAGAATAAAGATTTGGATTGTATCTGGCCGGTGGGTTTGCGTGGAACAAACGATTATCCGTATCGATTTCCAAAAGGAACATCGGAGGAAGAACAAACCAATGTATTTAATCAGGTGATTGAGGAACAAGTGCATGCCGTTAAGGATATTTTACCCTGCAAAGAACCGCCGATTTATACGTTTACGCTTTGGGATGAAATGATGAGGAAATATGAAGCGGATAAAAATGATTTTGTTTTACCGGAGGATGTGATGATTATTTGGTCGGATGATATGGATGGAAGAATGCCGAATCTACCTTCTACCCTTGGGAAATGGAAACATGGAATTTATTACCATCTTGCCATGTATGGATGGGGATTGTCTAAACAGGGGACGCATATAGTTTCTCCATATACTATTACGAAAGCTTTTCAAAGAACTTTAGATGCAGGAGCTACCGAATATGCGCTTATTAATGTTTCCGAGTTGAGAGATTACGTGATGGAAGCTCGGCTTATTTCGGATGTCGTTTGGGATGCTCCCTCTATTTTGAACAAAAAGAATCCCGGTGAGGCTTATGTAAATTGGTGGAGCAATGAATATTTTGGTCCTGAAGCAGTGGATAAATCTGTTGAAGTTTATAACCAATATTATCAAATCCTTGATGAACCCAAGAAACTTTGGTTTGCCTCAAATATTATATGGAATCAATTGGAAGAGTTGGTTAAAAAGTTTAATGGTGAGGCTTTTGAAATGACGGACAGTAAAGATATTTCTTTATTGAAAAGTAGAGATAAAGCCTATCAAAAAGTGATGGATGATTTTTCAACAGCATCTTCAAAGATGAGTCCGATTCAACAGCAGTTTTTCTTTGAAAATACAAAATTAGGGTTATCCTTTGATTGGAGACCTACACAAGCAGCTCTTCTTCTTCACAAAGCCATGTTGGAAAATGACATGAATAAAGCATGGGAATATGTTCAACAATCTATTCAGCCTTTAGAACAGTTGGAAGTAGAAATTTTGAAAGGGGAAAGACCGCCTTTTGACAAATGGTATAGGGAAACTTGGATTCGTGGCCCTCTGACTCCTTTGAATGTTCATCGTTCTTATGATTTGGTTCGGGCTTTTATTGCATCAGAAGGAAAAGAATCAAAGCCTCCAAAACGAAACGGTCATGACAATCTGAAGCAAAGTAGAATATGGAATAACTTTTTGGAAGCATCTGAAGAACTAAATGACCCGTTGTCAAGATCATAAATTGAAAAAAAATGATCCAAATGTTTAGATTGAAAGTATAAAATGAAATCGGTTACTATATTTATATTAACTATAAAATGAAATAAGAAGATGTTAATATATTGTTAGTATAATGATTTTTATGAAATCGATTACATAAGTAAATAAAATTTGTATCTTTAGGGTTTTAATAGGATTAAAGAATCATCAGTAAATTTTGTTATGAATAAGATAGTATTAAAAATAACCAATATATTTTTAACCTTTTTATGTATATTTTTCTGTTTAAATGTATATGCTCAAAATAATTCAATAAGCGGAACTATCAAATCAGCTGAAACCCAAGAGCCTATTATTGGTGCTACTATTAGTGTGTCGGGGACGTCTAATGGAACGGTATCGGATGAATCAGGAAATTATACATTAGAGAATATCAGTAGCAATGATACTTTGGTAATTTCTTTTATTGGTTTTGAGACAAAAAGAGTGTTTGTTGGCAGTCGGTCGATTATTGATATTACTTTAAGTCGTTCTGAAGCGCAATCATTAAACGAAGTAGTAGTTGTGGGATATGGCACACAAAAGAAAAAAGATGTGACCGGAGCTGTGTCGAGTGCAAATATTGATGATTTTAGAGATGTTCCCAATACTAATATTGCTCAATCCCTACAAGGAATTGTTCCAGGGTTGAATGTTGGTCAAGTTAATAGTGCAGGAGAAACCCCCTCTATCTCAATTAGAGGACAAAACACATTATCCGGTAATTCTAATGTGTTGGTTATTTTAGATGGCATACAATATGACGGTTCTTTATCTGCTTTAAATCCGGATGATATAAAATCTATTGATATATTGAAAGATGCAAGCTCTACAGCAGTATATGGTGCTCAGGCTGCAAACGGAGTACTTCTTATTACTACCCGTAAAGGTCGGCCAAATCAACCTCCTCGTTTAACTGTTTCCAGTTCATATACCATACAGGAGCCTACCAAAAAATTCAGACCCATGCAAAGGAAAGGCTATCTGGAACATATAAGGGAATTATTTTGGGATGAAGCTTATTTATCCCCTGATTATGTTAAACCTAATCCTGACTTTGATTTAATTAGCAAAGTGGATCCAAGTATGAAGGATGGAAATGGGAACTTGCTCGACAACGATTTTGACTGGTGGAAAGCAGCTACACAAAAAGGGAAAATTAGGGAAATAAATGCCAGTCTTTCCGGAGGTAGTGAGAAAGTTACCTATTTGATATCGTTAGGGCTTTCAGATCAGGAAGCTTTTATTAGAAATGATAACTTTAAACGTAAAAGTATTCGTATTAATTTGGAATCAACCCCGGTAGATTGGTGGAAAATTGGAATCCAGTCCTTTGGATCCTTTGTTAATCAAGATGGGGCTGAGCCGACTTTAGCTGAGATAATTAGACAGTCTCCTTTATTAGTCCCTTATGATGAAAATGGAAATTTAATTACGAACCCATTCAATACTTTAGATAAGAACCCTTTTTTATCCTATGACGTGGATGATTATAACAGAAAGAACTATTTTTTTGCCAATATTTATTCCGAAATTGAGTTTCCATTCTTGAAAGGATTAAAATATAGAGTGAATTTTGGGAATAATTATCGGGTGAATAATCATTATTATGCCAGTGAATACGGCGCAGGACTTACCGGAAGTGCTTATAAGCACCATGCAAATTATTATGATTATACTTTAGATAATATAGTTACTTATGATAGATTATTTGGCAATCATCATGTCACCTTAACGCTTCTTTATGGAGCCATGGAAAGAAAATATGATTATACTTCTTCAAGTGCTGAAGGCTTTTCTCGTTTAACCTTGGGATATAATAATTTACAACAGGGAAATAATCAATATGCAAATTCAAATGCTTGGAGTGAGACCCTGCTCTATCAGATGGGACGATTAAATTACAATTTTAAGGGACGATATTTATTTACAGGAACAGTAAGGCGGGATGGGTTTTCAGGCTTTGCAGCCAATCATAAATACGGTATCTTCCCGTCGGCTGCTTTTGGTTGGGTTTTATCCGAAGAACCATTTTTTAAAGCGTCTTTTGTAGAACAATTGAAATTGCGAGTAGGATATGGCGTCAGCGGAAATCAGACAAGCAGATATAAATCTTTAGCACGATTGACAACAAGACCTGCTTATATCTTTGGAAATGGAGGATCTACAGCTTTTGGTCAGGAAATGGCTTCTATGGCTAATCCCAATTTAAAATGGGAAAGGACAGTCGGATTAAATATCGGAGTAGATTTCTCAATACTTCATAACCGCATGGAGGGAAGTTTGGATTATTACAATAATCTGACCAACGATTTGCTATATGATATTGCTATCCCTTACATAACTGGATTTGATAATATTAGTACCAATTTGGGCAAATTGAGAAATAAAGGATTTGAACTTACGATAAGCAGCAGGAATATAGTCAATAAGGATTTTCAATGGAATACCACGGTTAATTTTTCCAGCAATCACAATGAAATCTTGGAATTGTTAGGGAAAGATGCAGATAAGGATGGCAAAGAAGATGATTTGATATCCAGTGGTTTATTTATAGGTCATTCTATAGGTACAATTTATGGTTATGAAACAGATGGTATGTATCAGATAAATGACGATATTCCTGATGGTTATCTTCCGGGAACCTATCGCATTGTTGACTTAAATGACGATGGAAATATTAATTCTGATGACCGTAAAATTTTAGGAAAAGAAGAACCGGCCTATCGCTTTAGTATTTTGAATAAGTTTACGTATAAAAATTTATCACTAAATGTGTTTATTAATTCTATTCAGGGAGGAAAAAATGGTTATCTGGGAAACAATGTAAGACCACTTGTAAGGAATGATAATAATATTCGATACAATTACTTTGAAGGTATGGACTATTGGTCTCCTGCGAATCCAGATGCCCATAATCCGAGATCGCTAAATGCTCCTGCAATAAGCCCGAATATTTATATGAGCCGAAGTTTTGTAAGGCTCCAGGATGTTACTTTATCTTATAATTTTAAAGATGGTTTCCCTAATAGCCCTATTAAGAACCTTTCCATATTCTTAAGTGGTAAAAACTTGTTGACCTGGACGGACTGGAAAGGCTGGGATCCTGAAACAAATCAAGGTCTTACCATTAATGGACGCCCAGTATTAAGGTCTTATTCTGTTGGTTTTAATATTACACTTTAAAAAAGATTGTTATGAAGAGCATTCGAATAATAGTAATTTTAATAATATCCACTATTTTGGTTTCCTGTCAAAAAGATTTTTTGGAAGAAAAGCCTTTGGACTTTTTAAGTCCGGAAAATGCCTTTCAAACCTATGAAGATTTTCAGGCTTCCGTAAATAATCTATATTATCTCGTGCGTAGGGAATTTTTTAATCGGGATGACTTAAAGGTGATGGATTATTTGTTTGGTACGGATATTGTTTTTCCCGGTCAACCTACTACCAGTAGGCATGCAAATATGGCTGCTGCTTACGATCCAACAAGTAGAATCCCTTCTACCCATTGGAATACACTTTACAAAATAGTTTCGGAAGCAAATACTATTCTCAGTCGCTTACCTGAATCACAGCTTACCGATGATGAAAAAACAGCAATGGAAGCAAAAGCAAGATTCTTTCGAGCTTTATCCTATAGAACGCTTGTTTATTTATTTGGTGGAGTTCCCTTAACTACCAAAGAGATTACCGAACCTAAAACTGATTTTACTCGAGCTTCTAAAAAAGAGGTTTTAAATCAAGTGATAGAAGATCTGAAGTTTGCGGCAGATAATTTAAAGAAAATAACTGAGGCAAAAGATGGCGAAGTAAACAGACTTGCTGCCCTACATCTTTTAAGTGAAGTTTATTTGGCTGCTGAAGAATATCAGAATGCGGTAGACGCAGCCAGTAAAGTAATTGATAATCCGGCAATGGCTCTGATGCAAAATAGATTTGGCAGTAGAACCAATGTAGAGAATAAAGATGTCTATTGGGATTTATTTAGAAGAGGAAACCAAAATCGTTCTTCGGGGAATAGGGAAGCTATATGGGTCATACAATTTGAGCCTAATGTTTTGGGAGGAGGAAGCACAACCAACAGCTTTTTTGGAGCCTATGATTTGGAAAGGGTAATCCCGCCCTTGATTCGTGATTTTAAAGTGAATGGGGAACACCCGTTTGTATGGCCTACCGGTGATTATACCGGAGGAAGAGGAATAGGTTGGGGCGTATCCACTACTTATTTTAGTGATACCATTTGGCAGAGTGATTTTGACAATGACATCAGAAATGCCAATTATAATTTTGTAAGAGAGTACGTGGCTAATAATCCAAATTCTTCCTATTATAAGGATACTTTTAGCACTCAAGATCCTCCTTCGGGGGTAACCGTGCCAAGTCGTTCCTTTTATGCTTATCAAACAAAAGCAACGACACCGTATAACCATCCGGATGAGTTGTATGCCGACAAATCGACTTATTTGTTAAAAAGTTCTGCCGGAGGGACTTATAGAGATGCTTATATGTTTCGACTGGCCGGAACTTTTCTCTTACGAGCGGAAGCATATTTAGACTTGGGTGATTTGCAGAAGGCAGCAGATGATATTAATAAAGTTCGCTCTCGAGCCAAGGCATCGTCTGTTAGTCCTGCACAGGTAGATTTAGACTATATTCTGGACGAAAGAATGAGAGAATTGGGAATTGAAGAAAAAAGAAGGCTAACACTCATGCGTTTAGGAGTTCTTTACGATCGAGTGGTAAAATGTAATCCATTTTACAGAGATGAAATGAAGAAAAAATATAATTTATGGCCAATCCCACAGGCGGAAATTGAGAGGAATACTGATGCTAAGCTTGAGCAAAACCCCGGTTATTGAAGTAAAATGCTTTAATACCTAAGAAGTATGAAATTTAAGGAAATTAAAAATATACATTATAAATTATTTTTAATAACTCTATTTATCTTATTCTCAAAAATTTCAATGGCAGATAATGGGTATCGTCTTTGGTTGAAATATGATAAAATTAAGAATGAGGAATACCTCAATAAGGCGGAACAACTGATTTCTGGTTTTAAAATATTTGGACAATCGGAGACTA
>CAZLDH010000119.1:0-8833 GCA_964558275.1 uncultured Chitinophagaceae bacterium
TCCAAAAAATCAAAAGCTTCGTCTAAAATTTCAATTTCAAAACGTTTAGCCATTCAATTTCTTTAAATTCTTATTGAGTACAAAGGTAATCAAAAGTTTCTTTATAGTGAAACTTGTAGGATGGTTTGTTTCTGTGGAATATGGCTCATAACAAATTCATTTGCCGATTTATAAAAGCGTTTTTGAAAGCTGAAAGGGAAAGATAAATTAGCCTGTATTATTAACAGGATTAGCTTTTTGTAGATACAAGAAGTTTGTAACGTAGTAGATGCAAATTTATATGGTTGTTAAACTATATTCGGTTATTATCGATAATTCGGATTAGAACTTCTTCGCGTTATCTTCAGGATTTGCATCCATCCAGATGCCTGTTTCAATTTTCAAACTACTCATTTCTTTTTTAGAATTTAGTTCAATCTGTGTAAGAAGCAGGTTTTTCTTCCATATTTTGGATGTGAAATGTTTTCTGTTTGTACTTCCATCCTGGTAAGTAATGAGAAGGTCGAAAGGAATAGGAAGACCTCCCGTATTTTGGATAGATATAGTATATTTTCTACCTCTTTTTTGAGTTTTAGAAAGATTTAAATCAATGTAACCATGAGAAAAATACCAACTTTTCCAAAACCAATTCAGGTTTTTGCCTGATAAATCATTAAAGGAGAAGAAAAAATCCCAAGGAATCGGATGTTTCCCATGCCAGCGGTGCATATAGCCATGTAAACATTTTTTGAAAATTTTATCTCCAAGCATATCCTTTAATGCAAGATAACCAAGTGATGGTTTGACATAGGCATTGCTACCGTAAGCCATGTTTCTAAGTTGACTGGAGGGCGTTATAATAGGAATTTGTTCTTCTTGCGATGGGTCATTAATCCATTTCTTTACTCTGAAATCTTTATACCATTGATCGGCTTTCTTTTTACCAATTTGATGAATACCGATGAGATACTCAAAGGTGGTAGCCCAGCCTTCATCCATAAAGGCATATCTGCTTTCATTGGTTCCCATGAAAAAAGGAAAGTAAGTATGAGCAATCTCGTGATTCGCAACAAACTGAGAAAAAGCTGGGTCATCTGTTGTGGCATCATTAATCATCATGGGATATTCCATATCGGCAAAGCCTTGTATTGCTGTCATTTTAGGATATGGATAAGGAATGCTGGGAGAGTTGTTAGAGAACCAGCGTAAGGCCTGCTTTCCAAAGTCCACCATCTGATGAAAATCTCTTGCAGTATCATTATAAGCTGCTTGCATGTTTACACGTTTACCTGTCTTATCATTAATGACTACACTGCCTGCATCCCAATTGTAATGATTACTTATTGCAATGGCGAGGGCAGTTACATTATCTGCTTTCCACTGCCAGGTGGTAGTAGGTGTTTGTTTGGTAATCTCTTTATTTAGTAAATCTGCTTTGGTTGCAATATGAATAACCTCATCAGAAACATAAGATTTTTCAAGCCTTTGGAGATATTTAGGCTGAAGTACCTCTTCCGGGTTTAAGAATTTTCCGGTAGCCCAAACCAAATAATTTTTAGGAACGGTAACAGAAAAAGTATAATCATTAAAATCATTATAAAATTCCTGATAACCTGTGAAATCTAGTCGATCCCATCCATTGTAATCGTCATAGACTGTTACTCTTGGAAAGAAATAAGCCAGGTAATAAGTGGTGGAATCAATCATACCTTCTCTGCCACTGGTTAGAGAAATTTCATATTGCCAGTCTATGGAGAGTTGTATAGAGTCATGAGGTTGTAGCGGGGTGTTTAATTTGATTGCTTTGGCTGTAAAACTTCCGCTTAACTCATTTACAGCATAAGGTTGACCATCTACTTTAATTTGATTTAATTGAATGCCGTCGTTTATTCGCTTTAAACTCATATACCCCAAATGTGGAGATTGTGGTTTATGAAAGTTAAGCCATAGTCTTAATACAATTTCTTGTAAGGTGTCGGGGCTTTCATTGTAATAAGTGATGCGCTCTTTTCCTTTTATGGTTCTGTCGGGAGGTAGAGCCGTAATTTGAATGTCGTATTTTCCATGGTTCTGCCAATAGTTTTTTCCCGGAGTGCCGTCCTTTGAGCGGGTGCCGTTTTCGTAAGCTGCTTTTACATTTCTTGGAATATAAATAGATTGACTGTTGGCATAAAAGAAGAATAGGAAAACAGAAAATGTGGTAAGTAAGGTCGTTTTTATCGTCATGTAGGCATTTTTTATTGGCATAAAGTTACAAAAGCATTTTATAAGAAAATGATCCCTATTTTTATTTCAAAAGAATAAAATCTTTTGAAGTATTAATTTTCTAGACTCCTGCCCGTGTTTTAAACTGCATCTCATGCAGATGATAGTAAGCACCTTTTTGATTCAATAAGGATTTATGATCTCCTGCTTCTATAATTTTCCCTTTATTCATCACCAATATTTTATCGGCTTTGCTAATGGTGGATAGTCGGTGCGCAATAACGATGGCCGTACGATTATGTACGAGTTTATCGGTAGCATCCTGAATTAATTCCTCCGATTCTGTGTCTATAGAGGAGGTCGCCTCATCCAATATCAAAATAGACGGATTGTAAAGCAGTGCGCGTATAAAGGAAATCAATTGTCGTTGTCCCAAAGAAAGCATGCCTCCACGTTCCATTACATTGAAATCGTAATTGCCGGGCAGTTGCATGATAAAATCATGCATTCCAATCATTTTGGTAGTTTCTATGACACGGGCTCTGGAGATATCCGGATTTCTGAGCGTGATATTCTCTAAAATAGATCCCGAGAACAAAAATACATCTTGTAAAACTACCCCCATGTGGCTCCTTAAAGCATCTAAAGTGTAATCTTTTTGTTCAATACCATCAATTAGAATCTGTCCTTTTTGAATTTCATAAAGTCGGTTAAGAATACTTATCATTGTTGTCTTTCCTGAACCGGTAGCTCCGACTATGGCCATGGTCTCTCCTGGTTTGAGGTGAAAAGAAATATCTTTAAGAACGTACTCTTCATTTTTGTATGCAAACCAGACTTTATCAAAAACAATATCTCCTTTAATTTCTTTGGGAGCCTTTGTGCCATTATCCGGCATTTTATCGTTATTGTCAAGTATTTTAAAAACGCGTTCCGCTGCTACCATTCCCATTTGCAGCGTGTTGAATTTATCAGCAAGACTTCTGAGTGGACGAAACAGCATGTTAATGTACAATACGAAACCAATGATAACACCAATGGAGCCGGCTTCAAATAAAACCTGACGTGAGCCATACCAAACGAGTAATCCAAGTGCTAAGGCAGAAACGATTTCTACAACCGGGAAAAATACGGCATAGGCAAAAACAGCTTTGACATTGGCGTCTCTAAGCTTTGTATTTATGTTATTAAATTTTTCATGCTCTCTTTTTTCTGAAGAAAAAGCCTGAACGATGAACATTCCCGAGAGATGTTCCTGTACAAAAGCATTCAGTGAAGAAATGGCATTTCGTACTCTGAAAAATGATTTACTGACGCTTTCTTTAAAGAGATAAGTTGCGATGATTAGGATGGGAAATGGACTAATGGCAATGAGGGTGAGCCGCCAATCAGTCACCAGCATAATGGTTAATATGGCCAAAATCATTAAAATATCGGCTACAATAGAAATAATTCCATTGGCAAAAATATTGTTAATGGCCTCAATATCATTAATTGTTCGAGTGGTTAAGGTACCTATAGGTTTGCGATCGAAAAACCTTAGATTTAAACCTAATATTTTATTGTAGGTTTCTTTGCGCATGTCTTTAATGATGGCTTGTCCCAACCATTTGGACCAATAGGTGAGTCCAAAGCGAAAGAAGGATTGTATGAGCAGCAAACCTATTTGGAGCAATGTGATATAAACCACCATCCTCACCAACTCATTTGTAATGTATTTATCTACAGTTACCTGAATGAGATAAGGTCGTGCAGGGGCAATGAGTGCCAATAGCACGGCGAGAACGACACTAATTATAAATTGCTTTTTATAAGGAAGTGCATAACTGAAAATCCGTTTGAGCAGACTTACATCCAGAAATTTTTTTTGTTTAGAACTACTCACACTTTTAAATATTTAATCTGCAAAGTTAGCACAATTTGCATGGGGGAAAAAGTATAAATATACTTTGATTATCGGTTTGCAAGAACATAAACAAATTAATGGATGTATTGCTACGCTATTAAACCGAACTCACGTTAAAATGATGTTTTTTTTCTTCTTTTTTTTACTTCAACAGACCTAATTGGTGCATCTATTTATTGAAAAATTGTATAGAATTCTCTTTTTTTGATAAATTTGGCTATTTTCGGATTAAAATATCCTCGACTACAATTCCAATTATTAGATGAAACAACAACATTCTAGTACCATAGTAGATATTGCAGAAGAACTGCACGTATCTCCTTCCACGGTCTCCAGAGCATTAAAAAATAATCCCCATATTAGCCAGAAAACTAAAGATAAGGTAAAAAAGATGGCACAAAAAATGGGCTATAGAAGAAATTCTTTGGCTGCTGGCTTGCGAAGTAAAAAATCAGATATTATCGGACTCATTGTTCCCAGGGTATCTATGTTTTTTCAGTCCACTATCGTTACGGCTATTCAAAATACAATTCATGCTTCGGGATATAACGTGATTGTCTGTCAATCTAATGATTCGGTGGAATTGGAAAAAGAATTAGTGAATACGCTTTTTGATTCCCGAGTGGATGGGGTGATTGTATCATCTACCATGTTTACAGAAGATTTTTCCCATTTTGACATTTTTACCAAGCATCAAATCCCATTGGTCTTTTATGATCGTGTACCAAGAGATTTTCCTGCCCGGATTATCCGTGGAAAAGATTACGAAGGTGGTTGGAATGCCGGCAATTTCCTAGTTGAAAAAGGATGTAAGGATATTGCATTTATTAATGGTTTGCAGACTTGTAATTTATATCAAGACAGAGGAGCCGGTTTTATAAAAGCACTGGAGGGAAACCATATAAAATTAAATAAAAATAGGAAATTTAATCATTTGCTGACTAAAAATAATGCAGTAAAAACCTGTGAGGAGTTGTTTTCTACAAAACCTTATCCGGATGGAGTCTTTTGTGCAAATGATACAACCGCCATTGAATTGCATCAATACGTACGCAAACTGGGATTGAAAATTCCGGAGGATATTAAAATTATAGGCTATTCTAATGACCCGAGAACCGAAATTATTGAACCTGCTATGACCTCTGTAGAGCAATATCCTACAGATATGGGAGCTGCTGCCGCAAAAGCTATACTCCAGCTGGTACAGCAAAATAGTGTTGTTCAAAAACAACAGGAAGAACTTATTCCTACTAAATTAATTGTACGTTCTTCTACATAAAAAGTGAGTTGTTTTCATAAACTTTAACTGAAATTTTATAAAAAGAAGGAAAAATGTAATACCTTTATGCAAACGTTTTCTTTAACGTTTGTTTTTTGAAATAAATATGGTATATAAATATGAGTAAGTTAGCACAGTTTAATTTAACAGATAAGGTTATAGTAATCTCAGGGGGAACAGGTGTCCTTGGCGGTTCTTGGGCTTCGGCTTTGGCTAATGCAGGAGCGAAAATTGCTGTTCTTGGAAGAAATGAGAAAAAGGCAGCTGAAAAAGTGAAAGAAATTGAAGCAAATGGGGGAGAGGCCATTGCGGTAATAACAGATGTATTGGAGGAAAAGCAAGTAGAAAGTGCCAAAACAACAATTTTGGAAAAATGGGGGCAGGTTGATGGTTTGATTAATGCTGCAGGAGGGAATATTCCCGAATCTGTAGTAATGCCTGATCAGGATTTATTTTCTTTAAAAATAAGTGATCTGAAGAAGGCCTTGGATCTAAATTTATATGGAACGGTAATACCTACACAGATTTTTGCCGCAGAAATGGCGAAGCGAAAAGAAGGTGTTATTCTGAATGTATCTTCTATTACAGGGAAAAAACCATTGACCCGTGTGATGGGGTATGGCATGGCAAAATGCGCTATAGAAAGTTATACAGAATGGATGGCTATTGAACTGGCACAACGTTATGGAGATGGTATGCGTATAAATGCAATTGCTCCCGGATTCTTTTTGACTACACAAAATAAAGATTTGCTACTAAACAAAGACGGAAGTTATGCTGATCGAGCGCAGAAAATTGTGAATGGAACCCCTTATGGTAGGTTAGGGAAAACAGAAGAATTGGATGGTACGGTGATTTATTTAATGAGTGATGCCTCGAAATTTGTCACGGGGGAAACTGTGATGGTAGATGGTGGATTTAATGCGTTTTTTGGGGTGTGAAGGGTAATTCGGTAATCAGTAATCGGTAATCGGTAATTCGGTATAATAATAAATACCACCAAGAATAGGCGCACGTATCGGCGTCTTAACTGTAAGGATGAAGAGAAATTAAAAAGCAAAAAGCTATTTTTTAACTAACTAACTAATTAACTAATCAACAATTCAACCAATCAACTACTGTGAATAATAAATTAAAACAAACATGGCGATGGTATGGACCGGAAGATTCGGTTAGGTTACAGGATGTGAAACAAGCAGGTGCCTCCGGGATTGTGTCTGCTTTACATCATGTACCGCATGGCCAGGTTTGGACAACAGAAGAAATAAAGCAAAGAAAATCAACGATTGAAGCTGCCGGTTTAACCTGGGATGTTGTAGAAAGTGTGAATGTGCATGAGGATATTAAAACACGCAGTGGTGATTATAAAGAATATATAGAGAAATATAAAGAAACATTGCGTCATCTGGCTTCCTGTGGAATAAAAACCGTTTGCTATAATTTTATGCCTGTATTGGACTGGACCCGTACACAATTGGATTTTGAACTAGCGGATGGTTCAAAAGCTTTACGCTTTGACTGGACAGATTTAGCTGTTTTCGATATTTTTATTTTAGAGCGAAAGGGTGCTGAGGCTGATTATGATCCTTCAGTACTGGCTGTGGCCGAAGAACGTTTTAAAATATATGATAATGCAAAGCTGCGACAACTTTCTGACGATATCCTTATGGGGGTACCGGGGGAGACTTCTGCTACTAAAGAAGGGTTGTTAAGGAGTATTAAGACTTATAAAGAAATTGGTCGTGATGGATTGCGTGAAAACTTAGCTTTTTTTCTCAATGAAATCATGGATACCTGTGAGGAGAATGGAATAAATATGACGATTCATCCCGATGATCCACCAATAGAAATTTTGGGACTTCCAAGGATTGTTAGTTCATTGAAAGATATTCAATGGTTGTTACAAGAAGTAAACAGAAAACCTAATGGGCTTTGCTATTGTACCGGGTCATTGGGAGCAGGAAAACATAATGACTTGGTGGAAATTTTAAACAAGGTCGGAGAGCGCGTGTATTTTGTGCATCTAAGAAATGTTATAAAAGAGACAGATAATAGTTTTTATGAAGCAGATCATTTGGATGGAGATAATGATATGTATGGCATTATGAAGACTTTATTAGAAATACAGAAAATGCAAGGCTTTGTAATCCCATATCGTCCGGATCATGGACATCAGATGTTGGATGATTTACAGAAAACAACAAATCCCGGTTATTCTGCCATTGGAAGATTAAGAGGGTTGGCAGAGTTGCGTGGACTGGAATTAGGAATTAATGGAAACTTTTCTAAATAATAAATAAGTGTGAAAAACAATAATACAAAACGTAATTATATTTTTACGGCAGATTTTTTATTGCAGAATGATATGGCGAAAAGGCTCTATCATGATTATGCAAAGAAAATGCCGATTATAGACTATCATAATCATCTGCCGGTACAGCAAATTGCGGACAATTACCAATTCAAAAACCTGACAGACATTTGGTTAAGAGGTGATCATTATAAGTGGCGTGCAATGCGAACGCTAGGCGTAGAGGAAGATTATATTACGGGAAAGGCAACAGACGAAGAAAAATTCTTTAAATGGGCAAAGATTGTTCCGGAGACATTACGAAATCCTTTGTTTCATTGGACCCATTTAGAACTTAGGGATCCTTTTAAGATTGAAACTTATCTGAATAAAGGTAATGCTGCAGCTATTTATCAGGAAGCCAATACATTGCTGCAAAAGCCGGAATTTTCTGCCCAAGGGTTATTGCGTCATTATAATGTAAAAACAATTTGCACAACGGATGATCCTTGTGATTCTCTTGAGTTTCATCAGCAGCTGCAGAAAAGTAGCTTTCAAGTTCGCGTATTACCTGGATTTAGACCTGATCCGGTTTTGCACATTTTTCAGACCAGCAACTTTAGGCAGTATATTGAGAAACTTTCGGGAGTTGTGGATATGCAGATTTTGGATTTTGATACTTTGGTAGAAGCTTTAGAAGCCAGAATCGATTTTTTTCATGAATGCGGGGGCAGAGTGTCGGATCACGGATTAAATTTTATTCCTTCTTTTGATTTGAATAAAAGAAAAGAGACAGACAGCATCTTTAAAAAAGTATTGAAAGGAGCAACATCTCTGTCCGATGAAGATGCAGGACAGTTTACCGGAATGCTTTTATTTCATCTTTGTAAAAAATATCACGACAAAGGCTGGGTTCAACAGTTTCATCTGGGGCCATTAAGGAATGTAAATACCAAAAAACTAGATAATTTTGGTCCGGATACAGGTTTTGATTCTATTGGCGATTATAAGCAGGGGCGTGGGCTTGCTGCTTTTTTAGATAAATTGGAAAAAAACGAAAAGTTGGGGAAAACCATTTTGTATAATGTCAATCCTGCAGACAATGAACTGTTTGCCACCATGCCGGGTAATTTCAATGAAGGTCCGGAAAAAGGGAAAGTGCAATATGGTTCAG
>CAZLDH010000120.1:0-8825 GCA_964558275.1 uncultured Chitinophagaceae bacterium
AGTGCATTATTGGGGTTTTCCACCGTAGGATCAGAATAAAGAATACCTTTTTGTCCGCTGGTATAAGTGACCTGGTTAGCCAATATTTTATTCTGTGCAAAACTTTGACCTGCCATCAATAGCAACAATATGCATGCAAAAAGTGCACGATGAAGTCCTTTTTTTATTCCTTTGGTATTAACTATTCCTTCCATATTAAAATATGTTATTGTATGCTTAATTATATTCTATATTATAAAATCCATTAAAAATTTAAAATCTGAATACTACAAAATTCAAAATCACACATACATTGAGAAAGGATATAATTATCCAGTCAGTGTATTAGATGTTCTTTTTTTATACCATCTAATACACTGCATTTTTTTCATTGAAATCCCGGAATATATCGCCTACCGTTTTAGCTTAGGTAATCTTCATAGGAAAAATGAGGAAGTGTGGATTTTAATTCAATAGATTGGGATTAGGTTAAAAATTAATATTTTTTATTCAGTCTCTATTTCTTGATCACGTTTGTCTATTCGACTTATATATTATAATTCAATGTAAAGATAAAAGATTTCACTACAGATTAACAAAAAATCAGGCTTACAGAATCCTTACAAATATTCTATTTTATTTATTTATAAAAAAGTTACAATTTATAGTATTACAAAACACTTACAGTTTATTACTACTTAATTATCAGTTTATTATAACAGTATTAAATATTATAAGTATAAATACTCTTTTATCTTTATAAAGGATAACCCCCTATTTATTTCCTCTTTCAAAATGAAGAATCTAAAATTTAATAATATTTTTACATTCAGCTAGACGAATAGCTTCAGGCTTATATCACAGAATGTTAAACGTGTAATTTTGGAGAAATGGAGCTTCATTTTATATGCTCTTCTAAATATTATATCGTAAATTTTCCAGCCTCTATTAGGACAAGTCATTCAATAAATTCTCCACAGGATTTTCAGCGCTTAGATTCAATTTTTTCACCAATCTATACCGGGTTACTTGCAGACTATTGGAAGATATTCCCAACATATGCCCCATTTCTTTATTGGAAAGTTTCAATTTTGACAATGTCAGGTACCGAAGTAAGGATGGTGTAATTTGAGGATATCTGTCTTTTACTTTTCCCATAAACCCAGGATATGCCTTTTCAAAGAGATGCTTAAACTGTTCCCAGTCTTCTTCCGTCAATATAGACTGCTGTCTTAATGTTTCCAGGCGTACACTACAGGATATTGCCTGGGCATCCTTTTTCAAATCTTGAATGATTTGATTCTTTCTTACAACTTCTTTTGTAAAGTTTTCTAATTCTATGGAAGCCTTCTCAATTTTATGCTGACTTTCGCGTAAGGAGAGCTTCGTATTCTTTAATTGTAATCGCCTTTTAGACATACGTCTATATTGTCTATAATGGAGAAAAAGCAAAAGCAATAAAACAAAAATAAAAACCCCAATCCATAAATTATTCCTCGCCGTCTCACTATTATTTTCTGCTATCAGACGCGTTCTTCCTAATTGTTGATGCTGCATATTAATTCTCTGCTGCGCTTTAATACTTTTTAAACTACTATACTTTGCATCAAAATTTTTAATCGCCACAATGGTAGAATCTAAATACAATGTAGCATTCGTGAATTGCCCCTTGGCACTACACCATTTACTCATCACAGGATACCATAATCTCAACTGATTGGAAGCTTCAGAGATAGAAATATAACGACGTGCTTTTTGCAGATATTCCTTAACGGTCAATAAATTATTTCGTTTCAAATTAATCTCCGCCAGAGAAATTAATGCAGCTGCACTACGTTTCCAATTCTTTTTCTTTTCTGCATGTTTATAATCTTTCTTTAAGAGCGGAATCGCTTTTCGGTATTGCCCTAACTGGTAAAAACTTTGCCCCATGTTTCCCCGTGTCTTCGTTAACCAAGCTTTTTTAGTTGAATCATTTTCTAAAGAATCAATCCGAGTAAACCATTCATTGGCCTGTTTATACTTTTTTAATTTTTGATAGCACAATCCCAAAGTATTCATCACATCAGCTAAAGCCCAACTATTATAAACCGTTTCATGTATAACAGTCGCCGCATTTAAATAGCGAATAGCACCTTTGTAATCTTTAAAAGCATAATACGCCTTGCCTATCATTTTCAAATCCAGCACTTTATCAGGATACGACAAGGATGTTACCTGTTTCAAAAGTTTTGCCATCTCTCGAAAATGTACAAAAGCATTCACATAATCTTCTAAGTCATACCAATATATGGAGGCTTGTTTTTTATGTGCCCGAATGGCAATTGGGAGATACTCTTTTTTTGTCGCCTGAGCTGTAGTATTTGTTAATAGCTCCAGACTCTTTTGGTAACGTTCACACTTGTCTGCCAGATAACTACCCCAAAACAGATTCATCTCCAGAGCCAAACTTTCATCAGCATAATCGTAAGCAAAATCCTTAATTTTCTGCGACTTAGCATAAGCTGCTGCAGAATCAAGTTGCATTAATTCGGCATATAAATTCTTCAAAGGTGCTATTTCTTCGGCATAAGGATGATGCAAAAGAATATCATATTGAGCATGAGCATCATGCCAAAAGCTCAACAAAAGGATAATCGCAAAAAGGGAGTAATTTTTGATCATCAATAGGTTAATATATTGGTTACCATAGGTAAAATGCAAATATAAATCCGGAAGTTAACATCCTGAAATTTTCTACAACGTCAATGAAGAAAATAATTCCATATTTCACATTTTACTTTAAATAAAAGTATAAATATAAATACTTTATATTGATAATCAAAAACATGTTTCGACTAAATATATAAATTGGGATAAAACATTTACTTTTTTTATTAACTTGCCCTTTTTTAGAGGGATTCTTCCATGTAAAAAAAGGATTACCGATTCAATCAAAGTATGCTAACCTCTTTTATTGCAGGATTGGGCCTGGGGCTATTTATTTCCCTTTCGATGGGACCTGTTATCTTTATGATTATCAAATACAGCATTAATGATGGATTTAAAGCCGGATTAAGTTTTGTAACAGGCGTTTCCGCCAGTGATATCATGTATGTCATCTTAGGGAATGTGGCTACTGCTTTCATTTATGAATTAGACGGACTTAAAACGATCATCGGTGTTGCAGGAGGTATTGTCCTTATTATCATTGGTGTTTATGGTCTCTTCTTTAAAGATGTAACGATAAAATCGGGAGAGGAGGATCGGAAAGAAGAAATCAAAGCCAATAAGGGTCATTTTTTTCGAATATGGCTATCCGGTTTTTTGATGAATACTTTAAATCCGGGTGTTCTCATTTTATGGTTGGGAGTTTGTACTGCCAATAGTGCACTTTCCGCTAATCATCGCATTATACTTTTCATTACAGCACTGGTGTTCGTACTCACTGCGGATATAACCAAAGTTTTTTTTGCCGATAAAATCCGTCATAGAATAACACTAAAAACAGTCTCTATACTCAATAAAATAGCCTCTATTAGCATGCTTATTTTTGGTACATTATTGATTTATGCCGTATTATTTCAGATGGATCGTTTCTTTTCAAATTAGAGTAAAATCCCTCTCCTCCCAAACCAGAAATATTGGTACGGGAATGTATTCAATCCATCTATTCCACATCCAATCAATCACAAAAATACGTACCTTTGTGGCTGCATTTGGTTTTTATAGCAATTCATAACTATAAATGAAAAGGGAATCCGGTAAAAATCCGGAGCTGACCCGCAACTGTATGCTCTACAACCCGGCTATACTTGATAGTCACTGTTCATCTGAAGCTGAATGGGAAGGCTAAGCAAAGGGGGAGCAAGCCAGAAGACCTGCCAAAAGCATAATATACTCCAAAGACTTTCGGGGATTGAAGTCGGAGCAGGATATTATTGTATCCCCTCCTGCCCTTTTCCCCCGGTTATTGAGAGTTGAGATGAAATTTAAAATAAAATTATTTTGCAACGCTACCTGGGTTTTATCATTGGTATTCTTCTTTTATCCTTAGGAAAGGTAAAAGCATATTCTTTCGAAGATACCTCCTTACTCAGAAGGTCATTCATTGACACACTCCCCGATTATCAATTAAAAGAAGTGCTCATTCAATCTCGAAAAATTCATGACAAGGAATTAAGATCACCAATGCCGGTACAAATTATGGATAAAGAAAGTATAGAAAACCTGAATAACCTTTCTGTGGCAGATGCTATTCGCTACTTTTCCGGTACACAACTCAAAGACTATGGCGGCATAGGCGGGTTAAAAACGATGAATGTCCGCAGTATGGGTTCTCATCATACCACCGTATTTTACAACGGGATGCCACTAGGAAATGCCCAAAACGGACAAGTTGATTTAGGTAGAATATCACTTCAAAACATCAGTCTAATTAAATTATATCAAGCACAAAGTAACAATTTATTTCAACCGGCGCAGGCTTTTGCTTCAGGTGCTACTTTATACTTAGAAACCAAGGTTCCCACATTCAAAAAGAACAATAAAACAAATCTGAAAGCCTCCTTTCAAACTGGTTCTTTCGGACTACTCAACCCAAGCCTCAATTGGGAGCAAAAAATCAGTACCAACATCAGCAGCAGCCTATCGACAGAATATACCACCGCCAACGGGAGATATCCCTTCCAATACGCCAATGGCTCCTTTGACACCAGTGCGATACGCCAAAATGCGGATATCACTGCATGGCGAATGGAAGCCGGCTTCTATGGACAATTTCCAGATAGCAGTACCTGGCGGATACAAGCCTACCACTATCAATCTAAAAGAGGCTTACCGGGTGCAGCAGTCTCCAATCATTTTGAAAACCATCAACGCCTTTGGAACAAAGACCAATTTATTCAAGCAAAATGGAATAAAATATTCAATCCCAATTATGCTATAAAAATCAATACAAAATACGCTTATCATTACACCCGCTATCTCGATCCTTTCTATACAAATAATCAGGGAAAGCTGGAAAACCAATATCAGGATAAATCATTTTATGCTTCTCTGGCAAATCAATTTACAATTACCCCCTTTTGGAAAACAGTTTTTTCAGTTGACTATCACTGGAATAAGTTAAATGCCGATGTTTATCACTTTCCTTTCCCCACACGACATACCATACAGGCTGTAGTTGCCAGCAAACTTCATTTTGAATATTTCCAACTACAAGGAAGCCTCTTAGAAACCTATGTAAAGGACGAAGTTGAAAAATATACCGGAGCAGGTAAAAAAACAGAACTCACTCCGACCATTACTACCAGTTGGCAACCTATACGTAAAATCAATATTCGGCTTAGAGGATTTTATAAAAACATCTTCCGAATGCCTACTTTCAACGACCTTTATTACACTTTTGTAGGTAACACAAAACTCCAACCTGAATATATACAACAATGGGATGCAGGACTTACCTACCACCACTTATTTGCAAACAAAATTTGGAAGTATATTTCGTTTACCGCAGATGTCTATCATAATATTATAACGGACAAGATTATAGCTACCCCGGGCACCAACCTCTTTCGCTGGACCATGTCTAACATAGGAAAAGTCGATATCAAAGGTATAGATTTCCAATTAGACAACAGATTTCTCTTAGCACAACAATTTTTCCTAAAAATAGGCTTGAATTATACCTATCAGGAAGCCTTGGATGTGACCAATAAGAATTACCAATATAAAAATCAAATTCCGTATTCCCCAAAACACAGTGGCTCTGCTATCGCATCTATTGAATGGAAAAGCTGGCACCTCAATTACAGTTTTATATACACCGGCGACCGATACAGTCAAACTTCCAATATTCAACAATATTACATTCCTGCCTGGTACACCCATGATTTGTCTATAAACAAACAATGGAAATTCAAAGAATGGGGATTTAAGCTCTCTGCCGAGGTCAATAATTTAGCTAATCAACACTACGATGTTATACAAAACTTTCCCATGCCGGGAAGATCTTATCGCATCGGACTGTCTATACATCTTTTATAAATACAAAAACAAAATCCGAACATGAACAACAAGACAAAAAGTTGCGCTTTACTCTTACTCCTATTTATTCTGGCAGGACTCTCTGCTTGTCGAAAAGATGATACACCTACGCCGGGAGATAAACTACCAAATCAAACAGAACAAGGACTTTATCTACTTTGCCAAGGTACCTTTGGAAGTTCTAATGCTGCCATTGACTATTATGATTTCGAAAAAGATTCTATGTATCTCAATGTGTTCAATAAAGCGAACCCGGAGATAGTAAAAGGCTTAGGAGATGTAGGAAATGATCTGGGAATATATGGTTCGAAAATGTACATCATAGTAAATAATTCCAATAAAATAGAAATAGTCAATGCACATTCTGTAAAAAGAATCAAGAAAATAGATTTTCCTCAAGGCAGATACATCACTTTTTATGACGGGAAAGCCTACGCCACTTCTTCTAAAGGATATGTTGCCATTATAGATACCGCATCTTTAGCCATTATAGATACCATACAGGTAGGAAGTAATCCCGAACAACTGGCTGTCGCCAATCAAAAATTATATGTAGCCAATTCCGGCGGGTTTAATTTTCCTCATTACGACAGTACTTTATCCGTTATTGACCTACAAACTAATGAAGAAATCAAAAAAATAGATGTCGGTATAAACCTGACAAATGTAGTAGCCAACGAAGCAGGTGCTTTATACGCTATTTCTAAAGGTAACTATGGCAGCATTGCTTCCAATATATACAGCATAGACACAAAGGCTGACACGGTAGTAAAGGCGTTTAATATACCCGCTACTAACATGACCATCTACAAAAATAAACTTTATGTATATCAGTATGCATTCAATTACAGCACGAATGAAAGCACCAAAGGATATTCTCTAATTAATACACAAACGAATGAAGTCATCAATCAACATTTTCTGTCGAAAGATGCAGCGCAACAAATACAAATTCCTTTTGGGATCAATATTCAACCTAACAATGAGCATATCTATATCTCCGCAGCCAAGGATTACACTTCTCCGGGAAATTTATATCATCTTGATCAGGATGGAAATTTAATTTGGAAAGTAAAAACAGACGTTAACCCCTCAAAAGTCGTTTTTCTATTTCAATAATATTGCATTTTTCTTTTCAAGAATCTTACATAAAAGGGCTACCCCAAAACGGTAGCTCTTTTTATAATCCTGATTAATCTACAGGAGAAATATTGCCAAAAAAGACCTTTAACTGATGAAAAGTGTCCTTAAACCAGGGAATCCAACCCAAAATATCATCAATAGCCTGAGGGCCTAATTGGGCAATACGATCAAATACTATAGAACTTTTTTTTGCACTGTATGGAATGAGTTCAATTTGATCTGCAACCCATAGGATTACACTAAAAATAATAGCATAAGCAAAAATATAAAACAGAATGCCAACAATTCTATTTAACCAACCTAACATCACTATTTTTAACATGCTTTGTAAAAGTTTAGCCAATAACTTCACCACAAAGGCTACCCCTATAAAAATAGCAACAAAAGCAGCTATAGGCCAAAGCACACTAGGGCTTCCGGTCTGAGTCTCAAAATAAGTTCCTACTTCTGTGGATAGACGAATGGCCGCCGCCAAACCAACAATCAACGCAATAAGAGAAAAGATGCCTACAATAAAGCCTTTAGACCAACCTTTCACGATTGCAAGTATCATCATTATTAAAAAAAGAATATCTATAACCATCTGTAATAACCTATTATTCTATTGCAGATGAAGGTAAGCTTTTTCTTGAAAAAAGGGAATCATCACCTCCATTTGCATACTTTTGCAGGCTTCAAAAATTAAAAATTTTTGTGAAATTAAAAACAAAATTTTTTCTCATCTTTGAAATATAGTACGTTTGACCGACGAAGATGAAATATACTTTACAATATACACTAATATTATTCTCTATTTACTTGTTTCTTCCGCAATTAGCGGTATCACAACGTAAAGTTTCTATCATAGGGACAGTCACAGATAAAAAGAATAATAAAGCACTTACAGGCGTGAGTGTATATAACATTAATCAGGGAACAGGTACCATAACAGACAGTAGCGGTCGATATAAAATCAAAGCAGAAAATTACAATCGTATTGTTTTTACCTACATCGGTTACGTGAGCGATACTATTAGAGTAAATGCTGTTTATAGCAATCAGAAAATCAATATCCAGCTCAAGGAAATGAAATATAGCTTTGAACCGGTAGACATTTATGGAGAAAAGCCCAACTATCGCCGAGATTCTTTAGCGCGGAGAAAATGGTTCTCCACCCCACTAAATGAGAATAAAGTGAATGGCTGGGGCGCAGTATCTCACCCTATTAGCGCATTATTCGACGCCATCAGCGGAAAAAGAAAACGCCTTTGGAAATTTCAAAAAGCCTACAAAAAACACGAACAACGAAAATACGTACAATCCAGAGTGCAGCCTAAAAAAATTACCGAGCTTTTTCATTTGGAAGGAGATTCTTTAAATGCTTTCCTTATATGGTATAACCCAAATTATTATTTTGTTCGTAATGCATCTGATTATGAATTACTTGTAGATATTAAAAAGGCAATCAAACGCTTTCGTCAGGTTTTTATCATGAAACCAAACATGAATTATGACAATCCGAATATTAGGTAGGTTAGATGGTTAGATGGTTAGATGGTTAGATGGTTAGATGATTAAGATAAAATTTTTCAACAATTCAACTTAATCATCCAATCAACAATTCAACCAATCAACCCCACCTACCTTTACTTTGCAAAATACAATAAAAAGATTAATTTTAAAAGGAAAGCAGAAGT